>JANQFF010000056.1 GCA_028277965.1 Pseudomonadales bacterium
TTATCGGCGCGGTAATCTTTCTGGTTTCCGACTCCGCCGGTTACATTACGGGCCAAACTATCTATGTCGACGGCGGTTCCTTGGTAACGACCTGACGAATAAAGGCAGCCGGTTCCGGCGGGCATCCTTTCATTGGATAGTTCACGATCGCTCGAAGAGGAACCGTGCGACGGCCAGGTCTTCAGGGGTAGTGATCTTGATGTTACTCGGGGAGTCGTTGACCATGGTCACGGGATGACCGAGACGTTCAACGAGTGAAGCGTCGTCAGTGCCGGCGAAACCATCGTCCATCGCTTCTCTGTGAGCTTGGACGATGAGCTCGGTCCTGAATGTCTGAGGCGTGTGTGCGAGCCACAGATCGCCTCGGGGAATGGTTTCCAGGTGCGATCCACGCTGCCGCTTGACCGTCTCGCCGACCGGCACCCCGGCCAGGGCTCCTCCCGATGCCCCGGCCGCAAGGATAGTCTTTGATATGATTTCCGGGCTGACGAGGGGCCGGGCTCCATCGTGTATAGCCACCAGGTCAGCCCCTTGGGCGAATTGCAGCCCATTGTAGACCGACTCCTGGCGGGTAGCACCTCCGGCTACGATTTCTCTCACCTTACTCAGACCGTACCGTCCCACGATGTCTCGGCTGCACCTCTCTTCGTCACCCGGGGGGACCGTCACAACGATAAAATGTACCTGCTCGTGCTCATGGAATGCCGCAACGGTTCGAGCAAGAATAGGGACGCCGGCCAGTTCCAAGTACTGCTTGGGAACGTCCGAGCCCATCCGTGTTCCCGTCCCACCGGCAGTTACCAAAGCACAACATTTCATGACATATAGTCCCTCGTTCGGTAGGTTTCCTGCGTCATACCGGGGTCGATGCAGTGAGAGGAACGAAACATCAGCACCCCGCGTGCGTTACGTACCACGCATGCGCACTGCCATCAACCACTGTCATCCTGAAACTCGTGCGCCATTCAGTCGCTTCGCCTCCTCTTCGCTGATGTATGCTCGGGACTTCAGCTCCCTGATGAGAGATGAAGCGCAGCCTGAGGGTATGTGGATAGTGTGCGTGACCACAGACGATGGCCGCGACGCGGAGAATGCATCTTTCCGCAGGGGGAGACTACCGTTGATACAGCGAATGAATTTCACCGACGAATGGGTCAGTGCAGCGAGTAGTGATACGGAAAGATCCTTTGCCAGCTGCACATCATGTAACGAATCAAAGTCGATTGGCGGAATGGATGGAAGAACCAAATCATAGTACCGGCGATTGGCATCGATAACGACCAGCGCTATCCATCGTGGAGCATAATCCTCCGTTTCCACCGGAAGTTTCAGGTCCCAATAGTTCACGGTGCCATATGTCTCCGTCCTGCGTTCTATCTTGCTCAATCCGGCGTTAAAGGCCGCCGCAGTGGTCAACCAGCTTCGCTTGCCGGAGGAATCTTCAATGCGGTCGTACATGAACTTCAG
>JANQFF010000082.1 GCA_028277965.1 Pseudomonadales bacterium
GGCGGTTGACCCTGACCAGACAAATCGACTGAGAACTGAATTCAAACAGATCATCGGCACTGGTGCAGCGGATACTGATGCACTCACCTCGATCGAAGACGCGTACGGAACGTTGCCTGAAGTTACAGCGGAAGAACTGGCCGATGAAGCGGAAGCACCAACGGTATTCACGGCTGCCAAGGGGGGTGGTCCCAATTCATCCAATGTCGGTATCGGCAACCCCAGGACCCTGCGTGTCGATATGGCCAAGATAGAATCCCTGGCCAATCTGGGCGGGGAGTTGACTATCGCACTGAGCGCCTTTGATCAGGATATGGACGGTTTGGGCGGTCTTATCGGAGAGGTGGACCGGGCACGTGTACGGCTGAGAAGAACGGCCAGGGATTTGGAGATGGGATACGAGGTCAAGGCCATCCAGCGCCTGGGTTCGGGGCCTGCCATTGTCGACACGCCTTCTGCCGCTGCCGGAGCGTCTTCATCCGCCTTCTCGGACTTCGATCTGCTGGAGCTGGATCGATACTCGGAGTTGAATCTCATTATTCGTTCGCTGAGCGAAACGGCCGTCGATGTCAACACCATCAGTCAACAACTATCCGATATCTATAGTGGATTCGATGCCTACTTGAACCGGCTGCGAGTTCTGCTCAGCGAATTGCATGAGAAGACCATGCGCATTCGCATGACGCCCATGTCGACCATTGTCAACCGCATGCGTCGCACCGTTCGCGAAACCGCTGCCCAGGTCAATAAAAAGGTCCATTTCGTTGTCCAGGGGGAGCACACCGAATTGGATAAACTGGTTTGGGAAAAGCTGGCTGACCCCCTGATGCATTTGTTACGCAACGCCGTTGACCACGGTATCGAATCCAGGGCTGTCCGCAGGGCCGCCGGAAAGCCGGATATTGCCACGGTGCGCATGGAAGCGGCCTATCAGGGAAACCAGGTCGTTATTCGCGTCTCGGATGATGGCGCCGGCCTCGATTATGAATCGATTCGCGAATCCGTTGCATCGCATCAACCCGACACGGACACGTCCGGTATGAGCAATGAGGCGCTGGCGGACATGATTTTCAAACCCGGGTTCAGCACCAGTCGAACGATCAGCGAGGTGTCGGGCCGAGGGGTCGGCCTGGACGTAGTGAAAGGCAATATTCTCGACCTCAAAGGCAACGTGAGGGTGGCATCGG
>JANQFF010000123.1 GCA_028277965.1 Pseudomonadales bacterium
CTTGGTAGGCGCGGGCGGATTCAACCGGCAGTCGCACTGCGCCGACCTCTGCCCTCAAGACAGCGCTCTCCCAATCAAAAGAAATAGGTAGACGCGGGCGAAAGCCTTCTTATTCAAATACTTGGTAGGCGCGGGCGGATTCGAACCGCCGACCTCTGCCATGTCAAGACAGCGCTCTAACCAACTGAGCTACGCGCCTATGAATTACCCCCACAGCGGGGGGCGGATTCTAGCGGGTTGTCCCGTCTATAGGAAGCGACGCGACTAGACCAGTGTGGCCATGAGGACAACCAGGCTCATCCCGATACCAACCGGCTTCGCAAGCTCCGCGCCGGTGCTTCGAAGTTCATCCTCGAGGCTGTCCGCAACACGGGCCCGAAGGTCGTCCGGCATTTCCCAGTATCGGGACCAGGTGCCTGCTCGAAGATCGTCCAACTCCTGCTTGAGAGTGGTTGTGGTGATGTACGGTATCGAAGCAACCTCCGAACTCTTCGTCCCAAAACGGTTTTTAAGGTCAGCCAGGACATCGGTGATTTCCACGCCAACACGGCGAGGCTGTGTACCCGCCTCCTCGAATATCCTCTGCTGGAGGACAGCGGTCGGATCGTCGAGCACAGCAAACTTACTGAGCACAATCCTGCCCCCCGGATGAAGAACACGGACAATTTCGTCCACAACGCGACACCATTCCGACAGCAGGTGGAAAACATCAACTGCGAGTACCGCACCAAAACTATCTGCTTCGAATGGCAATTCCGTGGCATCCGCCAACCGGGCCTTCACAGCGGACGACTTTGCTGTGAGAACTGCCAGCATCTGTTCCGATACGTCGATTCCAGAAATACAAAACCCGCGTTCGCTCAGCGGTATGGCTATCCTGCCTGTACCCACACCAATCTCCAGCACCTCATCAATCCCATGAAGTGCCCTGGTGATCCTGTCGACGAGGTCATTCAGAGTGGTTTCGGGCAGACCTCGTGTTTCATCGTAAAAGGCTGCCGCGCGGTCAAAGTTTGTGGTCACCCGAAGGCGCTACCCGAGACCAGCCCAGACAGCGCCGAACAACAGCAGCACAACACCCATTGCCACAATGAACGGCCGTGATGTTCTATGTGCATCGCGCGCCTGGAGGGGGGGCGAGGTGAGCCGAGACGTTGTTAACAGGTCCTGCTCTTCTGGCTCGGAGACCGGAGCACCTACCACCGATTTCTCCTGCCCCTGGTGCTCCTGGTGCTCCTGGTGCTCCTGGGGAGCAGGTGGTAGCTGCGGGACCGGCGCAACAACATAAACGTCCGCCACATCCTGCAACAGCGGTATGTTGTCATCCGGCAATGCCTCACCGAGCACTTCCGAGGTCATGTCCAGGGAAAGCTGCTCGGCATCCTCAGCTTCAAGAGCGCTCAACATCCGTTCGAGCACATCTTCGGTGAGCACAATTTCATTCAGGGCGGCAGCGACCCGCTCGTTATCATCGTGTACGGATTCCGAAGTCTCGGAGACAACGTCTTCAGCCCCGGTTTCCACCGCCGCAACGGGTTCAACTGTTTCAGGTTCGGCTGTTTCGACTTGGGCTGTTTCCGGTTCCGTCTCTGTCTCTGGCTCCTGCTCTGGAACAACACTGGTTTCAACAGGTACCGGCTCCGGAACCGGTGAGATATCTGCACCCGGAGCGTTCTCGATCCGTTCGACATCAACATGTTGTTCCACGACACCACGCAGAAGCTGCTGGCTCACGTACAGCTGGTTGTTCGGCAAAGCGAGCAACGTGCAACGCGGGAGAACGGCACCCGCAGTGTCCATGACCCATCGTTCCGGACAAATCATCCTGCATCCAGGATCCTGGTAGATGACGTTGAGACACCCCGAAGGATCCACTTCCAGCGTAAACCAGCGCTCGCTGTCCACGCGTGAGTCGAGCACCAGCAAGCCGTTCTCCGCTTCACCGACTGTAATGGTGTTGAGAATCTTGATCGTCAGGTTGTTGCGGTTGGCAACGAGATACCAGGCGTCCGCAATGTGTGCTGAACTGTCGGTCTGCACCACTATCCGGGATGTCAATTGAACCTTTAACTATGGCACGGGCTGTCCACTATGAGTAGCCCATTTTTGTCCTCGCAGAGTTCGTCTTCCATATATAGGGAGAACTACGGTTTGCATCCGAATTATTTTTGCAGGATGCTTGTATACGTGACGCATGGATAGGGGCGTCATAACATAAAGTTATATCAACACCTATGTTTATGGGCGGCGATATAAGTAGTAAATCCGCTGGTGGGTAACCACACAACGGACATAACTGGAGGGGTAAACATGACCGCACTGCGTTTGAGCGTAGTTCTGCTGA
>JANQFF010000310.1 GCA_028277965.1 Pseudomonadales bacterium
AATAGACCAGCGCATGCGAAGTTGGAATAAGTGAACGTTCCGCCCGCGGTGCTCGTCTGCCGGAGCAAGACCTGAACGGTGTCGGTTCCGTTCGGCAGACCCGCTACACGAACGGTGGTGCTTCGGGTCTGGCCGAGCGGAATGCTCAAGGCATCGGGATCGAAGAATAGATGCGCATCAGAGGGGCCATCAATCGAAAGTCCACCTCTGCTGGCGAACTCCACCTGCGATCCGCCTTCGAAGTATGAAGTGCCGAACGGACCGCCAACCTCGAGGCCAAGACCGAGGGTGCCGCTTCCCGCTGTGTTCCGAGTCAAGTCGAAGGAAATGGCATCTCCATCCGAACCCGAGGCGCCTCCTATCTGAGAACAGGCCACGGAGGTATCACCTGAAACGTCATTCGGGCCGAGCAGGAACCCGCTGCTAAAAACGCCGATACAAGAAGCGCCAGAGATCGTGAAATCAGCCCCTGATTCCGATATCAGGAACTGAACTGTGTCGGCAGACAACGGCAGTCCCGAAACGCCTATCGTCACCGTCCTGGTTTGCCCGACGTCCAGCGATATAGAAGCGGGATCGAATTGAACAGTCGCCGTGCTCTGCGCACCTGTTGGAGGTGTAGGCGCCAGCCAGGCAAGAGCGATCGCAAGGATGGCTACAACGGCCACCGGATATGCGATTCTTTTGATCGGCAGGTTCCCTATGCGCATTTATTCCTCTTATTCATTCGGATGCAGGTTGCGGATGCGATAAGCCACAGCTACCGGCAAAACATGCAAAAGCAATGTAGCAACGAAGTACGACTAATTTGTATTCATTTGCGGGCACTGTTCGTACCATCTCAACGCTGGTCGGTCAAAGCCCTTTGCGGTTTTCAGACCTGTTTTTAACTGGTTATTAATGTGCTCTTACCAGGATGTAGGACCTATCTTGCCGAAATTGCTCACCACCACCGAAATGTCGGCACCCGAGATAAAGCCGTCACACGTTGCGTCGGCAGATGAACATCGCGAAACGGACTGTCCGAACCCGGCAACCACCACCGAGATATCGGCACCTGCCACCGCGTTGTCGCCAGAGACATCCCCCGCACTCAACTCAAGATCTGTGAGCCCGATATCGGCGCTACCGACAACCAGGTCTTCGAGCAGTGCCGTGAGGAACCCTGGCGCGCTCGCACCAACGTCATAGGTGCCCGGGCTAACGCTCGTGAACTCGAAAGACCCATCGCTGCTCACGTCCGCGGTAGAAACCGGTTGTCCTGTCGCCGGATCTATCAGATGAACCTTCGGTACCAGCACCAGTAACGCGGCTGCTTCATCTGCCGGTGACACGGCCTGCAGCGCCAGGTCACCTGAGATGCTTACACCGACGGGCGCGGTGACTTCAAACAGGCTCGACGCGGAATTGCCGAAAGTATCTTCCGCCTGCAGCGTGTATATGCCATCAGTTCCGGGAGCGGCCAGCGTGCCAGATCCAGCGCCGGTCCCATCGGCGACAGCGGTCGTAGCCAGCGTGGGCTCTTCAGCAACAGACACCGTCACCTCGGCGCCTGGCTCGAACCCGTCAAACTCAAACTGGACCAATCCACCCGCCGGCACCGGAGTGTTGGTCACGGTTAGTGACTCCGAGATTACGAAAGGCTCGCTGGTGAACTCGAAGC
>JANQFF010000427.1 GCA_028277965.1 Pseudomonadales bacterium
GTCAGAATGCGATTGAGTTTTTTAGGCGCGGCCCAGACGGTGACGGGCTCGCAGCACCTGCTTGAAGTTAACGGCCATAAGCTGCTGCTGGACTGCGGGCTGTACCAGGGTCGCCGGGCGGAGGCAGAGAAGCGCAACCGCAGCTTCCGCTTTGACCCCGCGAAGCTGGACGCGGTCATCCTGTCCCACGCACACATCGATCACAGCGGAAACCTGCCCAATCTGGTGAAGAGCGGCTTCAGTGGTCCGATCTACGCGCACAACGCGACCACGCACCTGTCCAAAATCATGCTGGAAGATTCGGGCAGCATCCAGGAATACGACGCGGCCTTCGTGAGAAAAAGACGAGCAAAACGCGGCGAGCCGCCAGTCGAGCCGTTGTACACGCGCGAAGATGCCGCCCAGGCTGCCAGCCTATTCCAGATGGAAGGCTACAATCGGGCATTCACACCCCTTCCCGGTGTGGAGGTGCAATTCAGAGAGGCCGGGCACATCCTGGGGTCAGCGGCCGTTTCGCTGGACATCGAAGAGCAGGGCCGTAAAGTGCGTATGTGGTTCTCCGGAGATATCGGCAGACCGAATCTACCGCTCATCCGCCCACCGGAGATGCCCGAGGAGGCCGACTATCTGCTGATGGAGTGCACCTACGGATACAAGCCTCACCCCCCGTATGACAGAGCCTACGAACAGTTGATGGATATTGTCAACCGCACCCTGAGCCGCGGCGGCAAAGTCATCATTCCGGCTTTCGCTGTGGGGCGCACGCAGGAACTGGTCTACTGCCTGCACCGCATGATGGACGAGCGCAGTATCCCAGAAGTGCCCGTGTTCGTGGACAGCCCCTTAGCGGTCAACGTCTCCGATGTTTTCCGGGCGCACCCCGAATGTTTCGACGAGGAGGCGCAACAGTGGGTGGCATCTGACAAACATCGGGAAGCCCTGGGCTTCGACATGCTCACTTACGTGCGCTCCGTTGATGAGTCTAAGCAGCTCAACGAGCGTGAGGACCCCATGATCATCATCTCCGCTTCGGG
>JANQFF010000479.1 GCA_028277965.1 Pseudomonadales bacterium
GACCCGGAGCGCTCCCTTCCGATGCGTATACGCTGGGGATTGATCCGATGGTGCAGAGAGACCGGCAGGACGAAGCCATTGGCGTCATACGCCGTCTGCTGGCCGGGGAGGATCGTTTCGACTTCGAATCCGAATGGTTCTCGCTTAAAGATGCCCGTCTGCAGCTGCTTCCCTTGCAGGAAAACATGCCGTTTGCTGTGGCTTCCATGATCAGCCCGTCGGGCATGACGCTGGCCGGAAAACACGGTACCGGGGTGCTCTCAATTGGCTCGATGTCTTCCGCGGGTCTGCAGGCATTGCCTACGCAGTGGGGTTTCGCTGAGGACGCAGCCGCTGAACACGGAAACTCGGTCTCGAGGGACAACTGGCGGGTAGTTATGTCCTGGCACATCGCCGAAACGAAAGAACAGGCCCGGGAAGAAGCAAAACACGGTCTTTACAGATGGCACAACGAGTACACGGTGGGAACGCTCATGCGTCCGGGCGCTGAAGCCTACGATTCGCCGGAAGCTGCCGTCGAAGAAGCGGGTGTGGAAGGTGGTGGGGCCATCATCGGTACTCCGGACGATCTCATCAAAGCGATCAAAGACATGATTGCACTGACGGGTGGATTCGGAACCGTTATAGGGTTCGCACACGACTGGGCCAACCGGGAAGCGACGCTTCGCAGCTGGGACATGGTCGCCCGCTACGTGATGCCTGAGGTCAATGGGATGCTGGATGGCTACAGGGAATCCCAACAGTACGTCATTGAAAACCGAGAGTCTTTTGACCGGGCAGGTGAAGCCATCATGGCCAAGATCATGCAGAACGAGAAGGCTGTTGAGGCAATGGCTCAGGAAGCAGAAGGGCAGGCAGCAATGCCTGCACACCACGCACCTGACTTAAGAAAAGCGTCTGACGAAGCCAGCGGAGGATGAACACCCGCGCGTGGTACGTCGGTGGTGTCGCGGCCCTTATCCTCGCGGCTTGTGGCGATCAGCCCTCGGTACAAACCGAAAAAACCGATCCGGCAACTGTTGATGAGCAGGCGTACGGCCAGCGCCAGGTAACAGCCTCATTGACAGAAGGCACCAACCTTGCGGTCACCGTCGATGCGGCCACGCGCAGACGTGTAGTCAGCCTGCAGGGCACGTTGTTTCTGCTGGGTGACGACCCAACGCAGAATCAGGCACTGACGGATGCGTACTACGATGCCAGGGAACCGCAGTTGTCGCCCGATGGATCAAAAGTTGTGTTTCACGGGTACCGCAACGGCAACTGGGATA
>JANQFF010000512.1 GCA_028277965.1 Pseudomonadales bacterium
GTTCGGGAAGAAATCTTCGTATTCCCCTCTCGCGCCCTTCTCGCCGGTGTCTCGCTCGATATCGAGGGTGGTGCAGTGCAGGGCGCCGCCGAATGGGATCACCTTTTCGTACGGAATCGGAACCACTTCCACGCCCAGCTTGTCGAGCTGTTCCATGAAAGCTGTTTCGCCGGCTTCCACGCACATCACGTTTTCGTCAATACTGAATGTGTTAAGGGAGATCCAGGATTTACCCTCGTACAACCCGGTCAGGTAAATGTCGTTCTTGTGAACACGGGTTGGCCGGGCGCCCACCACGACTTCCCAGTCGTTCTGTTTGAAGAGCTGGGTGAACCCTTCATCAACCGGGGGCCAATCCTCGTTGATGATGACCAGACCAGGCCGCGGCGTACACATGTTCACGTCGATGTGCCACGGGTGGAAGTTGGTTGGCTTGTCACTGTTGACCGGCGTATCAAACGTTACGGCGTGGAAACGGAATCCGTGCTCTCTGCAGAACCGTGCCAGCCAATCTTCGCCCGCATGGTTGCCGACTGCTGAGCGCTGGTAGAACATGTCTTTGCCGAGGCTCCAGATGTCAGCGCCGTCCCATAGGGATTCCCAGGGGAATTCCCCGTTTTTATTCTGGAACTGGGCCTTCAGCAACAGCTCCCGCTGTTCTTCATCAGTTCGTTCTGTCCGGTCGTGATAGTAGTTCATGTCGTAGGTTTCATCTGTCAGCATCGGGAAGGGAGCTGACGTGTGATACATGCTAGGGTCTTCCTTGGCGAGCAGGTTGAAGTACGGCCGCAGGTTGAACCGCTCATAAACGCGGGTCCGTCGAACCGTTGGTGCGTCGACAATGACGTGGCCGTGAACCAAAGTTACGTCACGCACATTGTTGACTCCGTGCATGTTATGCTGTCCCCAGCCGATGGGACTACTGAACGGACGGTTCATCATCATCGGCAGAATCGGAATTCTGTCAACGAGAATTCCCCGATCTTCGAGCGTTTTCACGAAATAGTCCATCTGCTCGTTGGCTGCAGCCACCATTTCTTCGGGAAAAGGCATATAACTGGGTAGCTTGCAACCAGGAACATCGTACCGCCAAGCCGGTTCGGGAGCCGGCATGTTGGTTCCCTCCGGTCTGCCGATGAGGACCCGCTTCAACCGTGAGAACTCATCCGGAGACCATACCCTGAATGCTTCCCCCTCCCGCTGTGATACAACCATCGGCTTAACCGCTGGTTGTCCTTGGAGTACCACATCATACT
>JANQFF010000434.1 GCA_028277965.1 Pseudomonadales bacterium
TGCCGAGCGCAATGCTGCTGATCATCATCGTAAGCGGGAAAGTAAATGTGATAGCCGCAACGTGAGAAGTTGAAAGCTGGCCGATGAAACCCATCTCCAGGGTTTGCACGAGAATGGTCGAGGCGACGCCCATGACCATGGGTGCAGTCAGGCGCGCGAGGGATATGGGAACAGAACCCTGTGTGAGATCGTTGTGGGACATCGGAAAGGCCCACATTATTGCACGATTGCACAGAGGACAATCGCGGCTAAGAGAGATCCCGCTATCTCTGTAGGAGCGGCTTTAGCCGCGATTCTCTATCGGTAACGGTAGCGACTCGGCTGATGTATGGGCGCCAGGAGCAGGTAGAAGACCCACGCGAACCAGGTGATGAATATGACGGCCAGGATCCAGGCAAACTTCTCTTTGCCCTGGGTCCGGTCTGATGTGCCGATGAGCAAAATCGGCAGGAACCAGATAAATGCACACAGGAGCATGCCGAGACCGGTGAAAACAGCACTGATGAAATCCATGTTGACCTGAAAAGTAGCTACGTCACCTGTATGGATGCAATAAATGAGCCATAGAAAAATAGTATATTTATCAATGACCTACGTATATCGCACATCCGGAACTTGTCGAAAGGGACCCAGGTATCGTGAAATTGACCACATCGTTGAGGAGGTTTCGGATGAACAGAGTAACCCCCCGATTGGTGACGGTGATGACGGCAGCATTGCTCGCTGGATGTGTTGCGGTACCACCTGCGGACGAGGGTGTATGGGTCGACCTCACACATGAACTGTCGTCAGACGCCGTTTTCTGGCCGACTGGGGATCGGTTCCAGCTGGTGCAGCAAGCGAAAGGCATCACCCCAGGCGGCTACTTCTACTCCGCCTACAGTTTCAGCGCAGCTGAACATGGGGGTACACATATCGATGCCCCGGTCCATTTCGCTCAAGGACGACAGTCGACAGAACAGATTCCTCTGGATCGCCTCATTGGATCCGCAGTGGTGGTTGATGTCACAGAGCCGGCGGCGGCCGATCGCAACCTTGCCATCAGCGCAACTGATATAACCCGTTGGGAAAGCCTGTATGGAGTGATAGAGCCCGGCACGATTGTTCTGTTCAGAACGGGGTATTCCTCATTCTGGCCAGACGCAGAGCGGTATCTCGGCACCGCGGTCCGGGGTGCCATGGGAGCCCTGAATCTGCGCTTTCCCGGGTTGGCGGAAGACGCGGCGGGGTTGCTCGTTGAGCGCGACGTGGCGTCGGTAGGAATTGATACCGCGAGTATTGATCCCGGAAGATCGAGGTTTTTCGAGGCTCACGTGATGCTGATGAAAGCCAATATCCCGGCGTGTGAAAATCTTGCCAACCTCGAAGCGCTGCCTGCACGGGGAGCGTTTGTTGTTGCGTTACCGACAAAAATCCGGGGTGGCAGCGGGGGGCCACTGCGAATCGTGGCCAGAGTTCCCCGCTAGGGTGCCTCGCCGGTAAATTCGAATGAATGTTCCTGCAGGGTAACGCCGTTCACCACAAGTTCCACATGGTGGGTTCCGGGATATAGAGTTCGTGTTGTCATGGGGCGGAAGGTCTGTTTCTTGGTCAGCTCCAATCGCTCACCGGCTGAAAACGCTTTGTCTTTTACTGCAAACACCTTGGGAGCGTGTTTCCCGTTGGCTTTAAGAAAGTGAATCTTCAGGTTTACCTTGAGCTTCTGTTCCTTTCCCGATTCCAGACGACACGTGAACCGGAAGTCCTCGCCAAGGCCGACAACTGCGGATGCCTGAACTTCATCGATCGTGATTTCGGGGGCGTCGGTGTATCCCTGCATCGCCAACGCGCCCGGGTAGTCGTTTTTCAACAGGGTGCGCAGGGAATGGCGCGTCATCCAGTCGAGCTCATCAGCCTCCTGTTCACCCAGAGCCTGCCAACGTTTGAGTGTATCGATGACGAGATCGGGTTCGATCTTGGTGATGTCGTTCAGGTTATTGGCAACTGACCGTGTCACATAGCGGGTTGTGTCGGCGTGGAGTTTGTCGAGGATAGGGATGATCTCTGCAGGTGCGACATCCGCCCTCGAACACCAGGGCAGGTAAGGACGTGTGCCTTCACTCGCCCAGCGGCGAACGTGATAGTTGGAATCCACGGCGCAATCGTGCATGAAAGGCAACGTTCGGTCGGGAAAGTTCTTGAGAAAAGGCCGGATGGGACCTTCAGAGGAAAACCGTTTTGTGCTCTCACGAAGAAAAACGAGAGCGGTATCCAGACGTTGTGCGGTGCACCCGTGCCGCGCTACGTATTCCCCGGGTACCGCCCAGATGAAATGCCCGAAGTCATTGTCCGATAACGTCGGATCGAGAGGCTTCGGCAGGGCGTTGTGGAGGCGCTGAACAGCCTCTTCGAAATCTTCAGGGAAACGCTCTTCCAGAGCGTCCACCATACAGCTGATCCGTTCTTTCAGCTCGAGGTCGGGAAACTGCGCCAGAACTGACTCGGCAAACCCGTCAGCATCGAAATGACGGTCTGCTCTCGTCAGATGTTCGGTGAGGACAGCCACTGTTTCGCGGTTGAAGAGGTTGTCCTTCAGTGAGAACGATGTTTCAGCTTTGATGCTCATGTGTCCATGGTAATGGACCCATGTGCCGGAGTCCCGCACTGCGGGACCCCGGTCTTCGGATCAGATCGACAGGACGCCGGAGCGTACCAGCTCGGCGAACTGCTCCCGTTGATCATCATCGAGAATGTCGCAGATCTCCGAAACGGCCTGCACCGTTTCGTTCTGCATCCGCTCAGCCGTCGTCAGCCGGCCGGACAAAGCTGCTTTGAGCTCCTCGGCCAGGACATCGCCCGAGGCAACGAGATCCGACAGGGCATGCACGGTGCGCTTCTCGTCCACCTTCGCCTGTTCCCGCTCCAGTTTGAGCCGGTTGAGCACAGCTGCCATCCGTCGTGACTGGCTGTCGTCGAGATCCAGGTGATAACGCAGATAGCGCAGCGGCCGGCGTACACCGAAATTGCTGCCTCTATGCATCCGCGTCTCATATCCGAATGTCGCCGAATGGCGCGGTCTGTGTGAATGGTAAGCATAAGCGTACGCAGGACGCGCACAATACTTGTGTCTGTATCGCATGGTTAACCTCCAATGCGTTGGGGTAATGAACACCGGGGAATAATCCTCCGATGGGTTTCATATCACCGGCATTAGCCAGGTGATGTGATCACCATACGCTCAGCATGGTTAAAATGCGAGTCATGCCGGAAAGGGGATGAACAATGCGAGTCACCAGAATCCACCAGGTAGGGGCCTGTGCGACGGACTTCGAGGCAACCAGCCGGTTCTACCGGGATGTGTTGGGTGCGAAGTTTCTTGCTCAGTTCGACCCGCCGGGATTGCTCTTTTTCGAGTTTTCAGGTGTTCGTCTTTTGTTTAAACGGGATACATCTCCTGCCGTGATCTACTTCTGGGTGGACGATATCGACGCCGCTCATCGCGAGCTTGTTGAACGTGGTGTCGTTTTTGCGGCGGAACCACATCTCATCCATCGAGATGCGGAAGGTGTGTTTGACAATCCGGGAACGGAGGAGTGGATGGCGTTTTTCAGCGATCCAGGGGGTAATACATTGGCGCTGGCAACACGCCGGTAACTATTTGCGCCGGCGTTCTTCAATGACACCGTAGCGGCCGTTGTCGCCGATGAAGGCTGAGCCTATCCAGCTGACGATGCTCACGATAATTGCGCCGAAAACGGAGTCGAAAAACCCTTCGACATAAAAACCGTCCACGAACCAGGCGGCGAGGTTGAGCATCGCCGCGTTGATGACCAGGAGGAAGAGCCCCAGGCTCAGGAGCGTAATAGGGAGGGTAAACAGCACAATCAGGGGGCGAATGAAGGCATTGATGAGCCCAAGCGATATACCCGCCCAGATGAGGGCGCCGGTTGAGACGACCGATATACCCGAAACGAGCTCTGAGGCAAGCCACAGGCCCAACACGTAGATCACCAGTCGAAAAACGATACCCGTCATGCGCTGAAAAACCTCCTGATATCTACTGATTATAGTCGAAGCAGCTGCCCTGCCGGTTCTCACTTTTTTTTCCGGAACTGCATCCAAAAGCTGTTTCAGGTGCATCTGTACAGGTAAGACCATCAAAACGAGGTAAACAGTGGCTAAATCGGTGACAGAAGAGGGAAATTCAGCAGAGGATCTGCGTGTTTCAGCCATGATCATGTGGGGGCTCGCACCTGGCCTGCTTGGACTCGGCGCAATCCTCGGGCTTGCGCTGGACGGTAAGCTCTTTTTTATCCTGCTCGGCGTTTCAATCCTGATCAGCTTTATAGGTGCGGGGCTTTTCGCTGCGTCATTTGTTTTGGCGAAACCGCCTGTACCGCAGAGGCACGCGCTTCCGGACGATCACGGGAGTATGCTGTCGGGTGTCGTCAGGAGCACGGTTTCTCAGACGCGTCGTCCAGGAGGGGGCAGCTAATGGAAAACATCGGCATAGGTGCGGGGCTTGGAGCACTCGGTCTGTGGCTGTTCATCGCCGCGGTTGTTGTTGCGGGTATATGGGATGGCATTCGCAAACGTGAGGCCAACCACGAAACGCTGCGTCGAATGATCGAGAGTGGCAAACCCATGGATCAAGAGTTGCTGGATAAGCTCTTTGGCGCCGACAAGGAGGTGCACAAAGATTTGAAGATTGGTGCACTGATCACATTGAGCGCAGCCCCGGGGCTTGCTTTGATGGGGTGGTTTCTGGGCCGACTCGACAGTGAAGTGTTTACAGCTCTGTTAGGGGTGTCCGCGCTGGTTGCCTGCGTTGGCATAGGTCTGTGGATTGCCGGACGTTTTGCGGAACGCCGGTATGCTGAAGAAGAACGGTCTTCATAGAGAGTCTCGCCGGTGTTGGAAGAGGCGGCTGAAGCTCTGGTTGTCGGTCTGGCGAAGACCGGTGATCGTGCTGCCTTTGACGAACTTGTGAGGCGCAGACAATCGTGGATCCGTAATCTCATGCGACGCTGTTGTCGTGACCAGGTTCTGGCAGACGATCTTGCTCAGCAGGCATTTCTACAGGCCTGGAAGAAGATCAGCAGTTTGCAGCACGCGGACCGCTTTGGACCCTGGTTGAAGAAAGTTGCAATCAACACCTGGCTGCAACATGCCCGGTCAAACCCCACCGAGGAAATACCTGATGGAGAAATCCCGGAGCAGGCTGTAAGCGATTCAGGATCACTCGGACTGGATCTGGATCGAGCCCTCGGACTTCTGTCGGACACGGTCAGGACCTGCATTGTCCTTTCGTATAGCGAAGGTCTGTCGCATGGCGAAATTGCCGGGTATCTGGATATCCCCGTTGGGACGGTAAAATCGCATATTCGTCGGGGTGCAGAGCGTTTGAGGAGCCTGCTTGCGGATTACTCGGAGACGGAGGCTTAACATGAAAGAAGTAGGTGAAGACCTCAGCAGGGACCCGGACCTTCAGGCGTTGTTCGACAGGGCGGAAACAGCATTGCCGCCCGAGGACTTCATGAAGAAGCTGAATGAACGGCTCGATCGCCTGGAAGTGCTCGCTAGGCGGCGCAGGATTCAGCTGATGGTCGGGGCAGCTATTCTCATTCTTCTGCAGTTCTGGATTCTGATGGCGAGTGGTCTCAGCGCAACGCTGATGGCGTCGATAATCACCATAGAAGATGAGGGGCTGAGACAGCTGCTCTCACCGCTCAACAGCATTGCAACATTGCTTGGGGGAGTGGTTTTTCTGCTACAGCTGGTAGTCCGTCGCGCCCTGAAGTAACGCGTCAGCCTTCGAAGTAGTGTTTTGTAAAGTCGTCGTGGCGACGCAGGACCAGGCCGGTTCTTTTCGCCCAGCGGGTATTGAAGAGAAATTGCCTGCCAAACAGAGAAACCCACCCGATATAGCCGGTGTGTTGGCGCCAGTGTACCGGGTAGACGTATTCATGCAGGCGTGACTCATAGTCGTCGACGTCGACAAAAGAAACCGTTCGCACCATCCATTCATTGCGAAAGCCAAACTGGTCCAACAGATACGCACAGGCGTCCTGTAACGATCTGTCCTGGTGATCGGGGTGAGACCACGTCTTGTAGGTAAAGCGGAAATCCTGAGGGACAACAATATCCAGCTGATCGGTTAGTGAGGTGCGTTCCCGTGTTTCGAAGCGGCAGGCCACCGGTTCGCTGTTAAAAAACGCGGCGCAACACCGGTCCCCGCGGCTGGCGGCGTTTTCCAGAAACTCCGGCGGCAGGCTGTCTGCCAGGGTCGTGTGCTGAGTCAGGTCTGCGCAATCGACCAGGGCCAGAGTGTAGCCTTGCGGCAATAAAGGTGAGGTCATCAGGTCAAGACGGGCAGGGCTGATCTCGACCCGGCAGAGTCTTAAGCCAATGAGGCGGCGCAGGAGACCGATGCAAAGAGCCGTCACGGCGCGATGCCAGCCCCAGGTATGCAGACGTTCGCTGAATGTCAGATCACTCGCCACATTAATCCGTGTAAAGCCGGGTGTTATTGTCACCTTTGCGTACCAGGATGAGCCCCATCTTCCTGGCCCACCGTGAGTTGAAGGGGATTTCGCGCCCGAACAGACGGACCGAACCAAAAAACCCGGTTCTGATGCCAATCATGTTGAGGTGGCGGTGGGTATACAGGCGGCTCGGGTAATTGTTCAGTTGGATGTACCAGGCGCCGCGGTGATTGAGGTTGTTTTCCTCGTAGTATTTTCTTCGAGGTGCCCAGAGCATACGGGATACATACTTGCGGCGGTGATCGGGATGAGTCCAGCCTTTATAGCCGTACCGGAAACCGTCTGGAACCAACAGCTCCAGCTGATCGTCGACAATTGTGCGCTTTGTCGTATTGAAGGTATATGAAACAAGGTCTCCGTCGTAGAACGCAGCTGTGACGATGTCTCCATTGCCAAAAGCCACGTCGAGAAATTCCGGATCGAGCAGGTACTCCTTCCGGGCGAACGGCATGAGATCTTCCCTGGTGACCATCCGAACGTCATACCCCTCCGGCGGATCAAAGGGGGGTGGTTCGAGATCGAGACGACCGTGGCCGATCCAGACCCGATTCAAACGCAGGCCCACCAGCCGATAGAGGATACGCAGAAAGGTTCCGAAAAGGACCCGGCGCCAGCCCCAGTCCTTGATGCGAACTTTCAGGGGGATGTTCATCCCCCCAGTGTCAGCTTGTGAATCCAAACCAGCGTCCGTTCAAGCTTGTTCGCGATTTATGCAGGAAATTCCGGCTCAATGCAAAGCTGCGCTGGGCTCAGAGTGGAAACTCGCCTCACTCTTCCGAGCTGGCGCGTGCAGTACGAAACCGCTCCACTATTTTCTGAAGTTCCGGATCTATACCAACTTCTTCCACGTAGTCGGTGTATGACTCCGATGTCAGATCTGTCTGCGATCCGGCCAGGTTTTTATGAGTCAGCACGATCCGCTCGCTGTCGTCGCCGGTGGCTTCCTGAAGCTTCTTGATCAGGGTGGCCGCTTCGACGGTCGCGTCGAATTCGCATGCATAAGGTCCCACCTCGATCCCTTCCCTGGTCTGTATGTACCACTCGTTGTTTCGAAGAAACACGCGGTCGCTGCGGTACCACAGGCGGAAGGCTTCACCTTCCCGCATCGTCTGGTCTTCGTGGAATTGTGCTCCCGATTTAGGAACCGCCATCTGCCTTCTCCCTGGATCTGTGCGTCGTAATCTATCCTTGCAAAGGACGATTATCCGGCCGTGGCGGCTCCTTGAGTGTTAAGTCGTTCGCATTTTCAGAATCGTAAATACCAGTTGGGGTTACCTGATGGCCTTACGGTAGAGGGAGACGTGCATTTCTGAGTCACCATCGAACGGCTGCCGGTCCCAGCCTCCCCATCGCGCTTCCAGGGAGAGCCCGGCGGAACGGGCCATCAGATCGATCTCCGATGGCCATGCATATCTCATTGGGAGAGGTTTGAGCGTGACACCACTGTCGTCGATGTAGGCTCGCTGATATTCGATGGTCTGGTTGACCGGGTCATGTAAACCTGCCTCGATGATCAGGGTGTCCATATCAAGATGTTGCGTTCTGATGGAACGGTGGTTGTGAAACACCGAGAGATCCGGAATAAATGTCTCAACCAGGAACCCGCCTCCGGGGTTCAGGTGGTGAGCGACGTTTTCGAAACACCGGACCTGGGCGTCCTGGCTGGTCAGGTTGAAGAACGTGTTGAATATGAGAAACACAAAATCGAACTCATCATCGACATTTACATCGGTCATGTCGCCGAGTGTCACCGGGATCCGATCGCCGCCTTCCTTCGCACGCAATTGCTCGACCATGTCTGGAGAACCTTCGAGACCCTGGACGTCGATGCCGAGATTGGCGAGAGGGATAGCGACCCGTCCTGTGCCAATAGCCAGTTCCAGAACTTTGCCCGCGCCCGCGAGTTCCGCCAGCAACGAGACAGCAAGATCGGTTGTGCCCGGATTGTGGCGGCCGTCATACTCGTCCGCGTAGAGGGAGCCGAACGTTGTATGGTCGAATTGATTGATGATGTCTTTCATGGTGTTCCTGAATGAGACTCGATGATGCTACCCGTTAAGGCCGGCTATCGGCCAGTCGTGTGGTATGTCCTCGTTACCCTGGGTGTCAGCCTGGTGTCGTCAGCGTTGTTCGCCGAGTCTGTGGCTCCGTTTGTACCCACGGTTCGTGAGGATGTTGAGCTCATGCTCGATCTCGCAGAGGTGAAACCGGAAGACCACGTAATGGACCTGGGTTCGGGTGATGGTCGGATTGTCATTTCCGCAGCTCAGCTGGGTGCCAGGGCTCATGGCATTGAGCTCGATGCCGATCTGGTGGACTTCTCCATGGAACTTGCAGCCGAGTTGGGGGTTTCAGACAAGGCTTCGTTTGCGACGGGTGACATTTTTGAGGCGGACATTTCAGCCGCAAGCGTCGTGATGCTGTATCTGTTTCCCGAAGCAAACATCCGGTTGCGTCCAAAACTTCTGAGTGAACTCCGTCCCGGGACCCGCGTTGTTTCAAACAGTTTTCATATGGGAGATTGGAGGCCGGATCGCGAGGCCAGGGGCCGGACCAGCGGCGGCGCGATGTTGTGGGTCATCCCGGCAGACTTCAGCGGGCGCTGGCACTTTCAACTTGATAGTGCAAGTTACGAACTCGAGGTAACGCAACAGTACCAGGACGTGAGTGTGCTTCTCACCGAAGACGGGCGAGTTGTCACCATTGAGCGTTCAGAATTAAGTGGGGATTATGTGACAATCGATACGGGTGGGATGACCTTGCAGGGCAATATCCGGGGGGACGAAATTTCCGGAGAGGTCGTCTACCGGGGTAATCGTGCACCCGGGCGGTGGTCTGCGGGGCGTATTCGATCTGACGAACGGGACAAATAGGACGCAGAGTAGAACAGGGGGAACCATGGGTGAATCTGCTTTACCGG
This sequence comes from Pseudomonadales bacterium, assembly GCA_028277965.1. Lineage (GTDB taxonomy): Bacteria > Pseudomonadota > Gammaproteobacteria > Pseudomonadales > Azotimanducaceae > UBA4421. The sequence continues at coordinate 9,445 of JANQFF010000434.1, forward strand.
AGGTCGTTTCAGAAGAGGCCTGGCAGGCTGAGATCGACAGGCTCAGGGTGCGGGAAAAAGAGCTGACCCGGGAACTCGATGCGCTCAACGCCGAACGTCGTCGACTGCCGATGATGCGTATCGAGAAAAAATACACCTTTGCGGGCGAAGCCGGAGACGTATCGTTACTCGACCTCTTCGAAGGCAGGCGGCAGTTGATCGTCTACCATTTCATGTATGGACCCGATGACGATGCCGGTTGTCCCGGATGTTCCTGGGTGACGGACGCCATGAGCCATCCTGCCCACTTCCATGCGCGGGATACGTCGTTTGTCCTGATATCCAGAGCGCCGCTGGAGAAGTTGCTCGCTTATCGCGCGCGGATGGGCTGGGATCTGCCGTGGTATTCGTCTTACGACAGTGACTTCAACTACGACGTCAACGCGACGAATGACCATGGTGAAAACCACATGGTCTCTGTGTTTCTTAAACGCGGTGACGACATTTTCCGCACGTACTACACGGAGCATCGCGGGGTGGAGCATCTGGGCAGTCACTGGACCTATCTCGACCTGACCCCATCGGGGCGCCAGGAACCCTGGGAGGTCTCTCCAACCGGGTGGCCAAAACGGGATATGCACTGGACCCGGAGGCACGATGAATACGAGACTTAGAACCTGCTTCTTTCTCCTGGTACTGACGAGCGCTGCCGGGATTACGCGAGCAGAGACTGCCACGCTGGAACTGGTATTTGTCGATTCCTCGACGGGTCTGCCGACGCCGGCCCGGGTGCAGGTCCGGGATGCCGAAGGCCAGGATCATGTTGCACTTGACGCGCTCATGTTTGGAGGTGATTGCAACATGAGCGACGCCGGGGCCGGATTCACGACCCTGCATGCTGCCCTCAAGGGTTTCAAAGACCGGTTTGTAAATCACTACAGCGGATCGACACAGTTTTACAGCGAGGGCAGGTCCACGGTGCAGGTGCGGCCGGGAGACGTTCAGGTGGCGGCCTTCAAAGGGCCGGAATACCGTATCGCCCGCCGCGAGATCAATCTGCAACCCTCTGATGTGAAGAAAGTCGAAATCAGGCTCGAGCGCTGGATCGATATGCCGTCAAAAGGATGGTTCAGCGCTGACGATCACCTTCATATTCAACGACCACACCCCGATCTCAACCCACGGATCCTGAAGATGATGCAGGCGGAAGATGTTCATGTGGCGAATCTCCTGCAGATGGGAAAAGTACGTAACTTCGAGATTGCACCGCAGTACGCGTTTGGTCCGGAGAGCTACTACCAGAAAGGACACCACATTCTCGTTACGGGCCAGGAGAATCCCCGCACCCATTTCCTCGGACACACCATCACTCTGGGTTCGCCACGCCCGCTCTTTGATGCCGACAACTACCTCATCTACCGGCTCATCTGGGAAGCCTCGACGGCGTTGGGTGGCATCAACGGATTTGCTCATGCCTACACACCCAACGGAGGTGCCCTGTCGCCTTATGATGGTATGGCGGTCGTGCTTCCTCACGACATGATGCACTTCCTGGAGGTTCTGCAATTCAACCGAAGCGGCTACGAGGCGTGGTATGACATTCTCAATCTGGGTTTCCGGGTTACCCCCACGGCGGGGACGGACTATCCATGCGCAGAGCAGAATATACCCGGGCATGAACGGTTTTATACGCGAGTTCAAGGCGAGCTGACCTACGAAAAGTGGCTCGATGCGGTCCGGGAGGGCCGAACCTTTGTGACAACGGGACCCATGGCAGAATTCCGGATTAATGGCAGGGATATAGGGTCGGAGATCCTGCTCGACGGACCCGGACAGGTTCAGGTAGAAGGCAGGGTCACGTTCGATCCGGAGCGTGATGCACTCAGAGTGGTGGAACTCATCCAGAACGGTTCGCTGATTAAACGCGTCACCGTCACGCAGGGAGCGAACGAGGTCGAGCTTTCCGAAACGATCGGGATCGATGAGACTTCATGGATTGCGCTCAGGGCGTACGGAAGTGAACGGAGTTTTGCCGGGTTTGTCAGCCCGCTGCACTTTGCGTCGTTTGACCCGACCAGCAACCTGCATACAGCAGCGGTGTACGTCACGCTCAAGGGCCACCCACCCATTGAGGCAAGTCAAAGATCCAGACGTATAGCCCGGGAGTGGTTGGAACGACTGGATGATCTCGTGGACGTTCTCGATCCTGCAAACATGCAGACACTGGGAGCCTGGCTGGAGTTTCCGGTTTTTGATGCGGTACCGAGAGAGACGTTGATCAACAATCGCGAGGCGCTTCTCAGCGAAATCGCTACTGCACGGTCCTTTTTTAAGAAACTGGCGCGCTGAATCCGCGCGGGAGGGATGGAAAAATGGCGAGGATCAGCAGACCCACGCTGGAGCTTTTGTCGCATGATCATGCGACGAGGATAGCCACGTTAAAAATCAGCTATACGGTCAGGCTCACAGCTTTCGAGGCGAGTCTCACCGGGCTTCAGTACAAAGAAGACATAGAACTCTGGGGAGCTGACGCGTTTAACTCGGATGACTACCTGCTCAGGCTCGCCACCGAGTACTTTCCGCTCGAGGATGACGGCATCGTGGAGCGTGAACGTACGGTCACCGTCCCGGCCGGCATCCTGGACGAAGACGAGTGGATTGCTCCCACGGATGAGATTTATGCAAAAATTTGGATAGCGCCGGTAATGCCGACGGGCGCAACAGCCGAAACCAATGAGATTTCCCACGAGTTTGGAGACTAGGGAAACGTGCGACTTTTTATTTGCAATAAGGGAAACAAAAAATGACAGCAGGAGACAATGAACTCGTCCTATATGGCGTTCCGTTTTCGCAGCCGGTGAGGGCGGTGATGTGGCTGTGCATCTACAAGCGATTGCCTTTCCAGATGGTTTTGACCAATCCAGGATCCAAAGGGGAGACGGGCAGCCGCAATCCGGACTATCTGGCCAGGTACCCGGGTGGGACCATCCCTTCGATTCACGACCCGGAAACCGGTCTGGATCTGAGCGAAGCACATGCAATCATGCCTTACCTGTGCAACAAGAACGGCTGGACGGACGTCTATCCGGATGCGCCGGACGCGCGTGCGAAGGTGGACTGGATACTCCATTTCCACCATCGCAATCTGCGCGAGGCTTCCGGTCTCGTGGCGCCGAAAATCCGCAAAGACCTCGACATTCCCGAGGCAGCCCAGACCAGGTCACGAGCGACCCTGACAGCTGCGCTTCAGGCGATGGAAGATGTCTGGCTTTCCCGTGGACGGTTCCTGGCAGGCGACAATGTCACGATTGCCGACTTTGGCGCCTACGTGGAGGTTGGCCAACTGCAGCCGCGTTTCACCAATCTGTATGACTTTTCACCATTTCCGAACGTACAGCGCTGGCTGAACGACATGCAGGCCACGGAAGGTCATGATGACGTGCACGAGGTGCTTGCGCGCCTGGGAGACATCAGCGAGCAGGCACCGGACATGGACACCATCAAGAGCGCCAACAAAGGAGCTTTGCAGGCTCTGAACGCCAAACTTGCCGATATCCGCGGCTGAAAAACGGCTTGACTCTGCAGGCTTATTACATAACATAGTTGTTATGGAACAAGTTGGTTATATAAGCAATGACGCGTTGGATCATGTGTTCAGCGCGCTTGCTGATCCCACCCGGCGTGCGATCTTGATACAGCTACGTGGGGGCGCGGCGTCTGTAAACGAGTTAGCGGCACCCTTTTCGATGAGCCAGCCAGCAGTTTCGAGACATCTCAAAGTGCTCGAACGCGCAGGCCTCGTGAAACGGGACGTGGATCAGCAGAGAAGACCGGCGAGCCTCAATGCCCTGCCAATGGTTGAGGCCATATCGTGGCTGGGTGATTTCAGGCGTTTCTGGGAAGCCAACTTGGATCAGCTTGAAGCGTTGCTGGATGAACTCCAGGCGGAAGGCACAGGAAAACAACAAAAGGGGTCTGATGATGAGTGATTTGCCGGTTTTGAGCCTGGAACGGGTCTTCGATGCGCCGCGCGAGCTGGTCTGGCGGGCGTGGACGGATCCGGAGTTACTTGCTCGTTGGTACGGTCCCGGTGTCGAGACGGTCATTCACGGATTTGATCTCGCGACCGAAGGGGCGTGGAAGAATGAGATGAGAATTGGGGACAACTCCGATTATCAGATGATGGTTTTCAAAGAGGTGACACCGCCTGAGCGATTGGTCTGGCATCACTTCTCCACCGACGCTGACTGGAACGTGATCTCAAACCCGATGATGCCGGATTGGCCGCGAGTGTTGCTGACCACCGTTGAACTCCAGGCCCAGGACGGCAAAACGAATCTCCGCTTCTCCCAGGTTCCGCACGAATCAAGCCAGGCTGAAATTGCCTGTTTCGAAAGCATGATCGATGGAATGAGCGGTGGCTGGGGTAAAGGCTTCGAGGTGATGGACGAAATCCTGGCGGAGCTCGGCTGAACAAAATCGCGGCTAAAGCCGCTCCTACAAAGGTAGCAAGATCGACCTGGCTCCGGGTGAATCAGGCGATCTTCCGTTTCAGCCAGTCGATCATTACCTGATTGACCTCGTCAGGTTGTTCCTGCTGTGTCCAGTGACCGCTGTCCTCGACAGTGTATTTCTCCAGGTCGCTGATGAAATCTTCCATACCCATTGAGCTCGATGGAGGCAGAATCACATCGTTGGCGGCACCTATATAGAGGCATGGAACTTCGATCCTCGATGGCGTTCCAGCAAGAATTTCACCGATCCGCGGAGCCATTCGATACCAGTTAAGACCACCGGTGAAGCCTGTAACCTCGAACGTGTCGGCAAAGTAACGCATAACCTCGTCAGGCAGGAAGGGCTCTCCCGGTGGCTGTGATAGTTGCAGCAGGCTCAGTAGATCCAGCTTACGTTCAGCCGAATCTTCCGGGAGCGTGGCAAACGTTTCTATATCCCAGATTCCGCCTCGTGTCAGGAAGAAGTCGAACGTGCGCCTCACATCTGCTTCGAGAACAGCCTCCGCGCGACCCGGAGTCATGAACGTTGCCTGATAATAGTCGGGTGACCGCACGATGAGAGATGGCGGTCGGTCCGGTACGGGGGGCAGATCCTGTGGACGTCCTGCGGGTGTGTTGATCCCGATGACACCCAGACATCGATCCGGATGAAGCCGCGGCATGGCCCATACCACCCCGCCACCCCAGTCATGGCCACAGAACACTGCTTTGTCGATGCCTCTGGCGTCTAGCAGCCCCGCGATGTCATCACAGAGGTGTTTGAGCGTGTAGAGTTCGGGATTTCTGGGTCCGCCGGTCAGTCCGTAGCCCCTCTGATCGGGAGCAATGGCACGGAAGCCCGCCGACGCGACCGCCTGGATCTGGTGGCGCCAGCTGAAGGCGAGTTCCGGAAAACCGTGGCAGAAGACCACGGCGGGACCTGAACCCTGCTCGTAGAAACCCATCGTGATCCCATTGGTTTCGACGAATACCGGTGGTGGCAGCCCCGGTGCGGGAATGACAGCCCGGGGTGTGGTGTGTGCGAGGCCTGCGTAGCCTGCTCCCAGGGAAGCGATGCTGAACTTCAGAAATTCTCGTCTGTACATTTTGAGGCTGTCCTGGTGAGTTACCCGTCGTAGAAGAAGGGCTGGTGAAGACCGATGACCGTTTTGTCCCTCGCTGTCTCTGCGCGAGCAACCGTTTCTGCTGCGAGCTGGTTGATTTCAGACGTTGTCTTCAGGCGCTGCGCGATGTCGCGCCGCCCATAGTGTGCCTGCAGGAAAAACCGGCCACCGTCGCCGGGTTGCGTCGGCATACGGCGATGCCAGACGTCAGACACAAAAAAGCCAACATCTCCTGGTTCGGTCAGCAGCGGCACGACACCCTGCCCGTCGTATGTGAGGTCGCTGTTCAGTAGCTGATCTGGGGGAGGTGTTCTGCCTGAAAGATGACTGAATGGTATTACCCCGGTAGGGCCATCTTTCAGGGAGCACGCCTTCAGATAGATATGCACACCAATTGCAAATACAGGATGCGGTAGTTCTCGCGGCCACAGCGCTCCATCTGGCAGAGGAATGTGCGGTCCGGCGTCGATGTGCCATCGGTCACCCGCGTGTCCGCTGTCACTCCCCGGGGGATTCCGCCACGCTGTATTGGCGATGATGTGGCAGTCTTCTCCCAGAAGGGGTTCGATCACGTCGAGGATGCCGCGATGTGCAATCGCTTCCTGACAGATATCGCTGCGATTAAGCATTTCGTAGCGGAACATCTGAGCCGCTTCCAGCGGCCGGACGGAGGACCGCTCGTCGGGTTCATAGGTTTCGTAAACCCGATCGATATCCGCTTTGAGAGCAGTAACTTCTGCATCGGTAAAAACGCCTCGAACCAGGGTATACCCTTCATCTTCAAGCTGGCGTGATGCTTCACTTGCCGGTTCATCGCGATAGGTAAGATAGCCGCCGTTTCGTTTAATCATTGGACCGGGTTCTGCTGGGTGGATTACCTATGCTAAAAGAAATCTGCCCGGGCGAGAAACGGCCATCGCCTGGAAAGCCGCTCCAGTTCAGCCTGCCTGGCTTGCGAGCACCGTCTCGAAACAGGAGGTTGTGGTGAAATCCGCGGGCGCGGGAATGTTTTGCAGGATTCCCACATACCAGGAATCCACCTCACCTTCGATTTTGTGCGCTTCGGCCAGGTACGACGTCCAGCTGTATTCACCCGGCTCGTAGTCTGTCGCGAGTTCGTAAAAGTATGCGACGCTGTGACCGCGTTGTAGCCCGGTCGTGATACTGGCAGGGGCGTTGTTCTGTGCAGCGTAATTTGACTGACGGTCCAACTCTTTTTGATTGGCTACAACCAGTCGCGCGTGTTCTCCACCCGGCTTGACGGCAACGTAGCCTGCTGGATTTGTCGCGATATAGTGTTCAACGAACCCCTCTGCCAGGAGTTTTGTCTGGACAAATTCCATCAGGACGGAATCGGCAAAGATGGGTGAGATGCCTTCCAGCCCCATAATCAGGGAATTCTGTGTTTGTACAAAATAGTCGGTCTGCAGGTATGCAACGTGCTCCAGGGTCTGAGTCAGGCTGTCGGTGTCGCCTTTCATGACAAAGCGATCGATGATGCCCGCATTGAATGCCTCGACGGCGGTGTTTCTGTCCGCAACCCCCGTGAGCAGAATCTTTCCGATGTGGGGGTCCTGGAGTTGTTTGAAAAATTCCAGACCGTTCATTTTCGGCATCTGATAGTCCGCGACTACACAGGTTGGTGTCGAAAACCGTGACGGATCGCAGGTCGCAGTCTCAAGCACGCCGAGGTCCACGTGCAGGAGCGAGTTCGCGCCGTAATTCTGGTGGAAGCCGAGCGCGCGCTGGGAGAGCGAGGATCGCTTGTCGTGGTCGTCGTTCAGAAACTTAAGGCAGCGGGCCGGGTCACTGAATAAGCGATAAAGAGTGTCTGGTCCGAGGGCAAGTTCCACGTTGTGAAGGAACGAAACTTTGTCGTCGAGCAGGATGAGCAAACTTGGAAACTGATAGAGAACTGGAAAGTTGATGCGTCTCATTCGCTCATCAGCCCCAACATAATCTGTATCCACGCGTCCTGGGATGCGGGTGGGAGCTTCCGGTAAAGGCGCACCATCTTGAACTCTTCGTGGGTCAGTCCGAGCGGTCCCTGTGACTTGTTTATCTCATCAGACTCGTGAATGTGCTGACTCAGGATATGTGTGATCTCCGCGTTCAGACTGCGGTGGTTGCGTTCTGCAATGTCCCTCAGGGATGCGTGCATGTCCTCGCGCATCCGCACGACAAATCTCTGTATGGGGGGGCGTTTCTGTGAAGTGTTCATCGGCCTCGTTTTACGGAAATTGACAGGCGAATCTTGTGTAGCGACCCGGTTCGGATTCGCAGGTTATGGAACCTCCATGCGCTTCCATCGCGATTTTGCAGAAGCTCAGCCCAATCCCTGACCCCGATCCGGATTCGGTGGTGGTGTAGAAAATGTCGAAGACACGGGACAGATCGGTTTTTGTTATACCGGTACCGTTGTCCCACACGCTGAGTTTGCGCTGGGCGCCATCCACTTCGATGGCGATCGTATCTCCGTCTCCCTTTTCCACGTAGTAGAGCGCGTTTTTCAGAAGGTTCGCAACGATATTCTCGACCACAACGCGTTTCCCACAGACAGTGAAGTCCTGGGTGACCCTGAGGTCAACGATATCGCGCTGCAGGTCTGACGCGTAGGGAAAGCGATCAACAGCTTTGCTGATGCACTCTGAGATATTGAAATCCTCTTTGTCGGCGACCAGTGCGAACGGGTCTGTCAGGGTGTTCAGAAGTGTATTCACGACATCAACACCTGAATTGATTTCAACCTGCAGATCATCGGGCGTGGACGCCACTAACGAACGTTGTCTTGTTGTCAGCGGACCGTTCGCGGATGCTGTGGCGATAGCCTCGAAACTGTCTCTCGAAGCAACCAGTTCCCTGTTCAGGTTGACAAGACTTTCTTTCAGATCGTGGCCCAGACGTGTGACCTGGTTGAGCAACGATCTGCGCTGGGAAGTCTCGAGGCGGTTGAGGTTGTTGTTATTCAGAGCGTTCACGGTGAGGGCTGTCACCAGGACTGCCATCGCATAGGGCACCACCCTGAATACTTCTCCCCAGTTAACATCGGGCAGGAACAACAGCCATGTTGTGATGAAAGCAAGGGAGAACGCTGAGCCGGTTATAACGATGAAGTAACTTCTGACCATAGCGACGAACAGAAAGGCACCTGTCAGGTACTCGACGATCCACAGGGTATGGATATGGGTTTCGGGAGGGGTTGTGGCGGCATTGAGCATGAGAAATGCAGTCCAGACAGTGCTGAGGCACCAGACAAGGACACAATTGGTCCAGGCAATAACCAGCCCCTCCGGCGCGCGGAAGAAAGCGGGGAGCAGAAAAGGGATGAGCACAGCGGTCGTGAATGTGCGCAGATGCCAGGTGTCATATGTCATTGGTACGTGAAGTTCAGTCAGGTACGAAATCGGAAGAAGGATGCAACCGATGATTGATATAAGCGGAAGGTGTTTTTCAAGGTGGAGATAAGTCCGTTCCGTTTCATTGAAGAGGTAGCGCATGGTCAGATGAGGGAAATCTCTGCATAGGTGCCGCCGGAGGGTGTTGTTCCGATTCTGAAGCTGCCCCCATGTGCCTCGGCCACGCGTTTGCAGTAGGAAAGGCCCAGGCCCTCGGGTGTAATCAGTCTCTGAGAAGATGCCAGCGCCTGCCAGTTGTGACCGGGGGAGGCTGGTCTCCCGGGTCCTTCATCTTCAATTCTGATCCGAAGCGGGGTGTTGTCTGTTGTGATGTGAACACGGCCTTTCCCGTGTTCGTAGCAGTTTTTCAGCATGTGAAAAACGGCGTAGCGTAAAGGTCGTTCATACATGGAAACCGTCTCGCGACTGACCACTCCGCTCACCTGTGGCGCTATCACGTTGGCCTGGTATGGAAAGGTATCAATACATGTCCGGACGAACTCATCCACGCCAATCTCGCTTCGTTCCAGGCCCCGGCAGGGATTCCGTTCGAGCTTGAACAGATACATGTTGAGCAATCTGTTTGTGGATTGTGCCCGGGACTCGATCAGATCGAGACGCGCAACTGATCTCTCTTCGTCGGGAACGGACAATGTCTCGACAATCCGCCGAATGCCCCGGATACGTGCGGATATTCCCATTAATGTGGTCCGAAGTTCGTGAGCGATATATCCCCCCAGGTTGCGCAACTGGACCATCTGGTGCTCGTGGACAACCTCGAGGTTCCGATTGGAAATTGCCCCCACCACGACAATCGTTGCGAAAGCGTTACCCAGGATCAGCGCTTCACTGACAGCCGAGCCCGAGAGAAATGCGATGGTGAAAGAGTAGGTTATGAGCCACGTGCCGATTGAGATCCATGGGGCATTGAGTAGCTGGACGTAGACGAAAATCGCAATGGCGTAAGCCCAGGAGGCATACAGAAGAGGAGCGTATAGAAGAGGTGCATACGGAAGAGGAGAAGACAGAAGCGGTGCGTCAAGGAGGCCTGTCGAGGCGGCATTGAGATGACCCGCAAGGGACAACCCGTAACAAACCGGTAAACAGGTCGTTATTGCGAGGAAAATCGATCCCACGCTGCTTCGCCACCATGCGTACAGAGTTGCGGCAATACCGGGAGCCCAGATAGCAAGCGCGACCTGCGGGGTCAGGGAAGACATGTACAGATCCACGCAAGCACCGGGAAGGATAATGATCAGACACAGTCGCTGATAGAAGTGCGTACGCGACGTGAGTATCTGGTGGCACCGGATGAGTTCTGCTTCCAGAACGGGAGGTATGCTATTGAGTTGTTCCACCCCTGGATTGTGGCACGCCGCGAGTTACGGCGAGCAACAGGGTTGGCGACATGATATTAGTCTGATGTCACAGGCGCGCTTGTTCTCTACCTGGTGCAGATGGCCATATCCGCGTAGTCGCGGTAGCAGGGTTTGAGATCTTTGACGGTGAATCCAGCCTCAGTGAGTGCTTCACCAAACTCTTCAGTCGTATGGGTCCACCACAGACCTTCTACCTGTGTCTGGCTGCCGCTTTTGGCTTGCGTTGCCATCTTGCCGAACCGGGGCACAGCTTTGAGGTACTTCCAGGTGTTGATGCCTTTGACGGCGTTGCCAAGGAAATACCAGAACCAGTCCGAGGGTACCTGCTTGCGCCCGAAATCCACAACAAAGAAAAGCCCGCCGGGTTTCAGGGCGGTGAAGATCTTCTGCAATGTCTCCTGGTGGGGTGTCAGCATATACAGGGTATTTACGCACACGATGATGTCCCACTCCTCGGGCTGCCATTCATAGCTGGCGAACGGGGCTTCGACGATGGAAATATTGGACAGTCGGTCCTCGTCGTATTTTTGCCGCGCGCGAGCGTTCATGTTTGGGGTTGGCTCGAGGTGCGTTATCGACGCCCTGGGGTATTGGTGGGCGATCGCCCTGCAGAAATTCCCGGTTCCCGCGCCGATGTCGCAGATGCGGACGTTCGGATTCCGTTCAGGATCGAAAAACGTCCTGGAGTTTTCCAGCAAAGCGTCGACATTTTCCCAGTATTCCGGCGTCAGATCGGCCTGCATGTCGAGCAGTACCGGATAAGAGTCCCAGTCTATTCCTGCATTAAGCGTTGCGGCAGACGCGTGCTGTTCATACTTGTTCAACTTCTGGGGTTAAGACCTTATAAGTTATGGAATAAATCTGGTCTTTCCTGCCTTCCCGAAGCCAGGAGGTCGGATTCTACCCCCTGGGTTGTGGAAATAAAATTGACTACGGTCCGGGAATGTCAAATTTATTGCGTTCATTGTGTCGCCGCAGGAATGCCCAGATTTCAGTGTCGAGGTCTGCAGAGTGATGTTCAGCCCATGTGTGCAGTTCAATCAGGTACTCGAACCCCTGCGCGTGGTGGGCGTTGACGTCCCTGAGATGCAGGGATTGTGGTTGTGACTGTGTGTATTCGAGGAGGGCATTCAGATTCGGGGCGCCGGTTGCGGATTCGAAGAGGTCTCTCATTTCTTCAACGTCTGTCATACGGTTGTCGACCGCGCGTTCGTAGTCCTGTGAAATGGTCAGGAGGAGTGTTGCAAGCAAACCTGCGTCAGCCTGGCCGTATTCGGAACCGAGTTCCGGGAGGAGGTGGGTCGCCAGTCTGGTTGCTATGTCCGCCAGGGTCTGGCCGGGAGCGGGGATCACAGGAGCGGCTCCGCGTAACTGTTGGTGCTCTCCGGTGATAGGCGATCGAGCAGAATGCGACTTTGACGGTCCATCATCGGCCAACCGGCCAGAGCCAGGATTGGTTCTTTGGTCGTTCCGTTCACATAGTCCTCGGCTGAGGAGATCCAGATCGCCAGGGCTTTGACGGATGCGAAGATCTGCCACCAGCGGAATGCGGTCCGATCGACAATCAACCCGGAGGAATCTTCCCAGATCTTCAGTGCAGCTTCACGGCGAATCAACCGACCGGCCATACGCGGATCGGGACCCGACCAGAGTGGATCGAGTGACCATGCCAGGTCCTCCAACGGATCTCCTATGTGTGCCATTTCCCAGTCGAGGATTGCGGTGATCTCTCCCTCCTCAGTGTAGAGGTAATTCCCTGTCCGGTAGTCACCGTGGACCAGGCACAGGTGCGATGTGGGGGCGGGCATATTGCGCTCGAGCCAGCGGATTGCGGCTTCGGCAATGGGCTGGGGATGGAGGGCATCATCGCGGATGACTCCTGTCCAGTATGCAAGCTCACGTTGTGCCGGGTGAGTGGGTGTATCCATGAACTCATCGACACCCAGTTCTGTCGCGGAGTGGCTCGCGAGTTTTCCCAACAGACTCCACTTATTCTGAGCCAGCGTTGGTTTGGCCGCCTGCATGGCAACCTCGTCCAACGCGGCAGGAGAAGGAGAACCGGTCGGGACGAGCGCCATGATGGAAAAAGGCCGCTCCAGTGCCCCCGGATCTTCTTCGAGCACAATGGGTTCGGGCACTGGCATGACACCGGATTTAAAGACGGCCTGGTATGTCTTGTATTCGTGCGCCCGTTCCGTGTCGATGAGGCTCGAAGGTGGGTCGCGGCGCAAAACAACGCCGCAGGGATTGCCGTCCCGTTTGAGATTGATCCGGTAAGTCTCCCGTGACGCGCCTCCGGGAATCTGGCTGATGGTCTCCAGATTGCATTCGGCCGCCCATACGCCTGACAGGTAGTCCGCAATCTGTTCGCCAAAAAGCTGAAGGTTGGGATTCATACGTTACTCGGGCGGATAGAGCACCGCTCCCAGTTCACGCCATGTCACGAGGTGTACTTCATGCTTTTCGAGCAACGCAGTGGTGGATGGCCTCGTGAAGAAGTCCGTGTCAGCTTGTCGCCAGGCGGAGCCGTAGTCGGGATGATCGACAGTGATCGCGTTGAGTTCTGTGTCATCGAACCCCAGGTGAATGATGATCTCGGTGACGCCAGGTTGCAGGTTTTCAATGAGGCCCGCGTAAAACGTGTCGAAGTCGCGGATGGGAATCCTCGGGTCTGCCATGTAAAGGTGGTCGACCAGAGCTTCGCCGGGTTTCAACATGTCAGCCAGTTGTGGCGCCTCGTTCATCATCCGTGCTTTTGGGATGAGGATCGGTAAGCGGTAGGCGCGGCCTACTTCGACGTAAGCCTGAAAGAACTCCGGAGTCGCAAACAGCGTGCCCATGTGGGAATCGAGGTGGGTCGGTTGGATGCCATGAGCCAGGGCTGTTTCCACCTGGGCAATGAGTTCGGCTTTGACGTCAGAAGGACTGGCGTGGCGAACAACGTCTGACACAGAGCTGTACTGGTAGCCCGTTGCGTTGTTGAGACTATAGCCGGGACCGTGACCCGAGAGAGACCCCCAACGGTAGTGTTTCCATTCACTTGTTAGTGTCAGATGCAGGCCGAGATCGAGTTCGGGTTGCTCGCGGAAGCGCGCAGCAGCCTCGTCGAACCAGGCACAGGGCACCATCAGGCTGCCGGAGTTGACTGAGCCTTTGGTTAGTCCCTCAAAGGACGCAACATTGACGGAATGAGACATGCCGATGTCGTCTGCGTGAACGATCAGGAGTTTCGCGTCAGACGGCAAGCCGAGGCGTTCGGCAACCGTTGCGGCGTGGGCGGAACCCAGAATCAGGCAGATCGCTGCTATAAAAAGACGCATGCAGATACCGTACAGGCCCTGAATCGCGGTTTGCAATACTCATATTGGCTCTCTAGGCTCTGGAAAAGAAGTTTCAACAGACATCCGGGGTGGGACCAAATGGCATTGAGCAAACTGAGTCGCTCGATAGAGGGCAACGTTGCATTTATCACGGGTGCAGCCAGCGGCATGGGTGAAGCAACCGCAAAACTGTTTGCGGACGAAGGCGCGAAAGTTGCAGCCATCGACCTCAACAGCGAGGGTCTGGAGCGGGTTGTTGGCGAAATTGAAGCAGCGGGCTATCCGGTCAAAGGCTGGGTGCTGGATCTGGGAGATGCAGACGCGATCAAGAGCACGATCGACGAGGCTGCAACTCACTTTGGCGGTCTTGATCTCCTCATTAACAATGCCGGTATCTCTATCCCTGCGCCGATAGACGGTGAGGGGTACGAAGCGGCCTGGGCCAAGACCCTGGAAATCCTGCTGACGGCGCACACACGCACCATCCGGGCGGCGCTACCCTATCTCCGGGAATCGCAGAATCCGAGGATCGTGAACATCGCCTCGACCGAGGGTCTGGGCGCCACCAAGTTTGGCAGCCCCTATACGGCAGCGAAAACCGGCGTCATCGGGCTCACACGGTCACTGGCTGTCGAACTTGGGACAGAAGGCATCACGGTCAATTGTATTTGCCCTGGACCCATACGGACCGGGATGACGGATGCGATCCCGGAGGAGCACAAACAGGAGTTTGCACGCCGTCGGGTTGCGATGAAACGCTATGCGGATCCGGAAGAGGTCGCCCACGGAACACTCAACTTCTGCCTGCCCGCGTCGAGTTTCATGACCGGCACACACCTGCCAGTGGACGGCGGTCTTACGATCCGTAACGCCTGATCGCTGCATGAACACGGATCGCGTCGCCTGGCGCACGGTTCTTGCCTACGGCGCACCGGCTGCCGGTGCCGGGTATATGTATCTGTTGCTGAGCTTGTACGTCATGAAGTTCGCGACGGATATCCTGCTGATTGCCCCGGCGGTCATGGGGATGATCTACAGCGCATCGCGCATCTGGGATGCGGTGTCGGACCCATTGATCGGCTACCTGAGCGACCGCACAAATATCAAGATGGGTCGCCGGCGTTCCTGGATCCTGGCCAGTTGCATACCCATAGCGGCCGGGTTCTACATGGTGTTTGCACCCCCGCTAAGCTTGAGTGACACGGGCCTGATCATCTGGATGACCATTGCGGTCATTGGTTTTTATTCCGCAATGACCATCTTTTATGTACCGCATCTGTCGCTTGGTGCGGAACTCTCGGACAACTATCACGAACGCAGCCGCATGTTTGGTGCACGCCATGCGGCATACATCATCGGCAGTATCCTCTCGCTGGTCAGCCTGCAGTTTCTGATCAACGAGGAGTACGTTGACGGTGGCGATGTCCGCGGTCTGGCGAGCGAACTCGGGCTCTTCGCTATCGGTGTGATGACCGTTCTGGTTGTGTTTGCCGTGTTCAGACTGCGTGAGCGCCCCGAATTTCAGGGCAGGGTGCAGTCAAGTCCGTACCAGGCGTTCAAACACGTGTGGCAGAACCCACACGCCCGGCTGTTGCTCATTGTGACGTTTATTGAATATGTCGGCTCGTCCGCCATCGCTGCGCTGACGCTCTACATCACACACTACGTTGTGGGAGCACCAACACTCGCGCCACTGATCATTTTCGCGTACATGCTGCCATCGAGCGCTTCCGTTCCCATGTGGGTACCGCTGTCGCGACGCTTCGGCAAGATCCGCGTGTGGATCTTCGGCATGTTGCTGACAGGTGTATCGTTCGGCGCGATGTTCCTGCTGCCGTTTTTTGAAAGCGAAACCACGCGTATTGTCTGGATCTTCACGATGGCTTTCTTTGCAGGCCTCGCCAACGGGTGTGGGGGGACACTCGGTCCGTCAGTACAGGGTGACGTCATCGATTACGACGAGCACCTCACTGGCGAGCGTAAAGAAGGCGCCTACTTCGCGGCATGGAACTTCGTGCAGAAAAGCGCGTTGGGCCTGATGTTGTTAATGACGGGTTTTGTTCTGGAGTTTGCCGGGTTTGTGCCCAATCAGGAACAGACCATGTCGGTGAAGCTTGCGATGGTGACGCTGTATGGTCTCTTCCCGCTGGTCTGTTATCTCGTAGGCGCCTGGATGTTCAGCAAGTTCAAGCTGGATGAAGCGGCGCACAGCGCCATTCGATCGGAACTGGATGCCCGGGCGGCTTCCGCAGCATCGGGGTAAACCTTCCTGTCTCTGTAGGAGCGGCTTCAGCCGCGCTTGTATTCAGCGACCGACGAAATTCCCGGGCCGTCGTTCCGCAACTGCTTTGACGCCTTCTTTGTGATCTTCGGTATTCTGCAGGCGGAACTGCTCAGCGTTCTCATGATCGGTTTGACGCTTCACCGCGTCCGCGAGCCCCTCGCGCATCGTTGCGCGCACTGAACGTACTGCCAGCGGCGCGTTCTCGGCAATCTCAGCTGCAAGGTGATATGCCGCGGCACGTAAGTTGTCCTTGTCGGTGAGCACGTCTGCAAGACCAATCCGGTGAGCTTCTTCGCCACCGATCCGACGACCAGTCAGGAACATGAGGTTGGCCTGTTGATGCCCAATCAGACGTGGCAAGGTATGGGTCAGACCAAAACCGGGATGGAATCCGAGTTTCACGAAGTTGGCCGTAAAACGTGCTTCGGGACAGACAACCCGGAAATCTGGCATGACAGCCAGCCCGAACCCACCACCAACGGCTGCCCCCTGGACCGCGGCGACGACAGGTAGTTTCGTGTCGAACAGTCGTGTTGCGGCTGCGTAAAGGGGGTTCGGGTCGCCCGGTTTACGGTTGGCGCGTTCCTCGTTCCGCTCCCGGCTGGAAAAGTCGTTGCCCGCGCAGAAGTGTTTGCCTTCGGAGCACAGCACGATCGCCCGAACGTCATCGCTTTCATCCCACTGCGAAAAGCAGTCGGCAAGGTTGTTGATGAGCTCGGTATTGAAGAAGTTGTTGGGCGGGCGCTGTATTTCGACAACAGCGACTTTGTTGTCGATGCTGACCCCCAGATCTTTGAATTCCATGACTCCCTCCTTTACTTTTGCGCTTCAGATTATTGGAAGGGGAGCGTTATGCACAAGTGGCAGATAGGGGATGTCCGTATTACGCAGCTGGTTGAGTTGACCACCGCGTCTCTCGGTCCGCATCTGCTTCCGCAGGCTACACCTGAGGTCCTGGGCGCAATCGATTGGATGCATCCCTTTACCGACGACGACAACAGACTTCTCCTCAGCATCCATTCGCTGATCGTCGAGTCCCAGGGGCAGACCGTGATGGTCGATACCTGCATCGGCAATGACAAGGAGCGCAACTACCCCCGGTGGAATCACATGCAGAGCGATTTTCTGGAACGCTTTGCCGCGGAGGGTTTTTCGACCGACGGGGTCGATACGGTGCTCTGTACACACATGCATGTTGATCACGTTGGCTGGAACACGCGTCTGGTAGACGGTCGATGGGAAGCTACATTTCCGAATGCGGACTATCTTTTTGCCGAAGATGAGTGGAACCACTGGCGCGAGGAAGAACAGGAGTATGGCCCTGTGATCGAAGACTCTGTGCAGCCGATCTTCGATGCCGGGAAGGCCGTCCTCGTCGGACAGGCACATCAGGTGACGGATGAGATACGCCTGGAACCAACACCGGGGCATACGCCCGGACACGTGAGCATCCATATTACATCTCAGGGCGAAGAAGCGGTCATCACGGGTGACATGATCCACCACCCCTGCCAGATCAAACATCCGGACTGGTCGAGCCTTGCGGATCATGACGGTGATATGGCTGCGCACACGCGTTCAGGTTTTGTTGAACGTTATTCGGACCGGCCGGTGCTCATCATCGGGACGCACTTTGCGGGTCCTACGGCGGGCCGGATTGTGAAGGACGGCGGCAGCTTCCGGCTGGATTACTGAACGTCAGGCTGCCGGTCGCTTTTACGGCTGCCACGGGCGTAAGCAGACGTTACCGCGGTAACTTCCGGATGGCAGGTACCGGCCATCAACGGCCGTTCTACTGAAAGTCCATGTCGAAGCGGGCCACTGATCTATTGTCCTGTCGCGGTTTCGGTAACTGGACGTCCAGTTACCTCGATCTGCGAGTAGTCGTACTCGATGTCATCGTTGGGATCCACTGTGCCCGCGAGCGATTCCTCCAGGTGGTCAATGTAGAGGTGCCAACCAGCCAGCACCGAGTTTGATATTTCGTAATCGCTGCGGTGATCTTGGTTGAATCGTAGAATGTCGGTGAATGTCAGCTGACACCCTCCAGAAATCGATTCGAGCTGCCATCGCATACTGCCACACCGCAGCTCTTTAGGCGGATCGTAGACATCGACTATGCCGCTGACGTGGGCAGGTCCGCTACAATCGCCGCCAAACCATATAGCGAACGTGCCTCCCTGGCGATGCTCGAGCTGAAAGCCCGGGAACCATTTAGCCAAAGAGTCGGCATCGGTAATTGCATGCCAGACCTGATCTGCCGAGTAAGGCATGACCCGCACAAACTCGACCCGTGTATCTCCCGTGTCGGTCTTTACCACCCTTCCGAGCCGGTCCGTTGGCACTTCGCGAATGTCTTTCATGATGACTCTCCTTGACTGTGTTTGGCGTGCAGATGACTTTCTAAAGCATCCAGGCGTTCGGCCCATAGCTTGCGAAATGGTGTCAGCCAATCGTCTAGCTCGCTCAAGGGCTCTGGATTAAGGTCATACAACCGGCGTTGACCGTCTGGAGACACGGTGACCAACTGGGCGTCGCGCAGCACCTTCAGGTGTTTGGACACAACCGGTTGGCTCATGCCGACTGTTTGCACGAGTTCGTTGACGGATTTTTGGCCGTCTGTCAGCGCTTCGAGCAACCTTCGCCGGTTAGTTTCCGCAAGTACAGAGAACGTGTTCATGACAGAAACATACCTCTACAGATATATATCTGTCAAGGAATATATCTTGCATTTCAGCGGTTAATAGTTACCGGCGGGGCGCACGGAGCGGTACGTGCTGGACCGATGCCGATCCGTCAGCACCAGCTGCCAGAGTTGCCCCTGGCGCGATCTGAAGAATCCTGCACACGCGGACAGGTAATAGATCCACATCCGGTAGAAGCGTTCGCTGTAGTGCTCCTTCAGCGTGTCCCAGTGATCGTTGAAGTTTGCCCGCCAGGCCATGAGGGTGCGGTCGTAGTCTGTCCCGAAGTTGTGCCAGTCTTCGATCAGAAACCGGCTTTCCAGCGCGGTGGTGATCTCGACTGCCGAGGGGATTTTGCCGTTCGGGAAAATGTACTTCTGCATCCACGCATCATAGGTTGCTGACGTTTTGTAGGTGCCGATTGTATGCAGCAGAAACAAACCGTCTGGTGACATCAGACGTTTAACGGTATCGAAGAACACGTTGTAGTTGTGCGGACCCACGTGTTCGAACATGCCGACCGAAACTACCTTGTCGAAAGATCCGGTCAGATCCCGGTAGTCGCAGACCTGGATGTCGACAGGCAAGCCAGCGGTGCGCTCTTCAGCCAGTTTTTGTTGTTCTTTTGAGACGGTGATGCCAACAACCTCGACGCCATAATGCTCGGCGGCGTACGCAGCGAGGCTGCCCCAGCCGCATCCGATATCGAGTAACCGCTCACCGGGTGTGAGCTCGAGCTTCTCACAGACCATCCGGAGTTTGGCGAGCTGAGCGGCCTCGAGATTGTCCGCGTGCTGCCAGAAGGCACAGCTGTAAGTCATGGTTGGGTCGAGCATCGCCTGAAAGACGTCGTTCCCGACATCGTAATGCTGCTCACCTACCTGAAACGCACGGCGTGATGACTGCAGGTTGAAGAACCTGGCGCGTATTCCTGCCATCGCAATTCGGAGTTTTGCCCAACCGGTCAGGTCATCATCGATCCCCGCGCGCATGACTCGGCAGAAGAACTCGTCCAGGGAGCGGGCATCCCACAGACCGTCCATGTAAGCCTCGCCGAGGCCAATTGATCCGGCTGTCAGAACGCGGTGGTATAAGGCGGAATCGTGCACCTGGATGCTCCACGGTTCTTCGCCATTGACGGGAATCCCCGCGCGATCCAGAAGTTGGCCGAGGCTGACGGGTATGTCCCTTGTTACCTCGTTTTTCGCATCCCTGCCCGCCTGCTTACTCGGCCCACCATGTGACAGTGTGCCGTGTATTGCCATATTTCTGAGGGTTGCGCTCCGGGAGAGCGCTGTCAACTGCGGGTTTCCGCTAGCCCGGGCTAATTCGCCAAAAGACTTGCCGCTCTATTCAGGCAATTGACCGGATCGGGCGCGTGATAGTGCCACTCGGCAGGTTCGATATGGTCCAGGAAGTCCCGGTATATAGACGCCGCCCGAACCGCGCCCACAGGCTCGAGTAACACCCATGCACGGACAGGATCGGACCCGGGGTACGCGTCTTGCCACAGCTCCAGCCAGCGCTGTTGCAGGGGTTCACGCCAATCCTCGGGCGCCGGGTTGATGAAAGGTCCCAGATCCAGCAATGGATGTCCGACGGAGGCATCCGCCCAGTCGAGCAGGGTCATACGGTGTTCGTCACCGCGCCAGTTACCCGGATGAAAGTCCCCGTGCATGAGGGTGTCAGGCAGTCCGCAAGCGCGTATGTCGGCAAACCGCGCCTCCAGATCGTTTGCGAATTTATCGAGCGGGCCAGCGGCCTGTACGCTCAGATCGGGAGCGACCTTTTCGATGACGCCAGTCAGCCTGGGGAGAAGAGATGTGCTGCGGACGTCAGGCAGACCCAGGCTGAGCAACTCATCAGTCCGGTTGACCCAGTCAAGTTGTAGGCGTACGAGGCTTTCGATCATGTTGAAGCGCTGGGAGAGGGAGGCGTCGTAGAGATCTGTTCCCTCGACGTCCGCCAGAAGGACTGCGCCTTCTTTGCGGTCGATGAGGTCAGGCGTTGTGTTCGAACCCGACAGTGCTTCTATCAGCGCGCCTTCATGATAGAAAAATGTCGGAACGGATTTCAGCCAGACCTGGGTGTCATCAACAGGTATTCGCCACAGGCTCGACAGGTTCCAGGTTCGAATCTGGATCGGGTTGCCTGAAGGTTTCCGGCCCCGTTCGCGTAAAACCCCCAGGGCCCACTCGAGATCCGCCCGAGCATTGTCAATCTCCGCGTAGCGATTGCGATTGGGGTGATCATCGAGGGTGCCGTGCCAGGGTTCACACGTAACTGCCTGGTCGGTGAGTGCAAGATAGGTCACAAGCCCGCCACGCATGATGTCACCGTCCTCTATATCGAGAATACGCACAATCGTGACGTCGACCTCATGCAGGTGGCGAGCTTCGGCAACGACGCTTTCAACCTCGGACCAGAACGGGACGGAGACCTCGAACTCGGGGAGTTGGCCCTGAAGTTGCCCCTCAGGGGTGACGAGGATCAGCCGTGCGCGTCGATTCCCTGACATCTATGTGCGGTCCAGGTGGCTCGTGTTGTTGAGATCCACCAGGACACGGTTGTTCCAGGTGGAATCCGCTTCGAGCTCGGAAATACTGCCGGAATGAAGGTGAAAACGTGTAAGTCCCAGGCTTTCTACCGGCATCCTGAGCCAGGCGCCAATCACAAAAGATCCCGCAAACCCGTGAGTGACGACCACCACGTCGTCATGACCCTTCGATTCGATGTCCGCAAGACATCGGGCGATCCGTTCGACGACGGTCCGTCGGGTTTCGGCACCCTCGACAATCTCGTGATCGAGTGCGTCCAATCCGGGTGGGGGCATCCTGATCCGCTCCTGTAGCCACTGATTTGGTTTGCCTTCAGCAATGCCGGTGCTCACTTCGCGCAAACTACTTAAGGTCACAGGTTCGGTGCCGAGAGTGCTCGCAATGGGTGCAGCCGTTTGTGTGGCGCGTTTCAGATCGGAGCTGTAAACAACTGCATTTGCGCCAACCCTGCCACTGAGCGCCGAGGCGATCGACTCAGCCTGGGCGCGTCCGGTTGGGGTGAGCTCAGAATCGAACCAGCCACCCACCAGTTGATCGACGTGATGTGTCGCTTCAGCGTGCGGCACGACGAAGAGTCTCTTCACTGATGATCCTCCCTGTGAAGTGAAAAAGCATGTCGGATGCCCCCTTTCTTGTCTACGAGTTGTCCACGGACGGCGTCCCGCAAGTGGGAGGTGTTATCATGTCCTGTTTGGCCTCGGGCTCTCTTCCCCAAGTGGCTTTTTAGCAAGTGGCATTTTAGATAGTGGCATCCAGGGATATCTGGCACGCATTGGCCGTGCGCAATTTCATGTGGCTGTGGATCGGCAGCTTAGGTTCGTCGTTTGCGATGAACATGCAGATTATTGCGCGCGGGTGGCTGGTGTATGAACTGACGTCATCCCCGGTCGATCTGGGTTGGGTCACGATGTCCTTTATGGTCCCGACGGTGCTCTTCTCTCTTTATGGCGGGGTACTCGCCGACCGGATGAAAAAAAAGAAGGTGATCGTCTGGGCACAGGCGCTCAATTGTCTCGCCACGGTCATGATGACAGTCATCATCTTTTCCGGGTCGGTAACGTTGTGGGACTTCCTCCTGTTTGGGTTCTTCAACGGCACGGTGTTGGCGTTGTCCATGCCGGCTCGTCAGGCGTTTGTACCGGAACTCATCCCGCAGCATCTCGTTTTCAGCGCGATGGGGCTCAATACAACCAGCTGGAACCTGGCCCGTATCGTGGGTCCTGCGTTTGCGGGATTCCTGATAGCCATCATCGCGGGTGGCGATCAGACATCGACATTCGGGGTGGGCGTCGTCTACGTAGTCATAGCGACCCTCTATTTCATCTCCGCTGTCACGATGCTTTTCATCGACCAGTCGGGGAAAGTGAAGCAGGAAAGCAAAGCGAACGCGTGGAGTGATATGCGTGAGGGCCTGAGCTACGTAAAAGCCAATCCGCCCGTATTTGGTCTGATTGTGCTTTCCATTATCCCGTTCCTGTTCGGTATGCCGCTCAACACGCTCATGCCGGCGTTCAACGAAGAGATCCTTGGCGGGGGCCCCGATGATCTGGGCCTCCTGGTCTCCGCTATGGGGGCCGGGGCGATAGTTGGCTCTCTCATGCTCGCGACGATGGGGGATCTCAGAAACAAATCGGTGTGGCTGATAGTGACATGTGTCGGCTGGGGCGCGGTGACCTCGGCGTTTGGCATGTCGCCGACGGCCACGTTTGCAACGATGGCGATCATCGTCGTCGGATGGATCAGCAGCTGGAATATGTCGCTCAACCGCGGCATGTTGCAGATGCAGGTGGACGATCGGATGCGCGGGCGCATCATGAGCATCGATATGATGTCCCACGGCCTCATGCCGCTGGGGGTATTCCCGATCGCGTTTATTGCAGAGTACTACGACGTGGGCACGGCACTGGTGGTGAGCGGAGCGGCGTTCATTACGCTCACGATGCTGAGCGTTCTGTTTATACCCTCGGTGCGTGTGACAGATCGCGAACGGCCGAGCGAAGCCTGAGATTCCTCTGTAGGAGCGACTTCAGTCGCGATTCTTCTACTTGAAATCAGTTCACGGCATCCCTGCCGGATTCACTCCTGGTTGACCTGGCCACAGGGTCCGCATCAACGCGAATCGCCGGTAGGCGCTTCGCTGCGAACCCGCACGACGCATGCGTCGTGCCTTTAGCCGCGATTCTTCACCCGAAGAGTGCTAACGCCTGCTCCCGGATACCCGGCTTGTAGATCTTGCCCGACGCAATCCGCGGTAGAGGCTCGTCCCGCATCAGGATGTATCGCGGGATTTTGAACTTCGCGAGGTGTTCAGCCAGAAACGCCCGCAAATCGCTTTCATCCAGGCTGCCCTCGGCATAGACCGTCGCGCCTACCTCTTCTCCCATCCGCTCATCGGGGACTGCATAGACCGAGGCTTCAAGAACCTCCGGGTGCTCGAGGATGGCTGCTTCCACTTCCCCGCAGCCGATGTTCTCACCGCCGCGGATGATGAGGTCTTTGATGCGATCGACGATGAAGACAAAGCCGTCGTCATCGAGATAAGCCACATCTCCCGTTCGTAACCAGCCATCGACAAAGGTCTCAGCGTTCGCCTCGGGACGTTGCCAGTAACCCTCGATGACCGAGACACCCCGGATGAGGAGTTCACCCCGCTCGTTGGTGCCCAGTTCGTTGCCGTCCTCGTCCACAATCTTGAGATCCACCACCGCGGATGCCCTTCCGGAGCTGTCGGGTCGTTCCAGGTAGTCCTGACCACCGATGCCGGTTCCGATGGCGTTGGTTTCCGTCATACCCCAGCCAGTGTTGGGCATGGCGGTCGAAAACGACTCGTCGATGTCGCGAACCTGTTCAGGTGCCCGAGGGGCTCCACCTCCGCCAACTGTCAGCAGTGTCGAAAGGTCGCGGTGGCTGCGCCGCGCTGCCTGGATGAGATCGCCGGTCATGGCGGCTGGCGCCACAAAAGAGGCTATCTGCTCCCGTTCGATCAGATCAGCACCCAGGTCCGCATCCCACTTGTACATGCTCACCATTTTGCGCTGGCTGCGGTAGCAGGAGAGGTACACGGCGTGAGAACCGGTTGCGTGAAAGAGCGGCACGCCAAGCAGGGTGGCCAGCTGGTAAGGCAACTCGGGTTTCTCGGTTCCCGCCATAAGAAGCGCGCTGGCACCATCCAGTTCCCAGGAAAGCAGTGCACTCAGGATGTTCCGATGGCTTGCGAGGGCGCCTTTTGGGAAACCGGTTGAGCCCGAGGTGTAGAAGATCGTGGCCGGGTCGTCATGCGCAACGTCTACCGTTGGCATTTCAGCGGGGTACCCTGCCACCAGCTTGTTGAATTCGACTCCCGGATGATCGGATACCGGCCTTACGGCTATCACCTCAGCCGTAATCCCGGGGCGCTGTTTGATCCGCTCGATTCTCTCCTGGTCAGCCAGGATCACCTTTGCGCCACAGTCATCGAGGCCCATTTCGATCTCTTCCGCTTCCCACCAGGCATTCATGGCGACAGCGATAGCCCCAATGGATGTGGCGGCTGTGAACCCGACTACCCACTCGGGGTAGTTCCTCATCGATATGGCGACCCGGTCACCTTTCTCCACCCCATAGCGGTCAACCAGGGCTGAAGCGAGTTGCGCCGCCAGGTTGTACATCTCCTGAAACGTGTAGCGTTCATCCTCGTAGACTAAAAACGTCTCATCACTGACGTTTTCGGCATACAGCGCGCCCAGGTTGGCGGGGGCGTTCACGAATGCCCGGCAGGGCACACCATTGATGGATATCTGCGCCAGCTCGTAGTCGGCACCGGGTGCGGTCAGCTCGGCCAGTGTCTCTTGTCTTGTTCTCATGAGAACTCAAATCCCGGATAGCCGCTGGCGGCTTCCTGGTCGCACCTGTCCTTGTATCGAGGGTAACCGCCGACATACGGCATGAAGATGCGCGGTTTCCCAGGGATGTTCGCACCGAGGTACCAGGAATTGCAGGAGGGGGTCGTATACATTGTGCCCTCAGCCACCTCGTTGACGTGTTCGATCCACGTGGTTTCGGATGCCTCGAGCGGTTCCATCAATTGGTCTGAAGACTTGAGATGCGTGATGGCGTCACCGATCCAGTCGACGTGCTGCTCGATGGCAACCAGCATGTTGCAGAGCACGGATGGACTGCCCGGCCCGGTAACGGTGAACAGGTTGGGAAATCCCCGGGCCTGCAGACCGAGGTAGGCCACTGGTCCGTATGCCCACTTGTCATTCAGCGTTTGGCCATCTCTCCCGGTGATGTTGGCTTTGAGCAGCGCCCCGGTCATGGCGTCGAACCCGGTCGCGTAGATGAGCACATCGAGATCGAAGTGCGCGTCTGCAGTTTGGATGCCCTCTGGCGTAACTGCCTCAATCGGGTTGGAGCGCAGGTCGACGAGGGTGACATTGTCCCGGTTGAAGGTGTCGTAGTAGTCCCGATCCAGCACCTGGCGTTTGCAGCCGAGACCGTAATCGTGGGGGACCAGGGCTTCTGCGGTGTCCTCGTCTTCGACCATATGCCGGACCGCTTCGCGAAAAAGGTTGTTGGCAATTTCGTTTGCTTCCGGGTCGGTATACACATCGCGGAAATTGAGCAGCTGGTTGAGGCCTCGTTCCATGACGAGCTTGCGTCGCTCGTCGGGTGCCATGGGTTTGATGTCCAGCGCCCTCGGTTGCCTGATGCTGGTGACTGGAGGTGTCTCGACACTCCTGGTCGGCCGGAAATTCGACACCCCGCCTGCGTTGGCCTGCTGCAGTTCCCGTATCCTGCGGTAGTTGTCCTTGAACTCCTGCTGCACGGCGCCGCGCATCGCCTTTCGGTTTGCGGGGACTGTGTAGACCGCTGATCGTTGAAAAACGTAGAGCTCACCGGCTTCTTTGGCGAGTTCAGGGATGGCTTGTACTCCCGACGATCCGGTACCGATGATGCCGACGCGTTTGCCTGAGAGATCCACGGGATCTTTGGGCCACAGGCCGGTGTGCAGTTCCAGCCCCTCGAACGTGTCGGCACCCGGAATCTCAGGTTTGTTCGGGACTGACAGGCAGCCAGTGGCCATGACACAGTAGGGTGCCTCCCAGGTTTCACCGGTGTCTGTTTCGAGCACCCATAACCTGCGCGCTTCATCGAAGGTGACGGCGGTGATGCGGGTGTTGAAGACCATGTCACGTCTGAGGTCGAAGCGCTCGGCGATGTGATTGGCGTAGCGGAGAATGTCGGGTTGCGCTGAAAAGACCTCCGGCCAGTCCCATTCCTGTTCCAGTTCTTCAGAAAAGCCAAAGGAGTATTCCAGGCTCGGCACGTCACAACGCGCACCCGGATAGCGGTTCCAGTACCACGTGCCACCTACGTCCGACCCCTGCTCGATGACCTTGACGCTCAGGCCCAGGTTGCGGAAGCGGTAGGTTGCATACATGCCCGCAAATCCCGCGCCGACAATGACAACGTCCGGATTCCCGTCAGACACCCCTTGCTCCTTCGATAAAGCCAAGCCGCTTAGTGTAACCTAGTAGATTGTGCTTACATTAGAAGGGTTCCCCGTCATGGCATGGGATACCATCATTCAGAATGCCCGGGTGTTCGACGGCTCGGGCAATAGCGCCCAGGACGTCGATGTGGCGCTGCAGGACGGCAAAGTCCAGGCGATCGGGCGGGATTTGCCGGAGTCGGCTGCCGGACAGGTTCATGATGCTTCTGGTCAGTGGCTGATCCCGGGGCTCCTCGACATTCACACCCATGAGGATCTCGAGGTTGAGCTCGATCCGGGTTTGCCGGAAGTTGTACGCCACGGCACGACGAGTGTTGTGGTCGGTAACTGCAGCATAGGGCTTGCGTTTGGGGCGCAGCGCACCAACGAGCAGGACCCTATCGTCGACTGTTTTGCCCGGGTCGAGAACATCCCCAAGACCGTTCTGAGAAAGGCAGCGGATAAAGCCACCTGGGATAACCCGCGGGACTATCTCGATCATCTCGATGAGCTGCCCCTGTCCACAAACATCGCGCCGTTTGTGCCGCATTCGATGCTGCGCATCGAGGTCATGGGGCTGGAAGACAGCATTACCCGCGATCCCACCCGGGCGGAAGTGGATCGTATGGCGGGCATCCTGGAAGACGCTCTGCAGGATGGTTATCTCGGGATGTCGACAGACGGCCTGCCGTTACACTTCCTCGCGAATCAGCCTCACGTCAAAAAGCGTATCCCGACGCAATACGCGCCTTACTGGGAGTACAAAGCCCTGACCGACGTGGTCAGGAAGTACGACCGGGTATGGCAGATGACGCCCGCTACCGACGATGGCGGACTGACGCTTAAGCTCTTCATGCTCTCCAGTGGCCGCCTGCACGGCAAACCGCTCAAAGTCACCGCACTTGCAGCGCTCGATTCGGCCAACAACCGCCAGACCAAATCGCAGGCCCTGTTGTTTGCAAATCTGCTGAACTCCCGTGCGTTCAAGGGCGATTTCCGTATGCAGTGCCTCGCTGCACCCTTCCGGATCTATTCCGAAGGGGTCGTGAGTCCGCTTGCTGAAGCAAACCCCCTGATGCGGCAGCTGATCGAAACGGAACTTGAAGATGTGGAAGCGCGCCGGGTGATCCTTTCGGATCCGCAGTTTGTCGATGCGTTCCGCGAGATGTGGAACCGTGGCAAAAGCGGCTTCAACATGGGTCATATCCGGCGTCAGTTCAAGCTCGAACGCGAATTCCTGACCCGGGACCTCAACGACATGGAGATCTTCCGTGTGCCGGTTGAAGGGTGGGTTGGGAAGACCCTCGCTTATGCTTACCAGCGTTATCTTGCGTGGCTATCCAATTCTGATTTCACGGACGAAGCAGAAGAGCAGCGTGTGTTTGAGGCGATTGGCCGGGATATACGGGACGACGGTGAGTTTTTCCTGTCACTGCTGAATCACTATGACCGGGATCTCTATTGGCACTACGTCAACGCCAACCGCAATCCCGACGTCGTGAAAGAGCTGCTGTTCAACCCGAAACTCCTTCCAGGGTTCAACGACAGTGGTGCACATGTCACCAACATGGCCTACTTTGATGGGAATCTCAGGGCATTGAAGATTGCGCTCGAGGATGGGGAAGATGCGTTCAGCCATATGGTCGGGCGGTTAACCCGGGAACCGGCTGAGTTTTTTGGATTCGACCAGGGGGATGCCCCAATCGGCAGAATAGAGGTTGGTGCCAGAGCGGACCTGGCTCTGCTGGATCCGGCAGTGTTAGCCGGTTACGACGGCGAAGCGAGCGTGACCTATCTCTACCGGGATCTTTTCGACTGCCATCAGCTCGTCAACCGTTCGGACGGTGTGGTGAACGGCGTATATGTTGGCGGTGAAACATTGTGGCAGGACAACGGCTTCACGAGCGCCCATGGAGAAGCACGTGTTGGGCAGACGCTGCGGGTAGGACACTAACTTGTCCACACGTATTGGTCTGATATCAGACACCCATATCCCCGAAGCTCGCAAAACCCTCTGGCCCCAGATCATCGATGCCTTCGAAGGTGTCGATATGATCTTTCACGCGGGGGACATTCACGAGCTCTATGTTCTCGACGAACTCGAGAAGGTTGCGCCGGTGTGGGCGGCGCGTGGGAACGGAGAAGACGGCAGCGGTGGCCGTCCGACACAGCCGGAAGATCCCCGGGTCAAATATGCGTGGCTGATGGAAATCGAAGGGATGTGGGTTGGCCTCACCCATTACGTTCCCGTACCTGAACGCCCACCGAATTTCACGATGGAACGCTGGATAGAACGTTTCTTCCCGGAGCGTAAACCCGATGTGATCGTATCCGGAGATACTCACCGGGAGGCCATCGAATGGGTGGATGGTGTGTACTGCGTCAATCCGGGATCACCCACCTATCCCCACAACTACGATACCCAGTACGGCACCATCGGCTTCCTGGATATCGACCAGGGCAAGGCGGAAGGCAGTGTCTGGCAGATTGTGGATGAGGGCATCGTGCCGTTTGACTGGGACGCGGTGCCCCCCTGGAAACTGCGCAGGTAAGAAATCGCGGCTGAAGCCGCTCCTACAATCTGTCTACCTGTGTTATTCAACTTGCATTACGTGCTTGGCGTCCTTGCCGCACTACCGTCTGGTTGTTCAGGCCACAGGGCTCGCTTCGGCGTTCGCGGCTAATACGCCGCTCTCTGCTCGCCCGCGCAACGCATGCGTTGCGCCTTCAGCCGCGGTCTGTCTACCTCTGTAGGAGCGGCTTCAGCCGCGATGGAATCTAGGGACGCACCTCGTAGTAGAGATTGCTGGGGTCCTCAAAATCGTGCTGTTTGAAGCGCGAAAACCCGCCTTCAGTCACCATGCGTTCTGCCACTTCGGGATTGAAACCCAGCGTGCCAAGACCGGCTCCGCCGGGTTCTGAAAGCGCGGACGACATACAGGCGGATACCGAAAAGCCATAGAACATCGCAAGCAGCGGGTTGCGCATGTTCTCTTTGAAGTCGGGCTGAGAGCGGATGTCCTTGATGAGCCAGGTGCCATCTTCGTTCATCGCGCGGCGTATGCACGCAATCACATCAGCGGGTCGTGTCATGTCATGGATGCAGTCGAATGTGATGAGGAAGTCGAAAGTGGGTTCGTCCGGAACATCCTCCCCACCGGCTACGTGCAGGGTGACGTTGTCGAGGCCAAGTTCATCCACTTTCTGCTGACAACGGTCGATTGCGTGCTGTGACGGGTCGTAACCGTGAAAGTGCGAATTGGGGAAGGCTTCAGCCATCGTCATCAGGGCTACACCGCCGCCGCACCCAATATCTGCTGCAACGGCACCAGCTTCGAGTTTTACAACAACCCCATCCAGCGCAGGCAGGATGTTTGGAACGAGCTCCTGACGTGTCCAGGGGCCGAGCATCCGTTCTGTTCTGTGTGCAGCATTCGGTCCGAGTTCTTCATAAGACAGACCAATGCCTGTTTTGAACGCTTCCACCAGCTTGTCGACGGTGTCCGGCGGTGTCGCACCGGCAAAAGCGCCCGCGGCAAACGACAGACTGTCTTCCTCCTGGGCGAGAACGGCAGCGCCTTCGGCACTGAGTTCAAAGCGGTCGACGTCGTGGTAGTTGAGAAGCCGGGCTGCAGCCTGACCACGCAGCCACTCAAATAACCAGCGTTCCTGGAGGCCCGTCCTGTCCGCCAGTTCAGCAGCTGTGATAGGTCCGGCACCGTCCATTGCTTTGTAGAGCCCAAGACGGTCACCGAGATGGATCATCAGGGATACCATTTCTCCCTGCTTGAAGTTCCAGACAGAAAACGAGTAACGCTTGAGCGCGTCCGGATCGATTTCAGCGGCTTGTGTCATGTGTCTTTCCCCTGTGTGTCTTCGGTTATTGTACTTGAGGGTTCGCCTTCTGCACTGTAGCGTGCAAGCGAACTGAAGGAGGGTGTGATGAAGTCATTGGTTTTTGTGACAGCTGTTCTATTGAGTTTTACCGTGAGCGCCGAGAGCGCACCGAGTGTTGATGATCTCGCGTGGATGACCGGTAGCTGGGATGGTCCGGAGCCTAATGTCCTCGAGGAAAACTGGGGGTTGCCGCGCGCAGGCACCATAGTCTCGCTGGTTCGATCGACCAACGCTGAGGGCACGGACATGGTGGAGATTGTCTCCATCGAAGAAGCCAATGGGACACTGGATCTTTACCTGCAGCAGTGGGATATACCGTTCACCCCTCGTAGCGAGGCTGCCCAGAAAATGACCATGAAGGAAATGACGGAAAACTCAATCACGTTCGAAGCGGTTTCCGAAGGTGGTCTCAAGGTCCTCAAGTACTCCCGGCACAACAACAATCCGGACGATCCTGCAGATGACGAATTTCATGTGGACGTGACAATCGCCACGGGTCAGCAGTTTGTTATCCCGCTCAAAGTACAGCAGAGGTAGACATGGCTGATAAATCTGTCTGGCTGGTAACCGGCGCTACCTCCGGTATTGGTGCAGCGGTTGTTCGAGAGGTGCGCAAGCGATACCCGGAGGCACACGTACTCGCCCTCGACATCAATGACACTGCCGGTGCTGATCTGGTGGCCGAGACCGGCGCGGACTATCTGCACTGCGACGTCAGTTCCCTGGATGACTGGGAGAACGTGGTTGTCCATCTCGAGTCCATCGGCGCGCCAACACACGTCCACCTGAATGCGGGTATTCAGATTGCACCGCCCGATGCGCCACTGTCGGAATACACATTCGAAGCAGCCACGCTCGAAAACCTCGAGAAGATGATGGGAGTCAATGTAAACGGGGTCGTGTACGGGTTACGTGCACTGTTGCCGCTGATGCAGTCCGGCAGTGCCATTGTGGTCACTGCTTCGCTGGCCGGTGTTGCGCCCTATGCAACGGATCCGCTGTACGCGATGAGCAAACATGCCGTGGTCGGGCTGGTCCGGAGCCTGGGTGGACCGCTGGATAAACGTGGCATCCTCATCAACGCGCTCTGTCCCGGTGGGGTTGCGACCAACATCATCCCTGATGAGCAGAAGACGGACGAGGCGGTGTTTATGACACCGGAAGCGCTTGCGGACGAGGCGATCTGGCTCATGGGAGCGGATGAGAATGGCAGGACATGGGCCAAGGTGGCGGAGGATAAACCGGTGTTTGTTGTCCGGGCACCGGGGGACAAAGGCGGCAGACACAGCCGGGAATAGAAAACCTGACTAGCTCTGTAGGAGCGGATTTATCCGCGATTGATCAATTACGGAAAGCAGCCAGCACCACTTCCCGGTAACCTCTCAGGTGCGATTTGGCAAACCTCAGGTTCCACTCATCCGCCTGGCGTTCAATATCTGCCCGGACTCTGGTGAGGGCCGCCCGGGCTGCAGCCAGGGTGTGCAGAATCTCATCGTGTTGTTCCGGGTCTGCGTTTTGCTCAGCCGCTTCGAGCTCACCCACACGGTTGAGCCGCGTACGCAGTTCCTTGCCGAGGTCAATCGCTGTTGAGTTGGAAGCAAACAGGCTCTGACGCACCATCCATGCAGCTACACCAAGGAGATCATCCTGACTGTGAGCTTCCTTCGAAGCGAGCACCAGACGTTTGAATGCAAACAGCGCATCGTCGAGTTTCATCGCGCTGATGAGGTTAACGATCCGTTTGAACTCCACAGGATCAATGTCGGGGAGGAGGGCGTCGACCGCTGACACCTCAAGAAGGGCCTGAAAGTTATTCTGCGGGTACGCCACGTTAATCCGCCGTCGCGGCTCAGCCGGGTCGTTCTGTGGATAGGTTCCCTGGAACGCATCGATGGCGTCGATGAGCTCAGCAGAGACCGGTCGTCTTCGAGCGACTTTCCGGTATACGACCCGGCTGGCCTCGTCGACGATATACACAGCGTGAATCGCAAGTTCCCGGGTGTCGGGATTCTGGACCCGGAATGCTTTGATTGTGGCCTGGTCGCTGTCACTTGCAAGATCGTAGGTGAGCCCCAGGCGTTCAACCATCGCCTCGGAATCCGTGGGGCTGTCGACGGAAAGGGCAATGACGGAGACACCCCTGCGTTCAAACCGCTTGATCTGGTTCTGCAGCTCACCGAGCTGCACATTGCAGGCAGGTCACCAGTGTCCGCGGTAGAAGATGATGGCCACGGGACCATCGTTGCGAAGCTCACTCAACTGAACGACGCCACCGCCTGCACGAGGCAATGTGAAGTCAGGTGCGGTGTCACCGATACCCAATGCCCCGGGTGCGCTGCGGCTGAAACCGTATTCGTTGGTGGTGATGTCGATCGCCGCGGGACTGCGCGACGAAGGTTTGTACATGGGGTTCTGGGCAAGCGCTGTCTGCGCGACAAGCAGAAGTACAAGGATGATGAACGAGCTTTTCATCTCAACATCACGGCCGAGCGTTTCAACCTAAACCACATCAACCTGGGATCTGTCTGACAAAAAGTTATGTCAGAACCATCTGTGACTGCGTCACCAGCGCCACGGCTTTACCTTCTTCCGTAGAGATTTTTGTCTGCCAGACAGACGTTCGCCGGCCGACGTGCACTGGTGTGCATTCAGCGGTGATGGTTGCCCCGATTGGCGCGGGTCCAAGGAAGTTGGTTTTGCTTTCGATGGTTGTGGTGGCTTTGGCGCCTTCCGGAAGATTCAGAAAGGCGCCTATAGCACCCAGCGTGTCGGCAAAAGACATCACGGCACCGCCGTGCATGATTTTGCCGGTTGTGCAGATGGTTTCGGTGACCGTGAGCGAGCCGACAATCCGGTCTTTCTCAGCGACGGATACCTCGATGCCCAGCGTATTCGCAAAAGGCATGTAGTCGAGCAGGTTCACGGCCACGAACGATCTAGCCTCTCATCGGGTTGATGGGCGGCCAGTTGTCTTTGCTGGCCTCGATCAGTTCACCGATCTCCTCCACCCCGAAAAATCCTTCTGAAAGATCTTTCTTGGCGATGGGAGTGACCTGCCAGGACAGCAGGGAGACGTTGTTGCCCCCGACCAGGAACTGACGTCCCGTTACGTCTTTGGCATCATCTGTACAAAGCCACACGATCGGCGGTGAAACCGCTTCCGGTGGGAAGTTGTCATGAACTTCTTCCGGCAGGATGTCGGTGGTCATGCGTGATGTGGCTGTTGGCGCGAGCACGTTGACAGTGACACCGTACTTCATGCCCTCGAGCCAGAGACACCGCATGAGACCAGCGATCCCGGCTTTGGCAGCACCGTAGTTCGTCTGGCCGAAGTTGCCAAGAAGCCCTGAGGTGGAACTTGTGACGATGATGCGTCCGCCTTCACCCTGTTCGAGCATACGGTCATAGGCGACCTTGGTTGTGAGATAGGTTCCGCGCAGGTGCACGTCGATCACCACGTCCCACATGTCGTCATCCATGTTTTTGTATGACTTGTCGCGCAGGATTCCGGCGTTGGCGATACAGATGTCCAGGCGGCCGAAACTGTCGACGGCGGTCTGAACCATCTTTTCTACGTCATCGCGGTTGGTGACTGACCCGTAGTCCGCAACAGCCTGTCCACCGGCCGCCTTGATTTCCTCTACAACGCCGTCCGCCATCGAGCTTCCGGCTCCTGTACCGTCGCGTGAACCGCCGAGGTCGTTGACGACAACACTGGCGCCCTGTTCGGCCAGCAGCATCGCGTGTGCTCGCCCAAGGCCCCCTCCCGCGCCTGTGACCAGCGCAACTTTACCGTCCAGTTTACCCATGAGAGTGTTTCCTCCTGATTGGTTTGTATTTCTTCTGTTTTGGATCGGTGGGTTATGATCTCGAACGAATCAGTTTAAACGATAACTCGAATAAATAGGGGGCAGGATGGACAAGCTGTTGGACTTCAGCGGCAAAGTGGCGCTGGTGACAGGTGGTAGTCGCGGTCTCGGCAAAGAGATGGTGTTGGCTATGGCGGAACGTGGTGCCGATGTGGTGATCACAAGTCGCAAAATTGACGCGTGCGAGGAAGTTGCCGCACAGGTTGAGGCGATGGGGCGTAAGGCTCTGGCTTATCCCTGTCACGTCGGCAAGTGGGATGAAATTGAAGGCCTGGTCGACGCAGCTTACGAGCGATTCGGCAAGATCGACGTTCTCATCAACAACGCAGGTCTCTCGCCGCTCTATCCGAATCTGGCGTCTGTTACTGAGGAGCTCTTCGACAAGGTAGTAGGTCTCAATCTCAAAGGTCCGTTCCGGCTGATGGCTCTCGTTGGGGAGCGTATGGCTGCTGGTGACGGTGGCAGCATGATCAATATCAGCAGCACGGCTTCGCTGAATCCGTCACCGGATTCGGAGCCGTATGGAGCGGCAAAAGCGGGTCTGAATGCGCTGACACGGTCGTTTGCGTTTGAATACGGACCCAAGGTGAGGGTCAACTGCATCGTCGCCGGACCGTTCCTGACGGACATCTCGAAAGCCTGGGACATGGAGGCGTTCGAAGAGCGTGCAAAAGTCAGTCAGGCGCTGCAGCGTGGCGGCCAGCCTGAGGAAATTGTAGGTGCGGCGCTCTACCTTGCAAGCCCGTCGACCACGTTCACGACCGGAACGACAATTCGGGTTGACGGCGGCGGGCGTTAAAACGAGCGAGCAACTGCTCTGACGAGGCGTTCGTAGATCGTGTGATCTCCAAGCGCCTCGAGTGAGCTCAACCCTCCGGGATTGGCGATGTTCACCTCGACGAGGTACCCACCTGCGGTATCTATGGCGGCATAACCTATACCCCTGTCCTGTAGCATCTGATGCGTTTGCGCGACGATGTGACGGGCGCATTCGTCAAGCTCAGTCAGCTGGAGCTCCGCATCCGCGGCGAGATTGGCTTTGAAACCGTCGGATGGAACGCGCAGGTAGCTGCCAAGCACTTCGTCGCGGCAGATCAGCGTGCGGGTTTCGCCACTTTCGATTTCCGGGACGTAACGCTGTAACACCCACCAGTGGTCCGGTGCCCCGGACGTGGCCGCGACGAGTTCAGGCACGTTGGTAACCCGGGTCACATCGCGGCCGAAGCTTCCGGCGTTCGGCTTCACTACCCAGTTCCCTGCCTGTTCCCGGAGGAAATCCGCCAGCTGTGCCACTGGCGCGACGTGGGTTTCCGGTGCGTATCGGAGCCACGCGGCTTTCCCGTGGTGGGTCAGCCACGCGGTTGGACGGGTGATGAAACTCTCCGCCGGAAACTCGCAGAGGATCTGAATCCGATCAATGAAGCTGGCATGAGGTCCCAGACCCACAGGCCAGATGAGATCCAGTTCTCCTTGATCCGTGGAACCCATTCCAGGACCGGAGCTCGATGAGTAGAGAGCGTCCCAGAACTCGACGAATACCTCCCAACCGGCGCTCTTGAACGCCTGGGGCAGCCGCTCGTGATTGTCGTTATGTTCCTGATTTCGATCGACAATAAAGAGGACCTGCATAGGCTGTTTCCCCTATTCGCATTTCGGGCGGTTTGCTTCTAACATTCGTGCCCCGTTTTCAAATTGGGTCGTAAATGACTGGCGCGAGCCTACCAGACTACACGCTCAATCCAGAAGATATCCCGGTGGTGGAAGCGTGCCCCCTGCCATCCGTCGACCGTGACCGGCTGAAGGAGAACATCGCTCGCGGGCTCAAGGAGCTGGGCGCCACTCTGGTGGCTCACTACTACGTCGACGGGGACGTTCAGGATGTCGCTGAGGCGACCGGAGGGTGTGTCAGTGACTCTCTGGAAATGGCGCGTTTCGGGCGGGATAGTGACAGCGACATGCTGATTGTGTCCGGGGTTAAGTTTATGGGTGAGACGGCCAAAATCCTCTCACCCGAAAAAAACGTGTACATGCCCACGCTCGAAGCAGAGTGCTCACTGGATCTGGGTTGCCCGCCCGATGAGTTTGAGGCGTTTATGAACGAACATCCGGACCGGACGGTTGTGGTTTATGCCAATACGTCTGCCCGGGTCAAAGCGCTTTCAGACTGGATCGTCACATCGAGTTGTGCGCTGGACATAGTCAATCACCTGAAGGCCCGCGGCGAGAAAATACTCTGGGCACCGGACAAACACCTGGGACGGTATATAGAAAGCGAAACGGGCGCGGACATGCTGCTCTGGAGCGGGGCATGTGTGGTTCACGAGGAATTCAAAACCCAGGCCCTGCTCGATATGAAGAAGGTCTATCCCCATGCCGGAGTCCTCGTTCACCCGGAATCACCGGCTGCGGTGATCGACATTGCCGACGCTGTCGGCTCGACCAGCGCCATCATCCGGGCGGCTTCCGAACTCGACCACGACATCTTTATCGTTGCAACGGACCGGGGCATCTTTCACAAGCTGAAACAGCTGAATCCGGACAAGCGGTTCATCGAAGCCCCGACAGCCGGAGACGGGGCAACGTGCCGCAGCTGTGCCCATTGCCCGTGGATGGCGATGAACGAGCTCGAGACACTGGACAAACTCCTGACCGATGAGGCTTACCGGGCAAGCAATGAAATCCACGTTGATCCAGCACTCGGCCGCAGAGCGAAAGAGCCGCTCGACCGGATGCTGGATTTCCAGAAGAATCGCGGCTGAAGAAGATCTTTCTGTAGGAGCGGCTTCAGCCGCGATTCTTGCAGTTGGATTAGCCTCGTGGCGTCCCTGCCGAATTAGCTCCCGGGTGTTCGGACCTAACTCTGCTGCTGCATTCTGATGGTTGTTCTGAGGTCCTGAATCCGCTGAGCCAGTTTCGTCTGCAGTTGGGGATTTACCCGCCGGACCAGGCGCTGGGCATACTCGAGGTGCTGGATGGCCCGGTGATACGAGCCGTGCAGGTAGAAGTAATCCGCCCGTGCGAGATGAACGCCTGCCACGTTTCCGGCCAGACCCGCGGTTTCCGCGAGTTCGTACCAGACGTCGACATCGGTAGGACGGATACGCGACTGGCGTTCGAGTACCTGCTCAGCCGCTTCATGTTCCCCCACCCTGTTGAGAGCCCGGGCGTACAGCATGGAAAGGGGTGCGTTGTCCGGATTGAGCACAAGCTGGTGGCTGAGCATGGCTCTGGCGGTTTCCGTTCGGTCAGCCTCGATCAGGAGCTCGGCGTAAGCGGCGTTGTACAGAATGCTCTGCGGATTGATGTTGAGCAGTTCTTCGACCCGCGTGAGGGCCTCGTCGTGATCGTCATTCCGGCTGAGAGACAATGCGAGGCCATAGTTGGCCGGGGCGTCGTCGGGATTGTCGCGCAGCCTCTTGCGATAGATTTTGATGCCCTCGGCAGGGCTCGACTGGTAATGGACCTCGGCACGCACGCGCATTAACTGGTAGTCGAGCGAGTCTTCGTAGGACTTGTGCGGGTAGGAAAGGGCCTGATTGCGGGCGTCAGCGACACGTGTTTCGGACAAAGGGTGCGTTAACAGAAATTCCGGGGGCTTGCGTGTGAAGCGGTAGGCCCGCGACATGCGTTCGAACATCCGGGCCATCGCGGCCGGGTCGTGATTCGCCCGAACCAGCGTATTCATGCCGATCCGGTCGGCTTCCTGCTCACGCTCCCGGCTGAAGCGCAGCTGATTGGAAACAGATGCAGCCTGAACCGTGCTGATCGCGGCTAGAGCAGCATCGCCACCACCAGCTGCACCGATGATGAGCGCAGCCAGCAGGGAAGCGATGGTTGGCAGCGTCTGGTTTCGCTGTTCGATCACCCCGCGGGCGAAATGACGCTGACTCAGATGAGCAATTTCATGGGCCATGACTGATGCGTATTCGTGTACGTCATGAGCGTGCAGCAGCAGTCCGAGGTTGATTCCAATGACCCCACCGGGCGCTGCAAACGCGTTGATGTCCTCGTTGTCGACGACCACAACGCTCATGAGGCCGTCTCTCAGGTCGGAATGCTGGGCGAGTTCGTTGAGTTGCGCGGATACGTAGTATTTGATGATTGGGTCAGGATGGGTCGGCAAAGCCGCGTGGAGCTGTTTCAGGAACGACTCACCGATTTCGCGTTCCAGTTGCGGTGATATCAGGGACGATGAAGCATCACCCAGGCTCGGGAGCTGGACTTCGGCCTGAACCGGCACAACCGCGGTCACCACGGCCAGAACAATCACGCCAAGTTTTCTCGCTGGACCCAAATTCACGCCTCAATTATCCGGTGGAAGGTTATACTTTGATCCACTATGGATGAAGAAGTTCGCATTCTCGACGCTCAGGGGCTTACCTGTCCAATGCCACTTTTGAAGGCGAAACGGGCGCTGAATGAAATGTCCCCGGGCCACCAGCTCAAGGTCATTGCAACCGATCCGGGTTCTGTCAGGGATTTTGAAGTCTTTTCGCGACAAAGCGGTAACGCGCTGCTGAATTCGTCTGAAGACGGCGGGGTTTATACCTACCTTTTGCAGAAGAAACAGTGAAATTTCTCACCACGATCGGCGACTGGGTCAACCGCTACTTTTCGAACGAGGACGCGATTTACCTGGTTCTGCTGATCGCGGGCATGCTGATTGTCCTGGCGGTTGTGGGTGGATCGCTTGCGCCGGTGCTGACAGGTCTCGTTCTTGCGTTTCTGCTGCAGGGCCTCGTCGGTTACATGGAGCGCAGGAAGGTGCCCAGAATGATCGCTGTGAGCAGCGCATTCCTGCTTTTTGTCGGTGGCGTTCTGGCGCTCCTGTTTGTCGTGGTTCCGCTTGTATGGCAGCAGCTGCAGGGCCTGGTCGAGCTTCTGCCTAACGTGCTTGTGCGTTTACGCGAGGGCCTCGCCGGTCTGGCTGAACGTTTTCCGGAGTACGTGACGCAGGAGCAGGTTACAGCTCTACTCGATCAAGGGGCGGTCGAGCTGGGGAGTCTGAGCGCATCGGTCGTCGAGACGGCGTTTGATCAGGTCTTCTCGGTTTTTGGTCTGATCATCTACCTCGTGCTGACACCAATTTCGGTTTTCTTTTTTCTCAAGGACAAAGAGCAGCTGCTTGACTGGATCAGGTCGCTCGTACCTTTCGAACGGCCTCTCCTTGCCGCTGTTGCGGTAGAGATGAATGAACAGCTCGGGAACTATGTCAGGGGCAAATTCATCGAAATCCTGATTGTGGGTGCAACCACGTTCGTGAGTTTCACAATGCTTGGGTTGAATTACGCGGCGCTCCTGAGCGTTCTTGTTGGCGTCTCGGTTCTC
Organism: Pseudomonadales bacterium; assembly: GCA_028277965.1. GTDB lineage: Bacteria > Pseudomonadota > Gammaproteobacteria > Pseudomonadales > Azotimanducaceae > UBA4421. Next base: position 49,228 of record JANQFF010000434.1, read on the forward strand.
ATCCCTTTCGTCGGGGCAGCGCTGGCAACAATTCCCGTCTTTGCCGTTGGGGTCATTCAGTTCGGGTGGTCCTGGGATCTGGCGCTTGTGATGTCGGTTTACGCGGTGATTCAGTTTCTGGACGGGAATGTGCTGGTACCTCTGCTCTTTTCTGAAGTGGTCGACCTGCACCCGATCACCATCATTGTTGCAGTTCTCGCGTTCGGCGGTCTGTGGGGTATCTGGGGTGTCTTTTTTGCCATTCCGCTGGCGACACTCATCAAAGCCATCTACAAAGCCTGGCCAAGGGCACCGGAAGCACCGGAAGAGCAGGCGGCTCTGGCTGACTGAGGAGAGTTTATGGGGCTCGAGATATCTGCAGTCCATGTTCGAAGATCTGCACTCATCGAAGCTGACCCGCAGCGCGTCTGGCAGGAATTTGAAAGCTCACCGAAGATCAGTGCGTGGCTCAATCAGGGTCATGTGTTGCACAGGCTGGAACCGGAGCCGGGTGGCGCCGTTGATTTCAGTGTCGATATCGATGGCACGGAGGTGCACTTCGGTGGCCGGGTGGTTGTCCTGGAGCCTGGACGTGAACTCTCCATGGCCATCAACTGGGAATCCGAGGAGATGGCCTGGCCGGTCGATCTGTACTGGACGTTCAGGCTGACATCACATCCCCTGGGAACGCTGGTGGAACTGTTCCACCACGGGTTCGATGTGCTGGGGGATACGGCAGCTCAGGAAGTGGAAGGTTATGAGGCAGGATGGTCAAACAACCATCTCACGACGTTGCGCGAAATTGTGTTGGGCTCCTGAACTCTTTACCATTCCGCCCCTGTTTTAAGCGAGTGAGACATCCTCATGCTGCAGGGTAGTATCGTTGCCCTGGTCACCCCGATGCATCCTGACGGAGCGGTAGACTGGCAGGCTCTGGAGAGCCTGGTGGGCTGGCATCTGGACTCAGGTACCCACGGCCTGGTCCCGATGGGAACGACGGGTGAGTCACCGACACTCGACACCGATGAGCATCTTCGTGTCATCAAGCGCACGATCGATGTTGTGGCTGGGCAGGTTCCCGTCATTGCGGGCACCGGTAGCAATGCGACCGCGGAAGCCATTCATCAGACCCGGGAGGCAGAAGCTGCTGGTGCGGATGCCTGTCTGCTGGTCACGCCTTACTACAACAAACCGACGCAGCGTGGGCTCGTTGCACACTACAACGCAATTGCTGCGGAGACTGATGTGCCACTGGTGCTTTACAACGTGACACCGCGAACTGCCTGTGACCTCCTGGCAGAGACAGTCGCTGAGCTGGCCGCCCATCCGCGGATCATAGGGATAAAAGAGGCGTGTGGTGATGCCAACCGGGTTGCGGAGATACGCCAGCTCGTGGACGACGATTTCATCGTCCTGTCGGGAGAAGATGCCCAGACACTGCAGATGCTGGATTTTGGCGCGGTCGGGACCATATCCGTAACGGCAAATGTATTGCCTCGCGAGATGGCACAGTTCTGCGCAGCCTATCTCGACGGGGACCGGCAAACCGCTGCGGACCTCGATGCGCGGTTGCAGCCGATTCATGAAATCCTGTTTGTCGAGCCGTCCCCGACGGCGACGAAATGGGCGCTGTGTGATCTGGGCCGGATTGAGGGTGGTATCCGATTGCCGCTGCTGCCATTGTCTGACATCCATCACGAGGAGGTCCGTAAGCGCCTCGCGGCGTTTGGAGACGGAGAATGAAGGGTATAGCGACAAGACCATTCGGATGGGTTCTGCTGGCGGGAATCCTGTCCGGTGGCTGCAGTTGGCTGGACTGGATGCGCCCGGGTGAGGAAGGTCTCATTCTCAACCCGAGGGACGACTATCTCGAAGCGCAGCAACACAATGCGCTGGTCGTGCCGGAAGATCTCAGGAATCTGAATAACACTGACCCGTTCCCGATACCACCGACACCCATTCCGGAAAACCCGTCCTTCTACCCGGAACGTCCGCCGTTGCCGGATGCCATTTATGCAAATGACAATCGTGACGAGGTCCGGCTCCAGCGACTGGGTGATCGGCGCTGGCTTGTCGTTCCGGAAGGGCCAACCACCGCGTGGCCGAAAATCAAGCAGTTCCTGGCGGAGAATGGTGTGTCGGTGACACTCGATGCGCCCGAGACTGGCCGGCTGAACACCGAGTGGATGGAAATCGAGCAGACCACGTACAGGGACGTGATCCGGACGCTGACGAAAGAAACCAAAGCAGCAGTCGAACTGGATCTCGGTCAGGACCGGTACCTGATCAAGGTGGAGCAGGGTTTGCGCCCGGGCACAACCGAGGTGCATGCGCGTCACGAGAACGACAGCGTTTCGCTGCCAACTGACGAGACCCTGGTCTCCTTCAATAATGTGATCTCACACGTGCACAACGCGGAAGACGAATTCCTGAGCGAGGTTGGTGCGTACATCGCTGCCAAGGTCTCGGAACAGACCGTATCGAAGGTGGCGCTGCAGATAGGGAGCACACAGAAAGCGATTATCCGGCGTAACGAGCAGGGGTATCCCGAACTTGAACTCCGCCTCGACTACGAACGCGCGTGGGCAACGCTCGGTCAATCGCTGGAGAATGCCGAAGTGGAAGTGCTGGCGCTCGATCGCGACTCAGGCATGTTTGTCGTCCACATTCCCCCGGAAGTTTTTACAAGGGAGGAAGATGACGGTCCCGGATTCTTCTGTCGCCTCACTTTCAGCTGTGACGACGACAAGGGAGATGCGCTGGATCTGCAGATTGTTGTGGAAGGCAGTGGTGAGCGTTACCGGGTGATTGTGCTCGAGTCGACGGGAGACAGGCCGGTTCAGGCCGAGGTTGCCCAACAGGTATTGGTACTGATCCGCGAATTCGCGACCTGATGGGATTTGCCTCTCTCGGCAGCGGGTCAAAGGGCAACGGCACCATCGTTGCTGCTGGGAAATGCACACTCCTCGTTGATTGCGGTTTCACTCTCAAACAGACCGAACAACGCCTGGCACGAATAGGGATGGGTGGCGGTGACATAGATGCCATTCTCGTCAGCCATGAACACGCAGACCATATCGGCGGTGTGGCGGCGCTGGCACATAAATACGCGATACCGGTTTACGCATCCTATGGAACTCTGAAAAAGGGTCTGGATGGGGTACGCACCATTCCGTTCGACGGTGACGTCCCGTTCCGGATCGATGATCTCGAAATCAATCCCGTACGGGTACCACACGACGCCCGGGAACCGACCCAATTTGTCATCCATGGTCAGGATGAAACGATCGGCGTTCTCTCAGACCTCGGCTGCATCACTAACCACGTGGTGAGCCAGTACAAAGGCTGCACACATCTGCTGCTGGAAGCGAATCACGATTACGACATGCTGATGCGTGGCGACTATCCGCCACGCCTCAAGCAGCGAGTCGGTAAGGACCTCGGCCACCTTTCCAACGTCCAGGCCGCTGATTTCCTGGACCGGGTGATGAATGACGATCTCAACGTTGTTATTGGACACGTGAGCGAACAGAACAACCATCCCGACCGGCTGGCAGAAGTCTTCTCAGGGTTTCACGACCGATTGGGGTCGCTCGACATCGCCTCGCAACATGGTGGCTTCGACTGGATCGGTCAGCGGCCTCTGCTGCGCCAGACTTCGTTCACCGAGGTGTTGTAGACTACGCGGTCGCTCGTTGGAGGTGCACGAAGGTAGAAGGTAATGGAAGCTGCTTCGTTCAAAGTTACGCCTGACAATTTTCAGACGGAAGTTGTGGAACGCTCGCAGAACGTTCCGGTTCTGCTTCTGTTCTGGGCAGACCAGGTTCCCCCGTCTGTCGAAGCCCGGCAGACCATAGAGGGACTGACTGCAACGTACGCCGGTAAGGTGGTGCTGGGACTCTGTGACGTCGCTGAGGACCAGACCCTCGCTCAGCATCTCCAGGTTCGTGGTCTGCCAGCGTTGCGGGTTGTCAGCCAGGGAAAGATCATCGAGCAACTTGATGGGCCTCAGGACGAACTGCAACTCCGCGCGTTGATGGATGCGCTCACCCAGTCACCGGCAGAAGCGATCAAGGCACAACTGGAAGCGGTTATCGCTTCCGGCGACTATGAAACGGCTGTTGCGATGCTGCAGCAGGCGGTCAACGAAGAGCCGGGGAACCAGGGATTCCGGGTGGAGTTTGCAGACGTTCTCGTCAGAAAGGGAGATCTCGACGATGCACGTACGGTGCTTGCATCCATACCTGAAGACACGGAAGAGAGAGACAGGCCGCAGAATCGTCTCGAATTTGTGGAAGAAGCCGCCGGATTCGAAGACCTGGAAGAACTCGAGAGACGGATAAGTGCAGACGGCGATGACCTTGAAGCGCGCTACCAGCGCAGCGTGAGGTACGCGGTCAGCGATGCGTTCGAAGATGCTCTCGAAGACGCAATGCATATTCTCCGGACGGACCGCGCGTTCCGCGACGACATCGGTCGGCTGACCATGATCCGCATTTTCTCCGTTTTGGGTAAGGGGAACCCCATGGCGGCAGCCTACCGGCGCCGAATGTTCAATTTCATGCACTAAAATAGTAACAATGGGGTCAGACCCCATTGTTACTATTTTTTGCTGCTCGCCCGTCCGGCGTATACACCGGCCTCCATTGTTTCCCTATTATTCGTGAGCCACGTCACACGTTGACGCCCCTCAACTCCGTATCCTGACAGATTGATTGATATGCGCGGATCTGCGGCATGGAAGCGTTGGCGGCACCTCGACTGCTGCTCGAGGTGGCTGATTCTGTAGTCGAAGTAACCCCGGGATCTGGGGGTGAGGCCCTGCTGTGCCTCGGCAAAGCTACGTCTAACGATCTCGTTCTCGACCGTGATTCGGTCTCCCGCGAACATGCGGTCATCGAGTACCGGAATAACGACTTTTACCTTGTCGACAAAAGTACCAATGGTTCCTGGGTGCAAAGTGAAGACAACACCGTTACCCACGTCCACCGTGACAGCCACAGGCTGTGGGGCGGCGGCTGGATAACGCTGGGTGCACCGCTGCGCATTGCCGACCCGATTCGCTTTCTGCAGGTGCTGCGCTGATGAAGTGGCAGAGCGCCCAGGATACACACAGGGGCAACCGGCGGACCGAGAATGAAGACGCCGTATTCTCCTCAGTCGAAAAAGGCATCTGGATGGTCGCGGACGGGATGGGTGGACATTCCGCCGGTGATTACGCCAGCGAGTACATTGCCGATTCCCTGGCGCAGCTCGAACTCGATGAGAACCTTGGTGAAAGCGTTGATCGGGTCGAGGATTGCCTGCTTTTTGTGAACGACCATCTGCGCCATTACGCGCGCGAACACTGTCCTGGCGGAACGATCGGCAGCACCGTTGTGGTGATGCTCGCAAGGGAAAACACGGGTGTAGTCTTGTGGGCAGGTGACAGCCGTTTGTACCGCGTACGCGGGCGCACCCTCGAGCTGATTACACGGGATCACAACCCTGTTGCCGATCTCCTCGATACAGGGGGTGTCACCGAAGAGCAGGCACTCAACTGCGACACACACGTTGTCACCCGGGCTGTTGGAGGGCAGAACGAACTGCACCTCGACATTGCCGTGTTTGATATTCAGCCGGGGGACACGATGCTCCTCTGCACCGATGGGCTGTACCGTGAGCTCAAGGCGCCGGAAATTGCCCATGCCCTGGAGATGGGTGTGGATGACGCGGTCGCCGAGATGATGAGAAGCTGTCTTGCGGGTGATGCGCGCGATAACGTATCTCTCGTTGTGACACGTGCGCAGACGGCCATGCAGGGCGGCCTGTGAAAAAAGTTCCTTCCCGGGCAGATGTGACCATTGTTCGTAACGACGGGATTGCAGTCCGTGATGCAACGCCGGGTGCTCCGAGTGCGACAGGCGGCTCCGGAGCAAAACCGTCGCCGACTGATGCCTTGTCTGTTCAGACTGGCGAGAAACGGATACTGAAAGGTCGTTTCGTCCTGGAAGAACGGATAGGCAGCGGTGGTATGGGGACTGTGTTCCGGGCGAAAGATCTGCGCAAGGTGGAAGCGCGGGACGACGAACCCTATATCGCTGTCAAAGTCCTCAACGCGGATTTTCAGCAACACCCGGAAGCATTTATCGCATTGCAGCGGGAAGCGTCCAAATCTCAGACGCTGCGTCATCCGAACATCGTCTCCATCTTTGACTTCGACAAAGACGGTGATCTGCCATACATCACCATGGAACTCCTCGACGGCCGGGAGCTCGCTGAGCTTCTGCAGGCTTACCCGGCAGGACTGCCGGAGGAAATGGCGTGGCAGATCATCCGGGATGTTGTCGCCGGTCTGATGCACGCTCATGAGCAGGGGGTGGTTCACGCGGACTTCAAACCGGGCAACGTGTTTGTAACCCGGACGGGCACAAAAATCCTGGACTTCGGGATAGCGCGAGCTGTACGCATGAACCCTGCAGATCAGGATCGCGATGTAGAGGGTTTGAATCTTCAGGCTCTGACCCCTGCGTATGCGAGTCGCGAAATGCTGAACGGGGACAATGCGGAACCCCGTGATGACCTGTACGCACTGGGTGTGGTCATGTACCTGGTGCTGACCGGATGTCATCCCTACGGACGTGTTCCGGCGGACGAGGCTGTCAAAGAAGACCTGCGTCCGGACCGGATCAAATCACTGTCCAGGCGCCGTTGGCGGATCATCGAGAGCTGTCTTGCGTTTAACCGTCGAGATCGCCCTGTCAGTGCGGCTGAGGTTTATGAAGGTCTTTTCGGCCGGGTGCCATGGCGTGCATGGAGCGTTGCTGCCTCCCTTGCGATCGTTTCTCTCACACTGGCTTTGTCAGTAGCGTTCGACAGTGTCGAAATCAGTGAAGTGAAAGAAGAAGTTCGCACAGAAACCCTTGTGCTCTCGCAGGTTGAGCGGATCAACGATCTGCTCGCCGATCCGGAGTTCAATGCCGAGTGGCGCGATGCGCTCCTGAGTGAAGTTCAAACGCTGAAAACGGTTGCCCCCGAAACATCGGCTTACGCCGGTATGGGAGACAGGATCGCGACGGTTTATGCACGCGCAATACGGAACGCCGGAAGTGAAGCTGAAGCACAGGCGATCTATCAGGATGCCGCGATGTTCGACGTGCAGAAACAACTTGTACCCCATTTGAGATCGAGGTTGGAGAGATCACTGGTTGCTTTGGTAGACATGCCGTTGGATGAAGCGTGGCTGACGGCTGCAGAGGAGACATTTGGTCTGCTGGACAGTGATCTGGCAGACGACCCCTCGGTGCAGCGTTCACGTGAGCAGGTGGTCCAATACCTCGTTGGTGAAATTGAGCGTCTCGTTGCAAGCAACGATGAAGAGAGCCTGATCGTGGCGGGGCAGGCCTGGCAGGCACATGGTCAGATGCTGGGGGATGCGGAGCAGTACGAAACGTTATCGTCAGACTTGCGATCGACCCTGGCTGGATTCCAGAGAGCACGTCTCGAAGAACAACTGGCCCGGACCCGGGCGATGCTGGCGGCTCAGCTGGATGACGTTCTGGAAGTGAGTTGCCTGCAGCTGGACGCGGGTGCCGTGGTGAAGATGTTTAACCGGATAGCACGTGCGTATCCGGAGCAGGCAGGCGATTTGCAGGAACACGCCGGTTCGAGGATCGATGAGTGCATCAGCCGTCTCGAGGTTCTGGACCCTGCGCGGGCGGCTGAGCTGAGATCGGCAGTTGCCCCGGTTCTGGCTGGTGGACTTGCCGGTCGGATGGTCGCAGCCAGGGAAAACGGGAGTACGGAATGATCTTTGTACCGGAGGCAATCTGATGTTATCGCGACTTTCCCCTGACGCCCTGCACCTGCGTAAGCTCGCTCGCGAGTGGCGGGCTGGTGACTTGACGATGAGTGAGTACCGGGCGGAGCGTCGGGCTATAATTTCTCAACTCGCTGAAGCGGGGGGTGTATCGGACAGTGACGAACCAACCCCTCTCGAGGCGACCTTGCAACGGTTTGGCCTGGAGACGACGTTGCGCCGGACGGCGCCGTTACAGATGCAGAAGATCGGTTGGCGGCCCCAGACAACCATACTGCTCGCTCTACTGTTGGTGGCCATTGCCACCAGCCTGCCGCGGTTCATTTAGCCGGTATCGGCATACCCTAACTGTTCTTACTAGGTGCGGGTGTTCCGGGGAATATGACACCATTGTGACATTAAGTGCGTTTCCGGGTTAGCGGTCACTAACGTCAATTCAGAAGCGTTATTCACAGCGGCCTGATGCCTGAACGGCTGCACTACATTGCAGCGGATTTTTCATCTATTTGCTGATTTGGCTCCACTAAGTTTATGTATTTAAAAGAAAAAACCAGCCTGGACCGCTAACGCCCCGGTTGTGCTGGTCCCCTGCCTCCAGCGGGGTGGTTTTGTTGTATGCAAGTTATCCTCAAAGTTATCCACAGGGCCGAGGACATCTGTGGGCTAATTTCGACGATTTGACGTAGCGGCCCGGCGGGTGTCACGGCACAATCCGGCAGGTTGGAATACGGGCGCATCAAAATGAGCGAAGACCAGGATCTGCTTGACCAGAAACTTGCGCAATACCGGGAAAAAGGCGTGACCCGGGTCAAGCTGGGTCTGACCGATATCGACGGGGTCATCCGCGGTAAGTACGTTGGCGTTGACAAGTTTGCCGGGCTGCTCGAAAAACAGGGGGGATTCTGCGATTGCGTGTTTGGCTGGGACGTCGACGACCAGCTCTACGACGCAAGTACCTATACGGGCTGGCACACCGGTTTTCCCGACACGGGTTATCGCCTGCTGGTCGATTCGGAGCGTTGGCTCCCGGATGAAGACTGTCCTTACTTTGTCGGTGAATTTGTCGAGCCGGATGGTGCAGATCATCCGCTGTGTCCCCGTACGCGTCTCAAGAGTGTTCTTGACCAGTATGCCGCTCAGGGACTGACGGTCCGCTCAGGATTCGAATACGAGTTTTTCGTTTTCGAAGAGACTCCGCATTCCGTCCGCGAGAAAGGATACCGGGACCTGCAGCCGGTGACGCCCGGCAATTTCGGCTATTCGGTGCTTCGCAGCTCAGTGGAGTCGGAACTCTTTGGCGGGCTCATGGACTACAGCCGCGACATAGATTGTGATCTGGAAGGACTGCACTGCGAAACGGGACCGGGTGTCTGGGAAGCAGCCCTCAAATCCAAAACAGGGGTTGAAGCTGCAGACAGGGCAAATCTCTTCAAAACCTTCTCCAAGGTGTACCTCCAGAAGAGGAACCTCATCGGAACCTTTATGGCCAAGTGGTCCATGGACTATCCGGGACAGAGTGGTCACTACCACTTCAGCATTGCTGATGACGACTACAACAACCAGTTTTACGACGAAGCACACCCGCACTCTATGTCGACACTGCAGCGACACGCGGTTGGCGGTCTGCTCACCTTCCTTCCCGAGTTGCTGGTGATGCTTGCGCCAACGATCAACAGCTACACCCGGCTGGTGAAAGGTGCCTGGGCTCCAACGGCGTCAACCTGGGGTATAGAAAACCGCACGTCGGGTATCCGGGTCATACCGGGTTCCAGATCCAGCCAGCGGGTGGAGTGTCGGGTGGGCGGTGCTGATGGAAATCCCTACCTGGTGGCGGCGGCGGTTCTGGGTGCAGCCCTGCAAGGTATCTCGAAAGAGATCGAACCGGATGAACCTGTCGCAGGTAACGCTTACGACCTCCAGGATACACTCCCGCCTGAACGCCAGTTTCCAACAAACCTCCGGACGGCTTCAGAACGTTTTGTGGCGTCGACCGCCGCTCGCGAGCTTTTTGGTGACGTGTTTGTGGAACACTTTGCGATAACCCGCGAGTGGGAGTGTCGCGAATACGACCGGCACATCAATGACTGGCAGCTGGAGCGGTACTTTGAAATCATCTGAGCGCTCAGGAAGATCACTCATATGAAAATGGGGATCCTGCGCACTGATGCAGTTCTGGAGAAATTCCAGCCGTCACACGGCGATTACCCTGCCATGTTTCGGGAGGTTTTTGGTCGGGTAGAGCCCAGCCTCGAGTTCGTTGATCATGACGTTCGCCTCAGCGTGCCGGAGGACATCGACTGCGACATCTATCTCATCACGGGGAGTCGTCACAGCGTCTACGAAGATCTGCCCTGGTTGCCGCCGCTGGTGGATTTCCTCAAAGATGCTCTCGATCAGTGCCGCAGCGTGATCGGCATCTGTTTCGGACATCAGCTGATTGCACATTTTTTTGGCGGTGAAGTGGGTCCCGCAGAGGTTGGCTGGTGTGTGGGCGTGCAGACCGGCCGTGTTATCGACGAGGAACTGCGCGGGACGTTCGCGCACGATGAAGTTCGGTTGTTGGCCAGCCACAAAGACCAGGTCCTGCGTTTGCCCGAAGGCGCGAAGGTATTTCTTTCGAGTGCAAGCTGTCCGATTGGCGGTTTTGTTCTGGGTGAGCAGATTGTGACCATCCAGGGACATCCTGAGTTCAGCAAGCCATATGCCCGGGATCTGATGAACCATCGAGCTGAACTCCTCGGGGAATCGGTGCACCAGGCTGGCCTCCAGAGCCTCGAGCTTGGCACGGATGAAGAGAGGGTTGTGCGGATGCTCCTGGATAGCGTCCGGCCGCGGGTTGCACAGGAGGCCCGCACGTCATGAGTGATGAACCACCCCGCGGTTTTCCGTCTTTCGAGCGACGGGCAAAGTCTCTGGTACAGACACCCGAGCGTGTGCAGAAATTGGCTGGTCAGGCGGTGCGAAAACTGTCCGCTCAGGGCAGCGATTCACTGAAGAACGCAAAGGATCAGTTGTTGCTCGCAATTGCGCTCGTCAGAGCCTGGGTCAGCGGGGACTACCGGGAAGTGTCGAATAAGACAATTGTCATCGTGGTGGCGGCTCTGCTCTACTTCGTGGTGCCACTCGATACCATTCCGGATTTTCTGTTTGGCTGGGGATTGATAGACGATATCGCGGTACTGGGATACGTGTTCACGCAGGTTAAAGAAGAAATGGACGCGTTTGCTCTCTGGCAATCAGGAGGGCAGGTAGAAGGGGAGGCAGCAGGGCGGCCGGAAGGACAGGCAGATGGACAGAACGATGAGGACCAGAATGCGGCAGGTTAGTCTTGTATTGATCGCGGCAGTGCTGCTGTCGGGCTGCAGTATCAAACTCGTTTACAACAACCTCGACCGTTTTGTCCGCTGGCAGGTATCAGATTACATAGACCTGGATGATAACCAGCGACGGTATCTGAATCAGGAAGTGAAAAGGCTGCTCGCCTGGCACCGCTCCAACCACCTGCCGCTTTATTCAGACTTCATGCTGAAACTCCCCGTGCAGCTGAGCGATACCGTCACACCGTCGACGCTGCGAGGTGTCTTCGAACAGTTCACGGTGTGGGCCGATGAAGTGGAAAGTGAAGGTATGCCGCTGGCAGTTAACCTGCTGGCAAGCCTCACGGATGAGCAGATCGCTGAACTGCCTGCACGCCTCGAAGAGAGCAACCGGGACATCGAGAAAGACGAGATCGACCTAGATCTGGAAGAGGCTCAGGCCGCCTGGTCGAAAGACCTGGAGGATACAATGCGCCGGTTTACGGGCCGCCTGAATGACGAGCAGGTGGCGCTCATCGAACGCAGGGCAACCGCTTATCAACCCGAGAGAGCGTTGTGGGCTGACTACCGGCGACGCTGGCAGGAAGCGCTGCTGGACCTCCTGGAAGACCGGCAATCAACAGGCTTCGATGTGCGCTTCCGGACCCTGGTAGCGGCCAGGGAGACGTACTACGGGGAGGAATACACCCGGATCAGCGGGGAGAATGAACAGTTGAGTCTCGAAGTGGTGGCGGCGGTTCTCAGTAACCTTTCCGAGAAGCAGAGCCGCCGGTTTGCGGAATCGCTGACGGAACTCGGCGAAGATTTTGCCGAGCTCGCGGGACAGACTTAAGAATCGCGGCTGAAAGGCACCTCTAAAAACCTGGAGATTTTTCTGTAGGAGCGACTTTAGCCGCGATTCTCAAACTGGGATTATCTTCTCGGCATCCCTGCCGCGATTTGGTTCAGTTCGATGCTTGCCCAGGGCTCGCATCATCGCGAATCGTCGGTAGGCGATTCGCTGCTCGCCCGTCCGGCGCTTGCGCCGGACCCACGTTGCAGGATATCTTCAGCGCGCTGCATCAGCGGCCGCTCATCCAGAACCACCCATGCGATGAGATACGCTGCGATGACAAATTTCGCCATGAAGAGGCCTGCCACGATAACCCCGACACGGATGAATGCCGGATCGATACGCCAGTAGTTGGCGATACCTGCACAGACGCCCAGTCCCCAGGCGTTTTCTTTATCAAGATGAATTTTGCGTTTGATGCGACTGACGATGTCGTCGGCCATGGTTTACCCCTGATTAACAGTTATCTTTGAGCGCGTCTTTACCGCAGGAACGACAGTGTCTGTCCTACCCACTCGTTTGCTGGCAGCGTGTTGCCGAAAGCAGTGGTTTCGGGCAGACAGGCTTCCGCCCATACACCGAAACCCAGGAAAACAACAGTCAGAAGCAACATCGCCCAGAAGGTTCCTCTGGGGTGGGAGATGCGTGACATGCGAATGTTGTTGGCGCTCATTTTTGATCCTTGGTCTAAGCCGTTTGTGTGTTGCTTTTTACTCTTGTAATTCAATAGTCGTGCCAACTGTGAAAAAGTTTGGAATTCCCACCGCACAGGCGGTTTTGAGCCGCTCACCATTTATTCAGAACGAAATTCGCTGGCTAAATGTGCCAACTATTGGTGGAATTGGCGCAGGCTCTCTCTGGAAGAGGCCTCGGGGAGGGACTTTGGACATACATTTTGCGACAGCCTGGGAGCTGATTGCCGGGAAATACCCGCGCAAAACCGTTGGGATCTGCGATGGCTCGGTTCTGACCTGGGGGGACTACGAACGCCGGGCGGCGTGTCTGGCCGCGCTACTCGATGCCAATGGCATTGGTGCTGATTCGAAAGCCGGTATCTACCTGCACAACTCAAATGAGTACTCCGAGATTCAGTTTGCGCTCTTCAAGCTGGGGGCAAGTCCGGTCAACGTCAATTACCGCTACAAGGCTGACGAACTTGTGTATCTCCTGGAAAACTCGGATGCGGAAGCGCTGTTTTTCCAGTCGTGTTATGCAATGCGGATCTGGGAGATCAAAGACCGTCTGCCGAAAGTAAAACTCTTCGTCCAGATTGACGACGGGACGGAGGCGCTGCTCGATTTTGCCGAAGACTACGAACGGGTCATTCGCGACACACAGCCTTTGCCTCCCCGGGAGCGGGATCCGGATGGTGTGTATCTCCTTTATACCGGGGGTACAACGGGCCTGCCGAAAGGGGTGATGTATCCGGTGGGTGGGTTCAGCATGCTCCTGACAGGTATGGGTGCGATGGCGCGGGGGCTGGCCGCCCCGACGACCATGCAGGAGTACGAAGAGATGCTCGAGCAGGTCGAAGACCCGCCGACAACGCTGGTCGGGTGTCCGCTCATGCACGGTACCGGTGCGTGGCTCGGCGCGTTTGCGCCGATGATGATGGGTGGGACTGTGGTGACCACAGCCAGGCTCGGGCTGGACCCGGACCGGCTCTGGGGAATAGCCGAATCCCAGCGGGTCACCGACATCGTGATTGTCGGGGATGCGTTTGCCAGACCGATGCTCGAATCCCTCGACAGAGCAGCCGCCCGGGGAACTCCGTACGACATCAGTTCGGTCAGACAGATCATCTCGAGCGGTGTCATGTGGAGTGCGGAGACCAAGGCAGGTCTGCTCAAGCACAATGACATGGTTCTGGCGGACATCATGGGTTCAAGCGAAGGGGGTATGGGAAGTTCCGTGACAACCCGGGATACCGGTGCAAAAACTGCACGGTTCGAGATGAGCGAAGGCGTTAAAGTCTTTACGGATGACGATGAAGAGGTCGAGCCCGGTTCCGGCGTCATGGGGCGCATCGCAACCTCCGGATTTGTGCCTTTGGGTTACTACAAAGACCCTGAAAAGACCGCGGCGACTTTCCGGGAAATAGACGGTGTGCGCTACAGTTTTCCGGGTGACTACGCGACTGTGGAAGTGGATGGCAGTATCACACTTCTGGGGCGCGGCAGTGTGTGTATCAACACGGGCGGGGAGAAAGTCTTCCCCGAGGAAGTCGAGGAAGTGGTGAAACAGCATCCCGCGGTTCTCGACTGCCTGGTCGTAGGACTGCCGGATGACCGGTTCGGGGAGCGCATCGTTGCGCTGGCGGCCACCCGCGACGGGGAGCATGTTGACGTGGAAGCGCTGGGTGACTTTACGCGCGAGCGCCTCGCGGGTTACAAGGTGCCGAGGGAATACATCATCGTGGATGCGGTCAGGCGGGCGGTGAACGGGAAGGCTGACTACAAATGGGCAAGCCAGGAAGCGGCACGACGTACCGCCCGGGAGAAATGAAAAGATGAAGCGTCGATCTGTATGTCTGATTGTGATGGCAGCATTGTGCTCAGTGGCGAACGCAGACAACGTTCTGTTGAACACGGCTAATGGGCCGCTGGTTGGAGAGCGCAGCAACACTCTCCTGGCATTCAAGGGTATCCGGTATGCGGCGCCGGTGACGGATGCCAATCGGTGGAGACCGCCTCAACCGGTGGCCCCCTGGGAGCAGCCGCGTGATGCGCGCAATGCAGGACCGGAGTGCCCGCAACATCAGCGCCCCCGCGATACAACCATGGCTGAAGATTGCCTGACGCTGAACGTCTGGTCGTTTGTTGGCGCCGACAAAGCGCCTGTCATGGTCTGGATACACGGCGGGGCGTTCCGTCAGGGATCCGGCAGCCGCCCTATCTACGATGGCGAGAGTTTTGCCCGGGAAGGTGTTGTCCTCGTAACGCTGAATTACCGGCTCGGGCGGTTCGGCTTTTTTGCCCATCCTTCGCTTGAGAACAACGGCGGCAACTACGGGTTGATGGATCAGGTGGCAGCCCTGGAGTGGGTGCAGGCGAACATCGCCGGGTTCGGAGGCGATCCTGATAATGTCACGATTTTCGGCGAAAGCGCGGGTGGCACATCTGTGCTGTACCTCCTGACATCGCCGAAGACTGAAGGCCTTTTCCACAAGGCGATTGTGCAGAGTGGCTCTGCCCATCAGTTCAACAGCCACCTGACCCTTCAACGTGCAAGGCGACCGTCACTGCTGAGTCGCGGGCTCGAGTTCAAAAGCGCGGATACCACCGCGGAAGAGCTTCGGGCATTACCCGCGGTAGAGGTTCTCGGTGACCCCGTTGGCGCCTCCCGTACGACCGGACCGGTTGTGGACGATGATTTCGTTCCGGCAGATCCGGGGGCGCTCATTGCAACCGGTAAATTCCATAAGGTGCCTGTCATTGTCGGCGCCAATAGCGACGAAGCCAGTGTGCTGACCGCGTTCATGACGGATGCTGAAACGGCGCTTACCCGCCTCAACATCGACATCGCCGACCTCGAAGACCTGTACAGCGGCCGACGGGCCGCAGCTGAAGCCTGGGGAGACGTGGCATTTGTGGCCGGTGCCCGGCACGTGGCCGCCAGTGTTGCACGCCATGATGCCGACGCCTGGTTGTACCACTTCGACTACGTTCTGCATCGGCGTCGTCGCGATGTTGACGGGGCGGTCCATGGTGCAGACGTGCCCTACGTATTCAACACGCTGGACGAGGTGCCTTTTGCGCGTCAGATTGTCGAGCGGCGGGACCATCGCTACGCCGAGAAAGTCCATGCTGCCTGGATCCGGTTTGCACGCACGGGTAATCCCAATGGTGGTGACCTGCCACAGTGGCCTGCCTACACGCAGGAGGGAGGGCAGACGATGGTATTCGGCAGCACGCCAGAAACGGCCGTCGATTTCAGGAAGCCTCAGCTCGACTTCCATCAGCGTCGCTGGGACTCGCTGGCTTACTTCGTCAACCAACTCTGAGTAAACGTGAACGACCCCCAGAAAGGCCCTTCAGCGAAAAAGCTGGCAGAAGAACAGCTCACCGTTCGTGAGAGGGTGGCTTATAGCCTCTTCAATGGTGCCGATTACCTGATCAAGAACATCATCGGCAAGTACATGTTCTTTTTCTACACCACAACGTTTGCAATCAACCCTCTGTGGATCGCCATTGGCCAGCCGCTGGTTAAAATTCTCGATGTAGTGACAGACCCGCTGGTGGGGGAGTGGTCCGACCGGACGCGTTCCAGGATGGGTAAACGCCGACCCTGGATCCTGATTGGGTCGATCACCCTCGGGATTATCTTCCCGCTGGCCTGGATGCCCACGTATGTCATGTTCTGGGATCCGATGCCGACAGTAGTATCGATCTTCGTTTACTTCCTCATCTTCAAGCTGCTCTACTACATCAGCCACACCATGGCTGTGGTGCCTTACTACGCGCTTGGCGCGGAACTTTCGAGTGATTACCAGGAACGCACGCGCATTGTCGGATGGCGTCACATCATCGGGGTGCCCATGGTTGTGCTGGCGACGCTGCCATTCCTGTTCGCCACCAATCCGGACTATTTCGACAACGAGATAGAGGGTGTGGCGGTTGTGATGTGCGGGGTCGGGCTCATCATCATCCTGACGGGCATCCTGGCAGCGTTTGGCACGAAAGAGCGGGCAGAAGCCAGTCCGGACAAACCGCTGCCTTTAAAACAGGCGCTCAAGATCACGCTCTCCAACAAGCCGTTTATGTTCCTTGTCGCAACCGTGTTTTTCTACGGCATTGGCCAGTACTTCTCAGTGAGTTTCGCGGCTTACCTCATCACCTACATCATCTACGACGGAGACAAAGCCGGTTTCGCCTGGCTCATCGCCTGGGCGACAGGGCTGGGCGCCGCGGTCAGCATGGGCCTCAACCTGCTGGTCCGGCGGTTGAACCAGCGCTTCGAGAAAGTAGCGCTCCTGAAGGTGTTCATGTTCCTGAGTCTGCTAGTGCCGTTTACCGCCCTCATCTCCTTTCAGCCCGGCGAGCCGTATTGGTACTTCGTTTTCCACGCAGTGGCACTGCCGCTCGGCAATACGGCCATCGAAATTCTTCCGCTGTCCATCGTCGCAGACGTGTGTGACATCGATGAGGTCGAAAGCGGTCGCAGGCGGGAAGGGGCTTTTGTCGGCGTGTATAACTCTGCTTTCAAGACGGGTTACCTGCTGGCGCCAACCCTCGCCATGGCCCTGCTGGCCTTCACGGGCTTCGACGGTGCACTCACCGAGCAGACGGAAGAAACCAAAGAACTACTCGAGACCTGCCTGTTCGCGGGATGCCTCGTGACATTTGCAGCAGCGGCAGCGTTCAGCCTGGGCATCCGCCTCACCAAGTCGGAGATCGATGCGGCACAAGCGCAGCTCCAGGCCGCGTGATGTTTTACCTACCTTTGTAGGAG
>JANQFF010000026.1 GCA_028277965.1 Pseudomonadales bacterium
CTGGAGATTTTTCTGTAGGAGCGGCTTTAGCCGCGATTCTCCCAGGACTGAAGATGTGTCTATTTGAGATAATGAGGCAACTCATTTGCGGGGATCATGTAAATCTGGCGTATAACCTGAAACGGTTTGCGTGGTTACACCGGGTCAGTGCGCCTGTTGGATGAGCAAACGGCTCGCAAGCTGCTGAATCAGCTGAATCAAGCCAGATAAGCACCCACAGACACCTCAACGGCCTTCAACAGAGCAGGCCATCGCGGCTAAAGCCGCTCCTACAGAAAAATCTCCAGGTTTATACAGGTGCCTTAGAGCCGCGATTTCTTTTTTCTCTTCAGGCGATGGCTTCCTCTGCCAGTGTGAGCGTGGTGCCGATGCGTTCGCGCATCTCGTCGAGATCGATGCCTTCAGTGCTCTTTTTGCCCTCGCAATAACGTGCATAGACCCCGTGCACAATGGCCGCCGATTTCCAGCGGTTGAATGCTATGTAGTAGCTCAGATTCGACAGGTCACGGCCTGTTTGATCGGCATAACGTGCAGCCAGTTCGGTTCGCGACGGAAATCCCGGAACTGCGCAGGCAGCTTCCGGTTTCGGTGGCTGGCTGTCCGTCGGGTCAGGCCAGAAGTTGAGCGCGTATGCGAGATCGGCAAGCGGGTCTCCCAGCGTCGAAATTTCCCAGTCGACAACAGCGTCCACGGTACAGTTGGGACCGATCAGAACGTTGTGTGGGCCGTAGTCGCCGTGAACGACGCGTATGGGGCCCTGATCCGGGAGGTGTTCCAGGAAATAGCGCTGCAGTTCGTGGGCACGCGGGTCGTCATAATCTGCCGGTTCAACGGACGACGTCCACGAGCGATACCAGGTCTTCAGCTGTCGCCCGACGTAGCTGTCCCGCTTGCCGAGGTCACCCAGGCCGACCTCATCCGGATCGACGCGATGCAGGGCCGCCAGCACGTCGATGAATGACATCGCCATTTTTTGACGCTGGTCCTCTGGGACGTATTGATTGGTGTCATCGGAATTGTAGAGGGGGTGGCCGTCAACAAAACCCATGATATAGAACCATTTGCCGGTCACGGACGGGTCTTCACAGAAACCGTAGGCGGCTGGTACCGGCACATCCGTCGGGCCAAGTGCCGATATCAGTGCCCATTCGCGACTCATGTCGTGGGCCTTCGGCAGCAGTTCTCCGCGTGGCGGTCGTCGGATCACAGCTCTTGTACCCTCCGTATCCGTCAGCGCGTATGTGAGGTTGGAGTGGCCGCCGAGCAGACGTGTCCACTCGAACGGCGGTTTCAGGCTGTCGACGTTGGCTTTGATCCAGTCTTCGACGGCACCGACATCGTAGCCCTCTGGCCCGAGGCTCTCATCGTGGTCGGTCAAGCATGCCCCCTGTAGATATTTCCCTTCAGAAGTGTGTTTTATGCTGAATATGCTGGCAGATCAATCCCTCTGCCGTGTTTTGCATAAGCACAGGCGGTCTGAGACCATCGGTTTTTTGTACGAGATCCCGTTGCTCGACTTCATCAACCGCAATCTCCTGTTGCTGTTCGGTTGCCAGATCGTTTTTGTATCCGGATCGGTGATCCTCGTGACGATCGGAGGTATCGCCGGATACCAGCTTGCGCCCGATCCATCGCTGGCCACGCTTCCGGTCGCGCTGATGGTTGTAGGCACTGCCAGTGCAACCATACCTGCAGCATTGCTCATGCAACGGCTGGGGCGGCGGCTTGGCTTTGTTGTGGGTGCCCTGCTCGCGGCGTCGGGCGCATTTACCGCCGGATCCGCGCTGACGGCAGAGAGTTTTGAGCTCTTCTGTGTCGCGACAACGCTCGTGGGTTCGAGCCTGGGGTTCTCACAGCAATTCCGGTTTGCGGCGGCGGAAAGTGTAGAGCCACACCAGGTCAGCTTTGCGGTGTCGTTTATACTGTTGGGTTCGATTGTGGGGGCTTTTGTTGCGCCCGAACTGGTCGCAAGGTCAGCTGAGACCAATCCGGCCAGTCCGTTTGTCTGGGCGTTCGACATTGCCATATACCTCTATGGCATAGCGATTGTACTTATGCTCTGCCTGACCCTCGGCAAGCCCGACCCAACTGAGCACAGGGCTCATGACGGGACATCGCTCCGGGAAATCGTCACGCGCAGGACGGTATACACAGCGGTTGCCGCCGGTTTTGTAGGGCAGGGTGTCATGACGTATGTCATGACAGCCACTCCGATCAGCATGAATGTCGGAGAGGGTTTTTCGATTATTGAAACATCCCAGGTTGTCCGCGCTCATGTCATCGCCATGTTTGCCCCGTCGCTGGTCACACCGTTTCTGATCAACCGGTTTGGCCTGCGTTCTATCATGGCGCTGGGCGTGGTGACATTGACGATAACACTTGGCGTTGGGCTTGCAGGTCATCACTACATGCACTACTGGGGATCCATGGTGCTCCTTGGGGTGGGATGGAACTTCCTTTTTGTTTCCGGAACCACGCTGCTCGTTCAGGGTTACGCTCCGGAGGAACGTTTCAGGACACAGGCGTTCAATGACTTTACGGTTTTTGCCGGTTCCGCGCTGGCTTCCCTTTCCGCGGGAACCGCCCTGTCGGGGCTTGGGTGGAATGGATTGCTGCTGGCGGCTTTCCCGGCGCTGATTGTGATGGCGTTGCTGGTTGCGACGTTCAGGCCGGGTCTGGCGAAACCCGTCTAACCGTTTTTCTCGGCGAAGTGAGCCTCGATCACTTCGCTGCCCAGGGTGCTCCCGTCATTGTTGCCGATGGTGATTGCGGGCCAGCGACCGTCCTTGAACATGAAGAGCACCGTCGCACCCTCCGGACCCGCCACGAGCGGCCCGTAACCGCGATTGGCGAGGCCAATCCGCACATCGCCCGCGTGGTGCCACGTGGCTCCGACCTTCTGTGACCCTTCAAGCACAATCTCCGTGTAATCACACTCGTGGGTGTGCGCTTCAACGTAACACTCGGGCGGGTAGTAGACTTTGAAAACGGTTGGTGAAGATTCATCAGCCGGATCCCCAACACGATACATCCGGGTCTGAATGCCGCTGGGGAGTTCCAGCTCGTCGAGATCATCCCAGTTGAATGCGAAGTGTCCCTTGCGCTCGAGTGTCTCAGCTATCTCTGTGTCTGTCTGCTGCGGCATAAGTGTTCTGAATCGAATCGAATTGCATGCATAATCGTCCCATTCTTGAGGGAGAGCAACATGAGAATATCCACAACAATCCTTGCGCTCGTCATCAGCTCCTCCGTTCTGGCGGATGAACACTGTGCACCGTCGCGCTGGGGAGCCGATGACGAGGTGGGTAACGTCAATATGATCAATGCAGCTTCGGTCCTGAAAGCGTCCCGGCTCATTGAAACAGGCCGTACATACAGTCTTGGCATAACCATCGATAGCAGCACGCCGGCCTTTGCGCCGCGAGGGCTGTCACTACAGGTCGTTCAGCCGGGGCAGCAGGAATCAGCCCGCCCGAACGTGAAGATGACCTACAACGACGATGTCTTTCAGGGATGGTTCGGTATCGGCTCGCAACTTGACGGGCTGGGTCACCTCGGTGAGGAAGGGATGTACTACAACTGCAACCACGCCAGGGATTTCGCTGACATCAGTGGTCTGACCAAGCTTGGGATCGAAAAGGTGCCGCCGATTGTGGCCCGTGGGGTAGTCCTTGATATGGCTGGTCACCGTGGCAAGGCACATCTTGATGCGGGTGAGTTCTTCACCGTTGAAGATGTACGGGCAGTGGAGAAAAAGCAGGGTACACCCGTGCGGGAAGGAGACGTTGTCCTGTTTCATACAGGGTGGACCGACGCGAAACTGGCGAGTGCGCCGCAGGAATGGGTATCAGGCGAACCGGGTCAGTCCGAAGAAGTGGCTCAGTATCTTGCTGACATAGGGGTCGTCGCTGTTGGCGCTGATACCTGGGGTCTGGACGTTGTCCCCTCACAACATGCCCAACGTCCCTTTCAGGGTCACGTTATCCTCTTGAAGGAGAACGGCATCTACATTCTCGAGACGATGAACACAGGGCCGCTCGTCAAAGACGAGGCGTTCGAATTCCTGTTTGTGCTCGGACACGCCAAGGTGAAAGGGGCGGTACAGATGTTCATCAACCCCATCGCAATCGACTGATCTCAACAGTCAAGAATCGCGGCTGAAGCCGCTCCGACAGGTGCGACGCATGCGTCGCACGTGGCGAGTCCGAATTCGCTACGCGAAATCGGCGCGGAACGCATATCAGCGTTCCGTGGTGATGCGAGCCCCGTG
>JANQFF010000437.1 GCA_028277965.1 Pseudomonadales bacterium
TGCCGGGCTCACGTACCACCAGTTATCGAAAAGACACTGCTGGGGGTCGTCCGGGTGAGGCCGCGCTCTGAGGAAATGAAACCCGTCGGACCAGAGCGACACGGCAAAGTTTGGGAACAGCGTGTAGTGAAATGCATCCGTCAGCTGTTCCTTGGGTACGCGTGCGTAGTGTTTGAATCCGCGTTCCGGGCCCAGTTGGCGTTTGGCGTCCTGGATGGCAGTGCGGGTGTCTTCCGGCTTGCCTTTGAAGTCTTCGGGATCGAGGTCCCAGAACTTGAGCTGACTTGCGAGCGGTTCGAGGATGTTGCCTTCCTTGTCCGTGGATCCTACACCGTAGCCGCCTTCCATGATCATTCGGTTGTGACCCTCATCAGAGAGATCGAACCTGGTCTCTTTGAAGTAGGTGTTGATATGTCCCCGTATCTGTTTGCGATTGGTTTCAGTTGTGGCCCCCATGTGGACGGTGGGGACGTGGTAAGACTCGTTGAAGTTATCCAGGACAACTTTCCAGTTGCACGGCAACCACATGCTGTTGGCCATCGTGCGCTTCCAGGTGTGGATGTCGCGTTTTTCCCACTCGTCCCAGATCGGTCCCAGGTACTCCCTGAGGCTCGAGCACTTCGGATCCATGTTGATCCAGATGAAACCCGCAAACGTCTCACAGGCGACTTCTGCCAGACGCACTTTGCCGCAGGGATTGCCTTCCGGGAAATCTTCGCGATCCGGGGCAAAGTTGAGTTCGCCATCAGGCATGAATGCCCAGCTGTGGTACTTGCAGACGAATCGTTTGACCGTGCCCTGGCCTTCTTCAACAAGCGGATTGCCGCGGTGCTGGCAGACGTTGTAGAACGCTTTCACGGAGCCGTCTTTCTGTCGGACCATGAGGATCTCTTCGTTGCCGACCGGTTCCATCTGCCAGTCGCCAAATTCTGGAATCTCAGATTCGCGCCCGAGAAGGAGCCAGACTTTTGTCCACATGCCTTCCCATTCCTGCTCCATGAATTCCCTGGAGGTATAGCGGTAGCCTTCCAGCAGCGACCCGCGGGTCATCTGCTCCGGATAGGTATCGATTTCGTTAATGTCTGTAATCTGTTCGGCCATTAAACAGCCCCTGAATCTTGTCAGGGGCTATTCTGGCAGAGCAGCGTGCAATCGTTAAGCGCGTGTCAGAGCGGTTTTCTGCTCGCGACTCAGGCGATTGATGGTCTGGATGCCGCAGCGGCGCCCGTCGGCGGTAATGTAGTCGAAACCTGCGTAGATAGCGTCATTCGATGTGGTGACCCCGAGGTGGCTCGCGAAGTTGAGGCCATGGCAGTCGCGATTCAGGGTCAGGAGGTAGTTCTTGGCAGGGGTGAACGTAAGAATGACGTGCCGGTTGTCAATTGCATGCCAGCCATCAAGGTTTGAGGCGAAGGGAATCTTTTTGACGTCAGCCCCGGCGGGCAGCAGGGCGTGGACCGTCATGGCTCCGAAGAGGCTCAGCAGGGCGGTGATCCTGGTGACTGTAGCGACGCATTTTGTCATCGTCGTCTCCTTAGTATGTTCTGGTGTACGTCCCGGTGTATGTCCTGGCACTCATATTGTCCGACAGAAACTGAATACAAACTGAATCTGCTACCATGCGAGCGTTCTTTTTCAGGAAGACATAATGCGGGGATGGTGGATTCGAATCGGGTTGCTCGGAGCGGCCATGCTGTCACAGGCAGCGGCTGCGCAGGACATTGGCGAGTTCGTGGAAGAACAGGCCGAAGCGGGTGTGGCCCTCGCGGACAACATCTGGGAATTTGCCGAGCTGGGTTATCTCGAGGAAAAGAGCAGCGCCGCGTTGCAGGAATACCTCGGCGGTCAGGGTTTTGAGATCACCCGGGGTCTCGCTGACATACCCACCGCGTTTGTGGCGACCTACGGCAGCGGCGAGCCGGTTATCGCCATTCTCGCTGAATTCGATGCGCTGCCTGGCTTGAGTCAGGCAGCTGTCTCGCACCGGCAACCCCTGGTCAAAGATGCAGCGGGGCATGCGTGCGGGCATCACCTGTTCGGCGCGGCTTCGTCGGTGGCGGCTGTGGCACTCTCTAACTGGCAGAAAGCCAACGATGGTCAGGGCACAATCAGAGTGGTCGGCACACCGGCTGAAGAAGGGGGTTCGGGGAAGGTATACCTCGCCCGTGAAGGCGTTTTCAAGGACGTTGACGTGGTTCTGCACTGGCATCCAGGTAGCGTGAATACAGCATCCCCGTCAACGACAACATCCAATAAATCAGGCAGGTTCACGTTCCGGGGCAAAGCAGCGCACGCGGCGTCTGCACCCGACAGTGGACGGTCAGCTCTCGATGGCGTGGAGGCGATGAATTTCATGGTCAACATGATGCGGGAGCACATTCCACAAACGAGCCGCATCCACTATGTGATTACCGATGGTGGAGATGCCCCGAACATCGTTCCCGAAGAGGCGCAGGTGTACTACTACGTGAGGCACCCGAAAGCGGAGATGGTTGTGAAACTCTTCGAACGGGTGGTCAACGCAGCCAGAGCGGCAGCGATGGGAACTGAGACAGAAGTTGATTACGAGGTGATGCACGGTAACTACCCGGTGTTGCCTAATCACACCCTGGCGCGCCTGGTCGATGAGAATATGCGTGAGATTGGTGGGATCAGCTATTCTCCGGCGGAAAACGCGTTTGCTGAGGAGATCCGCAAGACGTTGATAAACACCGGCCTGCCGTTGGGCAGCCAGCGAACAATTCAGCCGTTTCGATTTCGCCAGACCATGGGGTCGACGGATGTTGGTGATGTCAGCTGGCTCGTCCCCACAGTGGGGTTCAGTACAGCGACCTGGGTCCCGGGCACACCTGCTCACAGCTGGCAGGCGGTCGCTGCCGGTGGTATGAGTATCGGGCACAAAGGCATGCTGATGGCCGCTGAGGTGCTTGCAAACACCGCAGTGGATCTCATCAACAATCCTGCAATCATTGAAGAAGCCCATGCGGAATTCGAGGAAGCGCGGGGTGAAGACTTTGAGTACGCCGCGCTATTGGGTGACCGGAAGCCACCTCTCGATTACAGGCTCTAGCCCATGAAACTCGGCCTTCTGCACCCGGGAGAGATGGGTGTATCCATCGGGCGTTCCATGCTGGCAGCCGGCCACGAGGTCCTCTGGGTTGCGACCGGGCGTTCCGCCGCAACAGCAGACCGGGCCAGGGATTTTGCCCCGTGTGAGAATCTGCAAGAGCTGGCAGCCGCAGTTGATGGCATATGTTCAGTCTGTCCGCCCCACGCGGCGGTGGACCAGGCCAGGGAGGTCATTGACGCGGGGTTCACGGGTGTTTATCTCGACGCTAACGCGATCGCTCCGGACACCGCAGCGGACATTGCGGACTGGTTTGGTACCCAGTATGTCGATGGCGGGATCATTGGCCCGCCAGCGGAGAAAACGGGCACAACAAGGTTGTATCTGTCCGGAGCCCGGGCAGGGGAGGTGGCCGACTGGTTCGGGGGTGCGCTCGACGCACGTGTCCTCAACGAAGAAATCACCGCTGCTTCAACCCTCAAGATGGCATACGCGGCGTATACAAAAGGATCAAGCGCTCTTTTGCTTGCGGTCAATGCGCTGGCCGAGGCAGGTGGCGTAAGGGACGCGCTGGTTGCTGAGTGGAGTATCTCTCAGCCCGCGGTGGAGAAACGCAGCGAGATGGCTGCGAAAGGGACATCCCGCAAAGCCTGGCGGTTTGTAGGGGAGATGGAAGAAATATCAGCCACGTTCGAGGCCCTCGGACTGCCCGGAGAGTTCCATGCCGGGGCCGCGAAGTTATACGAGCGGATGGCGGGTTTGAAAGACCGTCCTTCGGCTGACCTTGATGATGTCCTGTCTGAGATTCTGAAGAATCGCCGCTAAAGCCGCTCCTACAAGAATCTCCTTGGCATCCCTGCCGGATTACTTCCCGCTGCTTAACCCACGGGGCTCACATCACCGCGGAACGCAGATATGCATTCCGCGCCGATTTCGCGTAGCGAATTCGGACTCGCCACGTGCGACACATGCGTCGCACCTGTAGGAGCGGCGTTAAGGCAACTCTATAAA
>JANQFF010000438.1 GCA_028277965.1 Pseudomonadales bacterium
CCATCGCATCCTTGCCGGATTACTTCCCGCCGCTTAACCCACGGGGCTCGCATCACCGCGTTCGGACTCGCCACGTGCGACGCATGCGTCGCACCTGTAGGAGCGGCTTCAGCCGCGATTCTCAACCCCTCTGTTCAAACTCCGCCCTCGTCACATTACTCCCTTTCAAATCCCCATCCAGCGGATAGATCGGACGACGGACGTTTTTGAACTCAACCTCTGAATAATCCGACGTGCACACGCCGCGGCCCGCACACTCGACAATCTCTTTCGCAAGGTCTTTGAAACCAACCCGGTAGTGAATGCGACTTTTCAGCATCAGGTACTTACGTTGTGTCGGTTCCATGCCCAGACAGCGGAAGCACTCCGGATCGTAAGGTTCGATGTGACGGGAAATGATCGCGATGTCGACTGATCCGACGGACAAAACTGCACTTGGTCCCATACTCATCGTGAGTCCCCGGGCCATGGCCACGCGGGCTTTGAAGCGGCCGTTGGACAGAAGTTTCACTTCGCCGGTGATGGTGAGGGGCTTGCTCTGTTCCTGGAGGGCCGGCATGGGTAGTTTGCCACCAAGCTCAACCGTCACTTCATTCCCTACACCTGCGGCAATCATCTCTTGCACAACGTCGGGATCGTAGAAACCAAAGACAGCGACATCTTCCAGGCCTGCATCCAGTACGGCAGCGAGAACTTCTGTTGTATCCATCGTGCCGCCGGATGCGGTGTTGTCATAGTGATCCAGGATGATGACGGGTCCGTCACCAGGTGCTTCCGCAGCTTGCTGAGCACGTTGCATGGACTGTTCGGGTGGTTCCACCTCGTAAACGAAATGTTCCCGATCCGCCCACGCCTGGTCGAGCAATTCGTCGCTGTAACCACGTGCCGTATCTGCGTTCCCATCTGTGATGGTCACAACGGAAAGACCGGCGTCGTAGATGTCAGCGTGGGGAAAACCGGTAAAGAGACTCACGGCCAGGCATTCGCCTTCTTCAAGCTGACGAGCCCGTTCCTGGAGGGCCTTGTTGGGGTGGTCGTCGGTGCCCTGGCGCATGACGTGAGGCAACATCGGCGCGTGGTCCCAGTGCATGACCGGCGCTACCTTTCCATCGAGCATGTCAAAGAAGATTTCTGCAGCACGGACCGAGGTTTCGTCCATGTCGATGTGCGGGTAAGTGTGATAGCCGGTCAGAACCGAGCAGTTGTCGAGCATCAGGCTCGTCACGTTTGCATGCATGTCGAGGGACACGGCGATCGGCAGATCCGGGTAGCTTGCCCGGATGCGGCGGAGCAGTTCACCTTCGCCGTCTTCGTAAGTTTTGGTTGCCATCGCACCGTGCAGATCGAGCAGGAGGGCGTCAACGTGCCCGGCCAGCTCAACGATGGCATTGCACATATATTCGTAGCAGTCGTTTTCCACCGGGCCGCTGGGAGGCGCACCGGCGGCGATGCCCATCAGGATATCGGCGCCGCGGGCTTCCGCTACCTGGATGTACCCGCCGAGGCAGCTTGCAGTGCCCCGATAGACCTCGACAACTTCAGGTCCGCTGCGCGGTTCGTCGCGACCTGCTGAAAAACGCTGAAGATCCGTAACCACAGGAGAGAATGTGTTCGTCTCGTGGCTCATCATCGCGATACCAACTTTCATTTCAGATCACCTGTTGTCTGTGAGAAATACGCAGGTCGGACAATTGGGGTCCGCGCTCGATGCGTCATCTTCTGTCTGGTACTGGGGGGTGTCGAACCGGGCCACACGATCATCGCTGTGGCTGTCCTCCTTCGCTCCAGCCTGCTTCGGGCCCGCTTTTTGACCTTCTCCAGGTTCTTTTTTGGGAGAGGGCCGCATGACACGGTCCTTCCAGCTGTCGTCAGGTGTCCATTCGAATAGCAGATCCACAATGGTTCCGGGCGAGTCGATTGTTTCGAATGCGGCAAGGGTGGCACGCATGATGTCCAACTGATTGTTACGATCGTCCGGCTTACCACTCGTATGACCGAGAGGGTAGTCGAGATAGACGGCGCGGGGCGGATTTGCAGACTCGGTGATCGAGCGAGCGGACGACATCGAGAGTGTTGGTATACCCCGGCTTTCGATTTCCCTGGCGATCAGTCCGACGGACTGGTGGCATACGGGTCAGACGGGAACCAGCAGCACAACATCCACTTCGTCTTTGACAACCCTCTCTGCCAGGGCCGGGGCCAGCAACGTTTCTACCTTTCTGACTGAGTAGATGCCACCCATGAATGTGTAGGCGACATCTGCGAGAGATCCAATCAAACCGTCAGTCACGCACTGTCGCAGCGTGTCGATGGGGAAAACCACATTGGGATCGCGGCGCGCGTCGGTGAGGTCATAGGCAAAGTGGGTTGCTCTCAACGCGGAGGTTTCTATGTCTGTTGGTATCTCCCGATAGCTGAAGTCGTCCTTGTAATGAAATGCAATCTGCCCCCGCGTGTAGATACCTCCGGACGCTATCAGGCCAACCTTACATTGCTTCAACGGTTTCTCGAGCTCTGCAAACGGTGGCGGGGATTCGTTGTGTACCCATTCGTATGCCGGGTAGCCCAGCGCGTCGTACTGTTCGCGGGTTCTCTGTATGTAGTCGACTGGCGCGCGTGTACTCAAGCCCATTCCTAAACGGGAAATGATGGGCTACGGTACCACGTGCCTTCCTGGAGGTTAATGCTGGAGGATCAACATGAGCGCCGATCGCCGGATATCACTTGCGTCAGGGGTATTGCCCGAACATACCGCTCCCGTCGTGGCCCGCGCGGCCATAGCGGCCGGGTACAGTGACGCCGGGCTCATGATCCGCCCTGACGAATGGCAGGTGGCGTGGGAAGATGAGCTGCTGGTGCATAAGACTGAAGGGCTGGGGTACCTCGATGTGGAGGTGTTGTGGATACCAGAGGGTGGGTTGCTCGAGGCAGGACACAAAATGATTGTCGATGTGGGGAAGCGGCTGGGTGCCGATAACCTCCTTGTTGTCAGCGACGAGGCCGATCCTGAGCTTCTTGGACCTGCGCTGTCGACCATCTCTGACTGGTGCGATGGTGAGCTGGCGCCTTCGTTGGAGTTTTTGCGCATTACTTCAGTGCAGTCTCTCGCGCAGGCCAGGGAATTGCTGGAGCAATGTGGAAACCACAGTTTCGGAATCCTGATTGATACCTTACACCTGGCCCGGAGCGGGGAGTTAAGCTCCGGACTGACACTGGATCCAGCTCAGCATCCTTATATTCAGCTCTGTGATGGACAGCTTGCCTGCGAGGAAGACTTCGATAGCCTCCTGCAGGACGCGCTCGATGGCAGGATGGCTCCTGGTGAGAGTGAACTGGACCTCGGTATCGTTCTTGATGAATTACCACAGGATGTGCCTCTGAGCCTGGAAGTCCGGTCGGCGTGGTACCGGGATCACTATCCCGATCCGGCTGAACGCGCGCGAAAGATTTATGAAGAAACGACAAAATTCCTAAAAAGGAGACAGACCAATGCCTGACGATAATCCGCTGCTCTATGAGGTCGAAGATCATGTGGGGGTGATTACGCTCAACCGTCCGGAGGCGATGAATTCTCTGACGTACGAGCTCTATGCCCAGCTCGAAGATACGGTCCGGGAGAGTGAAGCAAGAGCGCTCGTAATCACCGGCAATGGCCGGTCTTTCTGTGCCGGAGATGATGTCAAACAGATCCTCGGCAACCCCGCGCCGGCACCACAGGAATTTGTTGACCGTGCGAAGAATACAGGGGGTCTGACACCCGCGGCGGATGCTCTGCTGCATACCGACATACCAGTAATCGCAGCTGTGAACGGTCCGGCGGTTGGATGGGGTATGGAACTTGCGTTGATGGCGGACATCCGCGTGGCATCGGAAAACGCGAAGTTCGGGGAGCTTTTTGTCATCCGTGGGTTGTGTTGTGACGCGCCAGGCCTCGGCAGGTTGGCGCAGCTTGTTGGACGTGAGCGTGCAGCGGAAATCCTTTTTACGGGTGAGCTGATTGACGCAGAAACGGCGACGCAGATCGGGCTGGTCAGCCGTGTGGTGCCTCACGAAGAACTGATGCCAACCGCGCTGGAGATTGCGGGGAAGATAGCAAAAAACCCGCCACTGGCTGTACAGGCGCTGAAGGCGGGCTTGCGACGGACACTTGAACCCGACTGGCGCGATACCGGCCGCTGGGCGAGTGAACAGATCCGACGACTCAGAAAGACAGAAGACTCAAAAGAAGGGGTTGCTGCGTTTCTGGAGAAACGGGAACCGGTCTATCAAGGCAGATAGATGGAAGAATCGCGGCTAAAGTCCCTTGAACTGGAAGGCAAACTTGATTCAAGTTTTGCCTTCCAGTTCAAGGGGTCATACATGAATCTCCTTGGCATCCTTGCCGGATTACTTCCCGCCGCTTAATCCACGGGGCTCGCATCACCGCGGAATGCTGATATGCATTCCGCGCCGATTTCGCGTAGCGAATTCGGACTCGCCACGTGCGACACATGCGTCGCACCTGTAGGAGCGGCGTTAAGGCAACTCTATAAA
>JANQFF010000440.1 GCA_028277965.1 Pseudomonadales bacterium
TCTGAACAGACACAGAAACCCAAGCCAGTTTCGTTCGAGGATTTGCTGCGTGAGATCACAGAACAAGGTCAGGAGGAGGAACTACAACCCGAACCTGAACCTGTTAAGGTGGAGAAAAAACCTGAGCCAAAAGAGCCAGCGACAATGAGCAGCACCGCGGCAATCAGGAAGAGACATCCGGCGAGCTGCAAAGCCGCCTGCGGTTGTCCCATGGCAAACCAGGTTCGAAAGATGCCGGTGGTGAATGTGGGTACCCCGTAGTGCGCGACGACCCCATAGTCGGCCACGGTTTCCATCAGGACGAGCGCCAGTCCGCCGATAACCGCGGGCCGGGCGAGGGGCAGGGCAACCCGGACGAATGTTTCGAGTGGGGAAGCACCCAGGGTGCGCGCGGCTTCAGTCAAAGCGACGGATTGCTGCCTGAAGCTGACCCGGGTGAGCAGGAAGATGTAGGGGTAAAGCACAAAGGCAATCACACAGGCCGCACCGGGGAGGGAGCGAATGGGCGGCAATCCAAGGTTCCATCCCCAGTCTCGCAGCCAGGTCTGCAACGGGCCTGTGTAATCCAGAAGGTCGGCATAAACATAACCGACGACGTAGGACGGCGCGGCGAGCGGCAATACCAATGCGACCGGCAGCCAGGAACTCCCCGGAAATCGATAGGTACTGGTGAGCCAGGCGGTAACCACCCCGATGGGAATGGTGAGTATTGCGACACCTGCCATGAGCAGCACGGTGTTGGCGGTGTACCTGGGCAGGACGGTGTCGATCAGGTGCAGAGAAATGGACCTGTCGCCGAACAGTAAGGCGAGCAGGATGACCGTCACGGGTAACACAACGGGCAGGGCGATCAACAGTGTTCCGCCTGCCCAGAAGAAACGGGACCGGCCTGCCAAGAGAGTTTGACTATTTTCGTTCTTGCTTAACAATGCGGGAAACAACTTCTGATCAACGATGAGTATAGCTTTTAACCAACTGTCGCACCGCTACGGTGATATACAGGTGCTGGAAGACGTCACCCTGTCCGTGGCGGCCGGGAAAATCCTCTGCGTGCTGGGTCCGTCAGGCAGCGGCAAGAGTACATTGCTGCGGCTGGCCGCGGGCCTGGAGCCGGTTCAGTCCGGTGAAGTGCTTATCGATGGTCAGCTTGTCGCTGATAAATCGATAAATCCTGCACCTGAAACGATGGGAACGGGACT
>JANQFF010000087.1 GCA_028277965.1 Pseudomonadales bacterium
AGTGTCACGAAAATCAGGGACGGTGTTGTTTTCGATTTGAGTGCACTCGCAAAAGGTTACGGTGCCGACCGCCTCGCAGCGGATGCGGAGGCGACCGGATGTATCAGTTACATGATCGATATTGGCGGTGAAATCCGTATCTCCGGAGAACGACAAGGCGGCGGTCCCTGGCGGATCGGAATCGAAAACCCTGCGCCAACGGGGCCATCCGTTGAAAACGTCCTGCACCTTACCGCGACAGGCCTTGCAACATCCGGTGACTACAGGAATTTCAGGCTGATCGAAGGTAAACGCGTTGATCACATTCTCGATCCGCGAACCGGGCGCCCGGCCGAAAACAACGTGGCTTCCGTCACGGTGCTCCATCCCTCGGCCATGTGGGCTGATGCTTATGCCACGGCGTTTATGGTGATGGGTGAACAGGACAGCATGTCACTGGCTGATGAGGTCGGAGTGGCAGTTTACATGCTGATCTATGCCGGCGGTGGGACTGCAGAATCACCTGAACCGTCTTTCATGGCGCGGTATAATCCTGCGATGTCCAGCTACCTCGTACCGGCACGCCAGGGAAACTGATGTCCACCATAATATTTACATTCATCTTCATGTTGGCACTCGTTGGAGCAATGGCCATTGGCGTTGTGCTTGGACGACAGCCCATAAGCGGGAGCTGTGGAGGGATGAAAGCGCTTGGCCTGGACGTGGAGTGTGAGATCTGTGGTGGCAATCCTGCTTTGTGCGAGAGCGAGCGTTCCATAAAGAAATCTGACCTTGGCTACCCTGCCAAACGCTGAAACAGGCAGCTGATTCTGTGCTTGCGGTCTGGATCGCCCGGCGCTACCTGTTCATAAAGAAATCGGTTCTTTCTTATGTCAGCCGCCTGGCGTTGGCCGGTTTTATTCTCAGTATCAGTGTGCTGGTTCTCGTTGTCTCCGTGGTGAACGGATTCGAGCGCGAACTTCTGACCCGAATTCTGGGTGTCATACCTCACCTGACTGTCGTTTCCGCTCCACGGATGCCCGAAGAGCGGATCGCTGATCTTCTAACACAGACTCATCATCCAGACGTCGTCGGCATTGCCCCTTTCCTCGGCGATACAGTACTCCTCAGCGCAAATGAAAACATCGAGGGCGCCTATCTGTCCGGCGTCGATCCTGATCTGCATCGCGAGGTTTCGTCAGCAGGTGATTTCACGTCTGCAGGAGGGTTCAGTGCGTTTAATCAGGCAAAATTCGGAATTGTTCTCGGCGCGCGCCTTGCTGAAAGCCTGCAGGTGGCTCCAGGGGACAAGGTGCTTGTGCTCGTGCCGTCGGGCATGTTTACACCGGCTGGCCTCACGCCGAGACGGAAGCGGTTTGACGTTGTCGATATCGTCGACAGCAACTCTCAACTCGACACCACATCCGCGTACGTTGACCTGGCAATCGCTCAGCGATTGTTCCGGGCTCCTGGTCAGGTCGATGGGCTGCATCTGAAGACACGCGATCTGTTCAACGTACAGGATGCATCGACCTGGATCAGGGCGGAAATCCAGAACCTTCCCGGGATGACAGACCATCGCTTCAGAGTGGGGAGCTGGATGAGTACCTATGGGCCTTTGTACAGAGCTATTGCCGTTCAGAAAGTCACCATGTTCGTATTGCTCTCCTTCCTGGTCGGCGTCGCTGCATTCAATCTCGTTTCAGGTCTCACCATGCTGGTGGAGCAACGTCAGGCCGACATTGCCGTGCTTCGTACGCTTGGAGCCGAAAGCCGCGTCATTCTCATGCTTTTCATGCTACTGGGCCTTGGCCTGTCGATAGTCGGCATCGTTCTTGGAATTGCTTTTGGCGTGCTCCTGGCAAACGCCCTCCCGGTCGTATTCGGATGGATCGACGGCATGACAGCCGGTCGTTTGATGGATCAGTACTTCATTGGCTATCTACCAGTTGAACTCAGATTTCCCGACCTGGCTCTGATTGCCGTCAGTGCCCTGATGCTGGCCGCCTGCGCGACGTTCTATCCCGCCTGGCGGGCGACACGCGTGGTCCCTCACAAGGTGCTTGCGCATGAGTGATCGTAACGATGTGCTTGCGGCTCGCGGTATTGCTCGCATCTACGCGCAGGGTGAGACGGACATTTCCGTGCTGACCGATGTCAACATCGAGATGACAGCGGGTGAAAAGGTCGCTGTTGTGGGGCGTTCCGGCTCGGGCAAAAGTACGTTGCTGCATATCCTGGCAGGGCTGGATGATCCCAGTGCAGGGACTGTCACTATTTGCGGTCAGACCATGACCGGGGCGACGCCCGACGACCGTGCACGGCTGCGCGCTTCCAGCATGGGGTTTGTGTATCAGAATCATCACCTGCTGCCGGAATTCACCGCACTTGAAAACGTCGCGATGCCGCTGCGAATCACTGGTCTGTCAGCAAACGACGCGGCCGAAAAGGCGCGCGATCTTCTGTCTGAAGTCGGGCTCGATGAGCGAAGTACACACCTGCCTCACGAGCTTTCGGGTGGCGAGCGCCAGCGTGTTGCAGTTGCGAGAGCCATTGCCGGAGAACCGGCGGTCGTTCTGGCGGACGAACCCACTGGAAATCTCGATAAAAAAAACGCAGATCAGGTCATGCAGACCATGTTCGACCTTTGTGAGAGGCATGGCACAGCTTTTCTGGTTGTCACTCACGACCGGTCGATGTTGGACTCGTTTGACCGCGTATATAACCTCGAGAATGGATCTCTGACCGAGCATTCGAATGCAGGATAAGACCGCCTCACTGATGTGGTTGCTGGGAGTGCGTCTCCTGCTTCGCTCCAAGCAGCGCTTTGCGAAGCTTGTTACCTGGGTATCTCTGGTCGGTCTGACGCTCGGCGTGATTGTGCTGACTGTGGTTACCACGGTGATGAACGGATTCGACAGCGAACTTCAGGGCAGAATCCTTGACTCGCTGCCACATGTGAAAGTGCGTTCCTCGGAAATCGGGCACGAACAGTTGCAGGATTCCATAGACAGGGTTGTGTCGGGTCAGACCGGGGTGTCAGCAGTCCACCGTTACTTCGAGGGGGTTGGTGCGGTCACACACGCGGGCCGTGTACAGCCACTCTCGTTGTACGGAGTCGACGAATCCGGGGAGACCAGTCTGCGGCGTTTCGCTCAAGGCATGGAAATCGGGACTCTCAAGGCATTCTTCTCCAATCCTCGTGCAGTTCTGCTGGGACGCCCCGTCGCGCGCAGCCTCGGCCTGGTTGCAGGTGATTCCGTCACGCTTCTCGTTGTCACGGGCGACAGGGACAGGGTTACACCGCGCTCTGCGCGGTTTACTCTTGCTGGAACGTATGAACTTGGATCCGAACTCGATTACCGTCTTGCACTGGTCAACCCGGCCCTGTTCTGGGACGGAGAGATACCTGCCGGTCAAAGCGGTATCCAGATTCAGTACGCAGACCCTCTTGAAGTAATTTCTGCAGCAGGCACGCTGCGGAGCGCACTCCCGTCAGCGACTGTCGAGCCCTGGACGGAATCTTACGGTGAGCTCTTTCAGGCAGTTCAACTCGAAAAGACGATGATGTTTGTCATGTTACTGCTCATCGTCGCCATCGCCTCATTCAACATTGTCGCGGGACAGACAATGCTCGTGACTGAAAAGCGGGCAGATATAGCTATTCTGCGCACGATGGGGGCCAGCTCCGGCGTCATTCGCAGGACGTTTCTCCTGCAGGGCGCGCTGATTGGAATTGTAGGCACGTTGACGGGGATTTCCCTCGGGCTCGTTTGTGTGTACTACATCAATCCCATTCTGGCGGTTGTGAGGGACCTGACCGGCATGCACCTGCTGGACGGATCGTTTTTTGTCGAAGTCCCCACGCTGGTACAGGTGCGTGACCTGATACTGATCAGTCTCTGCTGCGGCGGGATTGCTGTCCTTGCATCATGGCTCCCCGCACACCGCGCCGCTGAGCTCAATCCGATTGAGGGACTTCACTAGCTTTTCGCCTGGCTCTGCGCCGTGCCCTGCGAGCCCGCCATCTGGAAATGACATGCAGACGCCAGAGCACCCGGGTGACTACAAATCCCGTCACACCACTCACCCATGCACATACCAGCGATCCAAAAAGGAGTGGGTATCCGATGTTGCCCAGGTTGTCCCAGATCCACGCCATGCTGATGTCGATTTCGGAGACTGATATCTGCATGTCCAGAAGCCACGCCCCGAGGCGGTAAGCGAAATAAAACATGGGGGGTATCGTCAGAGGATTGGTGATCCAGACCAGCCCGACAGCGATGGCAATATTGCATCGAAAGGCAAGGGCAATGACAGCAGCCACGATCATCTGCGATGGGATTGGCAGGAACGCGCAAAAAAGCCCCACAAACACCGCACTCGAAACGCTGCGCCTGTTCAGATGCCAGACATCCGTTCTTTCAAGGAGATGTGCTACAGGCTTTAACAGCCGGTTCTCACGAATCTCGGAGGGCTCAGGCAGGTAACGCCGCAATATGTCTTTGGGCATAACCCCATTATGCATGGGGTTGTGCTACACATCATTGGCAGATTGGATGTTCGGTGGGTTCCGGCCATCCTGGTCTGCATCGCAGCACTGCGGATCGTCGCGTGGCAGGCGGCCACCGTGTTTCCGGAACACTGCAACGTCCCATCCGACCTCAGGATTCAGGGCCGGGTTCTGTCGATGGATGTACGCTCGCCCGAGAGGTCCATTCTGGACGTGGCAATCCACGACGTCGAAGGTGACGATTGTCTTTCCCTGCTGAACGAGCGTGTGCGGCTGGCACTGTACCACCGCGGTGACATACCAGCCGCTGACAGCACGTTGTTGACTGCCGACGTTCGAATCAAACCGCCCTGGGGGAGCGCCAACCCGGGCGGATTCGACTATCGAAGGTGGCTCCTTGGCAAAGGTTTCCGCGCGGACGGCTACATCCGGCAGGTTGTGAAAATGACGCCTG
This sequence comes from Pseudomonadales bacterium, assembly GCA_028277965.1. Taxonomy (GTDB): domain Bacteria; phylum Pseudomonadota; class Gammaproteobacteria; order Pseudomonadales; family Azotimanducaceae; genus UBA4421. The sequence continues at coordinate 4,947 of JANQFF010000087.1, forward strand.
TTGCCGATCACTCACTGCCGGACCTCAGCTTCCTCGTTTATCCGGGGATTCTCCAGGCGCTCTCAACAGGCGACCACACCGGCATAACATCACATCAGTGGGAGGTGTTCCGATCTACCGGGACGATTCACCTGATGGTCATCTCGGGTCTGCACGTAGGGATCGTCGCAGCGCTTGTACTGGGGGGGATCATCTCGCTCATGCGATTACGGCCGCCTGGATTTCTACCGTTTACTCATCGTCGGATAGCGACGTTGATCTGCTCCATTTGCCTGGTCCTGTTTGTGTGGAACGTCGGGTTCCAACCGCCGGTCGTGCGAGCGGCTGCCGCTGTCATCGCTGCTGGTTTTCTCATGGCGTGCGAGCGACGCCCCGCAAGCCTGACTCGCTGTGTTTTCCTGATCGGCCTGTGTGCGCTCATCGCTCAGCCCGGCGTCGTCTACCGGAACGGTTTCTGGCTTTCCTATGGTGCGGTATTTCTGTTGCTGGCGGCATTCGGCAATCGCGAACGCGCTGGATCTGTTACATGGGTTGTCAAGGCACAGGGTGTGCTGTTCATCGGACTGACACCGTGGCTGCTTTTTCTGAACCAGTCGGCCCCGGTTGTCTCCCTGGCAGCTAACCTGGTGGCGGCACCCCTGGTGACACTGATCACCATGCCATCCCTCGTCGCTGCCGTCCTGCTGGGACAATTCACTGAACTCGCCGCTGTGTTTCTGACAATCGCGGACTTCAGCATCGAGTTATTGATGCACTTTCTCGATACCCTGATTGGACGTCTCCCGCTGATTCAGCCAGCCCGACCAGAGACACCGATCATCGCCGCTGTGTCGTTTCTCTCCGTCATCGCTCCGGTCAGTTGGCGTTACAGAGTTATAGCGATTCTCGGATGGCTGACGCTGTTCCTCCCGGTGGAGACCGACATTACCCATGGCCAGTACCGGGTCACAGCCCTTGATGTCGGACAGGGAAACAGTGCAATTGTCGACACGGCCAATCACCGGATACTCGTTGATGCTGGCGCCGCCATGGGTGATTTTGACGCTGGTCTTGCCATCGTCCTCCCGGCAATACGTGCAACCGGACGGCCCCGGATCGACCGGATTCTCATCAGTCATGGAGACAACGATCATTCGGGGGGATTCCAGGCCGTGGCGGAGCAGTATCCGCTCGCGTCTCACCTGGGGTACCGGTCTGACTGCAATGACGGTGATCGCTGGGAATACGACGGTGTCAGTTTTGAGCTCCTGCAAGACTCATCAGCGCAAACATCCAACGATGGGTCCTGCATGTTGGTTGTCCGAAACTGCACAAGTACCGTTTTCTTTCCAGGCGATATCTCGGTGACCTCCGAACAGCGCATGCACGCACGCCTGCCCAGGAACGTGGATGTACTCCTTGCCCCCCATCATGGCAGCGCGACTTCGTCTTCAATGCCGTTCGTACGCAAGCTCAATCCACGATTTGTCATCTTCAGCGCGGCGCGGTTTAACAGATGGGGTCATCCGGACAGCCTCGTCGAGCGTCGCTATCTCAAAACTGGCGCAGTGACGAAAACAACCGGTATTGAAGGAGCCTTCGTCTGGACGAGTGAAAACCCTGACTGGCTGGTATCAGGACGCGGAAGGCGTTTTGTCGCGCTCTTCGAGCACCCGAATCGCAATGTCCCGCTGGGAGTCTGCAGCAAACGTGATTTCCCTTAACACGCGGGACTTTTTCACCCAGCGATGATCCTTGGCATCGATTTCCTCGCTCAGGTGAACATTCGTGCCGTCCGGCTTCACAGAAAAAGTGACCCTGAAGGTTGCAGCTTCAGCGACATCTGCCCCAGCACTGTCACACGCTACCGGCTCAGGCGGGTCGAGAAAGCTCAGGCCGAGATTCTGCTGACAGTACTGCACCACCGCTGACACGGATTCCTCCCCAACGACCAGGTAGTGTCCGGGCAAAACCCACTTTCCGTTTTTCTGGAGCAGCAGTATCCCCCTGGCATCGTCAACGATGGCGACAGACTGGTAAACCTGGAAGTAGTCCCTGCCGATCTGCAATTCAGCCCGAACCCGCGCGATACTCGACAAAAGATGTTCGGCAGTTTTGTTTGTACACTCGAGACCAATCCCGTCTTCTGTCATCCGGGCGACCTTCATATCCACGGTTGGCGTGGGCTGCGTGTCGGTGTCGAGAACGTTCAGCACCTTGACCTTCAGTTTGGCGCCGGCCTGGAGACCATGATCGGCCAGGGCGACATACATGCCACCTTCGGAAATGTCTCTAGCCACCGTCCTGAGAGAACCCAACGCGGGGTGTGTGAGCTCGACAGCGAGTGGGACCTGGATCCTGGTATGAGCCCGTTGATCCATTCGTTATAAACAGCTCATTGAAATCTCATAAATCGCCCGCATTGTAGCAGCAGACAAATCAACATGACCAAGCGGTTACTTGTGGGTAGCCGCTTTGCATTCAGAGGGTATCGCGTTGAGAGCTGATAAATTGACAAACAGGGTACAGGAGGCACTCGGGGACGCGCAGTCCCTTGCGCTTGGTCGGGACCATTCGCAAATCGGACCACTTCACCTGATGAGTGCACTGCTCAACAGTCGTGATGGCTGGGTCAATTCCCTGATTGAACAGCAGGGAGGTGACGTGCAGCGCCTCACACAGGCTTGTACAGCAAGGCTTTCGGAGCTGCCGACCCTGACACAGGCTTCTGGAGAGGTTGGCTTGTCCGCGGATCTTGCCAGGGTGTTGAGCAAGGCGGATGTCGCCGCCCAGCAGCACGGCGACGAATACATTGCTGTCGATCGTGTCCTTCAGGCGTTGGCAGACGATCAGACGATCGGGACAATGCTCAGCGAAGCCGGTGTTACCGGCGACGCCCTGAAAGCAGCCATTGAAGCTCAGCGGGATGGACAGAAAGTGGAAGAAGCGAACGCAGAAGACCTGCAGGGTGCACTGACAAAATACACAATTGACCTGACTGAACGTGCAACGGCCGGAAAGCTGGATCCGGTCATAGGGCGCGACGAGGAAATTCGCCGCACAGTTCAGGTCCTGCAGCGACGCACTAAAAACAACCCCGTGCTCATTGGTGAGCCGGGTGTCGGAAAAACCGCGATTGTGGAAGGCCTCGCCCAGAGGATTGTCAACGGTGAAGTCGCGGACAGCCTGAAACACAAACGTGTGCTGGCGCTCGACATGGGAGCGCTCATCGCCGGCGCAAAGTACCGGGGAGAATTCGAAGAACGACTGAAAGCCGTTCTGAACGAGCTGGCCAAACAGGAAGGCAGCATCATTCTCTTCATTGATGAACTCCATACGATGGTGGGCGCCGGGAAAGGTGAAGGCGCCATGGATGCGGGTAACATGCTCAAACCCGCGCTGGCCCGGGGAGAGCTTCATTGTGTAGGGGCGACAACCCTCGACGAATACCGTACCTACATTGAGAAAGACGCGGCTCTGGAGCGACGTTTTCAGAAAGTCCTGGTCGACGAACCCGGTATGGAGGACACAGTCGCGATACTGAGAGGTCTCAAAGAGCGGTACGAGGTCCACCACGGTGTCGACATTACCGATCCGGCGATCGTTGCAGCCGCGAGGCTGAGTCACAGATACATTACCGATCGTCAGCTGCCAGATAAGGCGATCGACCTGGTGGACGAGGCTGCCAGCCGCATACGTATGGAGATGGACTCCAAACCTGAGAGCATGGACCGTCTGGAACGGCGTCTCATCCAGCAGCGGATGGAGATTGAAGCTTTAAAGAAAGAGGAAGACGAAGCGAGTCAGAAACGGCTCGAAACACTGGAGAAATCTGTATCCGAGCTACAGGAAGAGTATCAGGCGTTGGAGACCGTCTGGAATTCCGAGAAGGAGAAGATGCGAGGATCCCAGGACATCAAAGAGGAACTCGAACAGGCCCGGATCGAATTTGACGCAGCACGCAGAAGCGGGGACCTGGCCCGGATGTCCGAACTTCAGTACGGTGTCATTCCCGATCTCGAGAACAGGCTGCAGGAGCCGACTGAAGAGGCTGAAACGTCTCTTGTGCGAAACAAAGTCACCGAAACGGAGATAGCGGAAGTTGTCGCCAAGTGGACCGGCATCCCTGTCTCCAAACTGATGGGTGGGGAGAAAGACAAACTACTCCACCTGGAAAATCTGATACATGAACGCGTGATTGGCCAGGATCAGGCCATCGATGCCGTCAGCCAGTCAGTCCGTCGGTCGCGCGCCGGGCTTTCTGATCCGTCACGTCCCAACGGTTCTTTCATGTTCCTGGGACCAACGGGTGTAGGTAAAACAGAGCTCTGCAAAGCCCTCTCCGAAGTCCTGTTCGACAGCGAAGATGCGATGATCCGTATCGACATGTCGGAATTCATGGAGAAACACTCCGTGGCCCGTCTGATCGGGGCACCTCCCGGATATGTCGGTTACGAAGAGGGCGGCTATCTCACCGAAGCAGTGCGGCGTCGACCTTACAGCCTGATACTCCTGGATGAAATCGAAAAAGCCCATCCGGATGTATTCAACATCCTGCTGCAGGTTCTGGATGATGGCCGCCTGACCGACGGTCACGGTCGGACGGTAGATTTTCGAAATGCCGTGCTGGTGATGACGTCTAACCTCGGATCGGAAGCCATCCAGGCACTCACGCAGGAAGGAGCCCTCGATCGCATACACGATACCGTGATGGGTATTGTCGCCCAGCATTTCAGACCCGAGTTTATTAACCGACTGGACGATCTCATTGTTTTCGAGCCTCTCGATGAGAAGCAGATCGGCCAGATTGCGCGCCTGCAGCTCGAAGCCCTGAATTTGCGTCTGAGAGATCAGGACCTGTCGCTCGAACTCGACGACGCGGCGATGGATCACATAGCGGCAGTTGGATACGACCCTGTTTATGGTGCCCGTCCGTTGAAGCGTGCCTTTCAGAAACTGATCGAAAATCCATTAGCGAATGCGGTGCTGGAAGGTCAGTTTGAACAGGGCCACGTCATCAAAGGGACCTGGGATGAGGAGCTGAAATTCGCCTGACTATTGTATATATATACAGTGTTTGGTAGGGTTGAGTTATGGAAGCGCCAATCCCATCCGGCCCCAGCCTCCCGCTCTTTGATGAGCTGCCAGATAACCGGTCAGCCAGCCCGGATTTATCCGCCTTGAGCACCCAGCAAGCCAGTAAACAGAAAGACCGCAAGCAGTTGGGCAACCTGGTTGACGGAATGACCGGGGATACAAGCGTTCGCATCGTTAAGCCGCTTCCCGACCAGCGCTTTCCCGACAAAAACATGCAAACGGCACAGGTGCTGGCAGAAACGTTGAAAGGCAGAGGACGGTACCGTCGCACGTATGCCCGACTCGACGACAATCAGAGGCATCAGGTTGGTCAGGCGATCTGTTCACATCTGCTCGCTTCGCTGCGCAACCAGGTGGCAACCGAAGAGCGCAAGCAAACACAAGAGCGCAAGCAGGTACGGGAACGCAAACAGATACAAGAGCGCAAGCACGCTTAAGCAGGTGAATCATCCCGGTCGAGACACCGTCAGTCCAGCCAGGTATCGAGGACAGACTAAGTAGTGAGCGCGCAGTGAGCGTCCCGTGAACGTATTGAAAAACGTGCCTCCAAGTGTGGCGAAACGCACACGAATCTGAGCCGGGCGGGTTACAATACTGCGTCTTCGTCTGGATAGGGATGTCATGATCAAGAAATGCCTTTTTCCTGTTGCTGGATATGGAACCAGATTCCTGCCGGCGACAAAGGCTATGCCGAAAGAAATACTGCCTATTCTCGACAAACCGCTTGTCCAGTACGCGGTGGAAGAAGCGGCTGAAGCGGGCCTATGCGATGTCGGATTTGTGACTGGCCGTGGCAAGCGTGCAATCGAAGACCACTTCGATACCAGTTACGAACTCGAACATCAGATTGCAGGGACAGGGAAAGAAAAGGCACTGGAGGGTATTCGCGCGCTCATTGAACAGTGCACGTTCTCATATACCAGACAGACGACGATGCGCGGACTCGGGGATGCCATTCTGAAAGGTGAAGCTGTCATCGGTGACGAGCCCTTCGGTGTGGTGCTCGCTGACGATCTGTGTATCGGCGACGGCAGGGGTGTGCTTGCCCAGATGGTCGGTCTTTACAACCAGTACCGATGCAGCATTGTCGCCATTGAAGAGGTGCCGCCCGATCAGACCAGCAGTTATGGTGTAATTGATGGGGAAAAGATAAGCGATCAGCTTGTACGCGTGACCAACATGGTCGAGAAACCCGCTCCCGAAGACGCGCCCACTAACCTCGCGATCATTGGGCGATATATCCTGACGCCAGACATCTTCGACATCCTGCGCAGTACCGAACCCGGCAAGAACGGTGAGGTGCAAATTACTGATGCGCTGATGGAACAGGCCAGCCAGGGCTGCGTAATGGCGTACAAGTTCAGTGGTCGGCGGTTTGACTGCGGGTCGGTGTCCGGGTATGTAGAGGCCACAAATTACTTTTACGAAAACCTCTTTGACGAACACCCCTGAAGGGGCAGGAACACACCATAGCTGAGATGCCCATACCCTGGCTGGTTGAACAGATCCGGTCCCGGCCCACCGAACCGATTGACCTTCCCGAGCCACTGCCAGTAGAAGACTTGCCCACCCCGGCGCTTGTCCTGGACGCTGCGGCTCTTGAACGCAACATTGCCAAAATGGCCAGTTTCACAGCTGAGCACGGCAAAGGCGTTCGACCCCACGCCAAAACGCATAAGTGCCCGACAATTGCCCGCGCCCAACTCGAGGCTGGCGCTGTCGGTGTCTGTGTTGCCAAAGTCAGTGAGGCCGTTGCGCTGGGTTGCGCTGGAATCGAGCAGATCCTGATTACATCGCCAGTTACGACTGCAACCAAGGCGCGTGTCGTCGCAGATCTCGCAGCCTCAACAGCAGAGCTTGCGATTGTCATTGATAGCGAGGAAGGCCTGGCGGTTCTCGCGGCGAGCTTGCGAAGCGACGCAGCATTGGATGTCGTTGTCGATATCGACATAGCGATGGGACGCACCGGCAACCGCAATCCGGACGTCATCAAGAAGCTGATCGATCGTATCGAACATCATCCGTCGATGAGTTTCAAAGGATTCCAGCATTATGCAGGGCACGTCATGCACATCGCCGGATACGAGGAGAGGCGTTCGCGTTCACTGGCCTTGTGGGCGGATGTGGGCAAACTCATCGAAACCCTTGGCATCAACCCTCAGATTGTCAGCGGGGGAGGTACCGGTACCTACAATATTGACGTCGAGGTCGATTTCCTCACAGACCTGCAGGTAGGCAGCTACACGGTTATGGACGAGGAATATCGTCTGATAGGCAGTCCCGGAGCTGAACGTTTCGAAGACTTTGAAGTGGCGTTGACCATGGCCTGTACCACGATCAGCGCACCAACTGGGAAAGCGATGACGGTGGATGGGGGGTACAAGGCGTTTGCATCTGACAGTGTCGACCCTGTCAGTGACGAGATTGCCGGGGTGAAGTTCAAATTCGCCGGGGATGAGCACGGCGTGCTCATAAAACCTGAAGGTGAGCAGTCTCTGCAACTTGGGCAGGTTGTGCGCCTGGTCACACCTCATTGCGACCCGACCGTTAATCTTCATGAATTCTTCTGGGTCACCAGGGAAGATGACCTGGTGACACAGTGTTGGCCCATAACGGGCAGAGGCTGCACCTGGTAAAGCGGTTCAGTCAGATACTTGGAGCAATCTTAGCGTGTTAGAGATCATACAATCCGGGGGTTGGTTGATGGTGCCCATACTGCTTTGCAGTGTGGTGGCCGCCGCTATCAGCGTCGAACGACTCTGGTCACTCCAGCGCAACCGCATTCTCCCGAAGAACCTCCTCGCCCAGACCTGGAATACGGTCAAACAGGAAGATTTCGACCAACAGAAGACTCGGGACTTGCGCGTCGGCTCCCCTCTCGGTTACGTCCTGGCAGCCGGTATTGCCAACGCCCGGCGTGGACGCGAAATCATGAAAGAAGCCATGGACGAGGCGACCACACAGGTCAGCCATGACCTCGAGCGGTACCTCACCGCGCTTGGCATCATCGCCTCCATAGCGCCGCTGCTTGGTCTGCTCGGGACAGTTGTGGGCATGATTGATGTATTCAATTCACTCATGCTGGAGGGTGCCGGTAATGCCAACGTGCTGGCCGGTGGCATATCGACGGCGCTGATCACAACCGCCGCGGGTCTGTCTGTAGCAATTCCCGCTCTCATGTTCCACCGCTTTTTTCTGCGCCGGGTTGATGAAATGGTCGTGGATGTCGAACAGGAAAGCAGTAAGCTCGTGGAGATGATGCACGGCAGCGGGGAATCCTGGTCCATCAACGAGCCAGTGGCTGAATAATGACTCGCCGCAGACGCGGAAGGCACGAAGCAACGGTTGAGCTGACGCCGTTGATCGATGTTGTATTTCTGCTACTGATTTTCTTCATGGTATCGACAACGTTCATTCGTGAAACACAGCTCAAAATCAATCTGCCTGAGGCGAGCGGTGACCTGCAGGAAATCGAACCGAACACAATCGAGATTACCGTCGACAGGGCAGGGGACTACGCGCTCAATGACCGGCTCCTCGTGAATTCCGAAAAGCAGACACTTGTGCGCGCATTGCGGGAGATGATGGAAACTGCAGGAGAAAACCCCCGGGTCATCATTACGGCAGACGCCAATGCAGCGCACCAGGCAGTCGTCAGAGCAATGGATGCTGCCGGTACGGCAGGCCTTACGCGTCTGAGCATCACAACGCAGCATCCTCAAGAAGAATGAACCCTGACGAATGAGAAAAGACGAATAAACAATGAACGAGGGGGACTGGGCTACATACAAACGCCTGCTGGCGTATGTCGCTCCTTACTGGTGGATTTTCCTGCTGTCGATCCTGGGATTCCTGCTCGCCGCCGGCGCTGAAACCTATTTCGGGTATCTCTTCGGGGAACTCATCGACACCTGGGACGATGCTCAGATCCGGGCGTCCGCTACCATCCCCATTTTCATGTTCGGAACGGCTCTCGTGCGTGCTTTCGGGGCAATCGTTGGCGAATCTTTCATGTCCCGCGTTTCCTTCAATGTCGTGTACAACATTCGTCAGGCGTTGTTCGAACAGCTTCTCAATCTTCCAAGTGGGTATTTCGACAAGAATTCGCAGGGTCATATCGTATCCAGAGTCACTTTTACGGTGGCACAGCTCAGGGATACAGGCACAGACGCCCTGAGGTCGATCGTGCAGGACGGTCTGAAGGTGATCGCGCTTCTCGGAGCGATGATATATCTCAACTGGCAACTCACTCTGCTTTTTGTCGCTGCCGTCCCCATCCTCGCTCTTGTGGTCCTTTTTGCGAGCGCCCGGTTCAGACGAATCAGTCGCCGTATACAGAACTCCATGGGAGATGTGACCCATGTCGTCTCAGAAACCGTCTCCGGATACCGCGTGGTCCGTATCTTTGCCGGCCAGAAGTACGAGCGAAAACGTTTTGAGCGTTTCAACCGGATAAACCGCCAGCAAAGCCTGAAAATGGCAATAACCAAGGTGTTCAGTGCGCAGCTCAATGAAACCACCATATCACTGGCGATCTGCATCCTGATTCTCCTGCTCTACGACACAGACATGTCGAGTGGCAATGCTGTGACATTCATGACATGGGCAGGATTGCTGGGTCGCCCGATCAGGAAGCTCTCCGAAGTGAATGCAAAGCTCCAGCGGGGTCTGGCTGCAGCAGAAGACGTGTTTGGACAGCTCGATCAGAGCATCGAGCTCAATACCGGCCAGCAGCAGCTTGAAGCAGCGAGAGGCGACGTTGTTTTCGAGGGAGTGAACTTCACCTACGACCAGGGTGGACAGGTCCTCAAGAACATTCGCCTGGAGATCAAGGCCGGTCAGACAGTTGCACTGGTCGGCCGTTCCGGAAGCGGCAAAACGACGCTGGCGAGCCTGATACCGAGGTTCTATGAAATTGACAGCGGTCGTGTTCTGCTCGATGGGCGGGACATACGTGAGTACGACCTCGAAGAGCTGCGTGGGCAGGTGGCTCTGGTGTCTCAGCAGGTCACGCTGTTCAACGACACACTTAGAAACAATATAGCCTACGGTGATCTGGCTGATGTGTCTGAGGAAACCCTGGCCCTGGCAATCGATCAGGCCCACGCCCGAGAATTCATAGACGATCTCCCTGACGGTCTGGATACCCTGGTAGGTGATGACGGCGTGATGCTATCGGGGGGCCAGCGCCAGCGTGTCGCTATCGCACGCGCGCTCCTCAAAGACGCGCCGGTGTTGATCCTGGATGAGGCAACGTCAGCACTTGATAATGAATCTGAACGGCATATACAGGCGGCACTTGAAGCAGTTATGGAAGGCCGCACAACACTGGTCATTGCCCATCGCCTATCGACGGTGGAATCTGCAGACAAGATAGTTGTAATGGACAACGGTCGTATTGTCGAAAGCGGAGACCACCAGACGTTGCTCGCGCAGGGAGGCATCTACGCAGACCTGTACAGCGCACAATTCGAGGATGAACCCCCGGGCAAACTCTCCAAACCTTCTGCTGTGCCCGTGAAGCAGGGAACGAGAGCGTTGCCGAGTGGCGAGTATTTCGAAAAATCAGCTCTTGGATTGAGTCGTGCCTGGTACGAGGGAGCCTGGTGGCTGAATCTTCTACGCCCCCTGTCATGGGTATACAACAGCGTGCGTAAACGCCGCGAAAGGCAATACGCAAATGGCGGTCAGGCACCTGCTCGGACCAGTCTGCCGGTCATTGTTGTTGGAAACATCACTGTCGGGGGGACAGGTAAAACGCCTCTTGTCGGGTGGCTCGTTACCCAACTCTCCGAAATGGGATTTGTCCCAGGTGTCGTGATGCGCGGTTACGGCGGCAAACTGAGCAAAACCGGTACTCTCGTGCCGAGTGGTGCAGACCCGGAACGCTACAGTGACGAAGCCGTCCAGTTGCGCGATCGGTTAAGCTGCAGTGTCGCGATTGCGGCTGATCGGCTGAAAGGATTACGGCTTCTCGAAGCTGAGGGCTGCGACATTGCTGTTTCCGACGACGGGCTCCAACATCACGCGATGGCGCGAGACCTCGAAATAGCTGTCATCGACGGGCAGCGTGGGATCGGGAATGGCAGGTTACTGCCGGCGGGCCCGCTGCGCGAGCCGGTTGACCGGTTGGAGACCGTCGACTGGGTCATTTCCAATTCCGAAGCTTCTAACCTCGTCGAAGGCGAAACGGTCATGCACATGCTTCCCGAAGCGTTTCATAACGTCGGCACAGGCGACGTGCTTTCCTGTGATGAATTCACTGCGTTGAATCCCAATGTGCATGCAGCGTGCGGGATCGGCAATCCGCATCGTTTCTTCACAACCCTGATGAATCTCGGCCTTGTTACCGACAAACACATATTCAGAGACCACCACGAGTTCTCAAGTGGCGATATCGAGTTTGATGACAATCGGGCCATTGTCTGCACCGAAAAAGACGCAGCCAAGCTCAACCACCTCGAGACTAACCTGACGAACGTCTGGTTCCTTCGGGTTTCCGTCGATCTGCCTGACGACGCTCTGGATAAACTCTCGCAACTGCTTACCGAACGGGCAATCGCGCCTGGTAAGCGCAAGGGTTGAGAAGCGTCGCATGAGTGCCTACGTGGTCATACCGGCACGCCTGGCGTCCTCACGCCTGCCGGACAAACCTCTCGCAGACATAGCGGGGGTACCAATGATCGTGCGCGTAGCTCAACAGGCATCCAGGGCCCGTGTCGATGGTGTCTACGTTGCCGTGGACCATACGTCAGTCTTCGACGTTGTCCATGCAGCCGGCTACCACGCAGTCATGACCCGCCTGGATCATCGGTCGGGATCGGATCGCGTGATGGAAGTCGCGCGTACCTGTGGATGGGCACAAGATGACATAGTCATAAACGTGCAGGGTGACGAGCCGCTCATTCCTCCTCGTGTCATAGAGTTTCTCGCCGAGGGTATGAACGACCCAGGTGTGGCGATGGCGACCTTGGCTGAACCCATCGACGATCTTCAGACCTTCGAGAATCCAAACGTCGTTAAAGTTGTGACCGATGCCGTTGGAAATGCGCTCTATTTCTCCCGATCCCCGGTTCCATACCCGCGAGACGCTGGCCTGCGGGGACTGCAACCCGAAGACTTTGGAGGTATAGCACCAAAACGGCACATCGGGATTTATGCTTTTCGCGTCAGTGCTCTGGAGAAGTTTGTATCTCTCACTGACAGCCGGTTGGAAGGAATCGAGCAACTCGAACAGCTGCGCTGGCTCGAAGCCGGAGAAAAGCTCCTCGTGCTGGATACACCGGAACCCGTACCCGGTGGGGTGGACACGCCCGAGGATCTGGATACCGTTATTCAGGCCATCGACTCAGCAGGGCTTTAGCCCGTGTGCACGCAAGACCGCAGAGAAACCGTTCTGCTTCAGCACTTTCTGGAGGAAGACGAGCATCTGGCGTTATTCGACTGGCTCAGGGGTCACGAATGTAACTGGGAGCGCGAGACGTTTACCTTGTTCGGACGCACAATCGACGCGCCCCGTCAGGTCTGCTGGTTTGGCGATACGAACGTAAACTACAGGTACACGGGCCTCGATCACGTCGCCTCCGGTTGGCCTGCGAAACTCAGAGATTGCCTGACGGCGGTGAATCGCACGGCTGGTGATGCATTCAATTTTGTTCTGATTAACCGTTACGAAAGCGGCAGCGAGTACATGGGATGGCATAAAGACGACGAGCGATACGCGGCGCCCTGGCTCGCGTCTGTCAGCCTCGGCGCACAAAGGCGGTTTGTGATTGAGGAAAAAGGCCAGCGCATACCACGAGATCTGACGCCGGGTTCACTCCTTATGTTTGACGGTACCCAACGTCATCAACTGCCCCGGACAGCGCGTGATGTTGGACCCCGAATTAATCTGAGCTTTAGACGGATTCAGCAGCATGTTTGAGGGGTATCGCATTGCAAACACCCTCGCTCTCGACTCGCATGCGCGGTTTGGGTGTGAAGCGCAGACACTCGAAGATGTCATGGCGGCAGTCAGTTTTGCCGGCCAAAGAGACTTGCCGATTTACTTTACAGGTGAAGGCTCGAATCTCCTCCCCTCCAAAAACGTGGATGCCTGCGTGGTGCGAATGGGGCTTCCCGGCTGGGAGAAAACCGCCGAAAGCGAGCAACGGGTGCGCCTGCGTATATGTGCCGGTGAAAACTGGCACCAACTTGTGACGCTGGCTCTCAGTCGAAACTGGTATGGGCTCGAGAACCTCGCCCTCATTCCAGGCAGCGTGGGTGCGGCACCCATCCAGAACATAGGTGCATACGGTGTCGAACTGTCGGATTTTGTGCGCAGCGTGCGCGTATTAATGCCCAATTTGGAGGTTCGCGACTTCGACGCGTCATCATGTGAGTTCGGGTACAGAACCAGCGTTTTCAAAAAGCTCACCAATCACGCAATCCTGTCGGTAGAGTTGGAGCTCTCCAAAGAAGCAAGGCCGGTGGCGCACTACCCGGATGTTGAACGCTGGCATGAACGCAATCACGTGGACACACCCTCACCCCAAACCGTATTTCAGGCCGTGACGGAGATTCGTAGGGACAAACTTCCGGACCCGGCTGAATACCCGAACGCCGGCAGCTTCTTCCAGAATCCGGTCGTAAGCAGTGGCCTCGCAGCTGACCTGAGCCGAGCGTTTCCGGAATTGAACGTATTCGTTCTCCAGGAAGAAACGGCGAAGTTATCAGCCGCCCAGCTCATTGATATGGCGGGGTGCAAGTCCTGGCAGGATGGACCCGTTCAATGCTGGCAGGATCAACCGCTGGTGCTGGTTAACCGCGGCAACGCATCCCACGAACAATTGATGGAATTTGCAGCCGCGGTTCACCGGGCAGTTGATGAGCAGTTCGGGGTCTCCCTCACCCTCGAGCCAGTTCGTATTCCCGGCTAACTATCGTCGTTCTTTCCCTGGATGACACCTGCGGACTTGAGTTCTTCTTCGCGTTGTCGACGACGAACTTCCCGCGGATCGTTATATGCCCTCGCCGGTCGTTGCGGCTCCTCTTCGTCAGCAACTTCCGATTGTGTTTCGTCCGGTACATCCGGCTGAACCCCGGGCAGAGACTCAGACACCTGGGGCTCCTCCTGGGAGGCCCTTGCCACCTCGCTGGACTGGCTCACAGGCTCAGGTCCCGAATCCGAGGCCGCCTGGCTTTCTGATGACTGATCGGCCACCGGTGCACTTTGCTCAACTTTTTTCTCAAGAACAGGCTCAACACTCTGTTCAGCTTCTTTTTCCGGCGTTTCTTCAGTGCGCTGGTCGACCCGGGAGACCTGCTCAATACCCGGGTCAGCCTGGTCACCAGCCTGGGGGTTCCTGGCCACAGCACGAGGATCGTTAGATGCTCTCCGGGGTGGTTCAGATTCCCTGGACGCAGCAGATTCCTTTTGCGCCTCAGGCTCAGATTGTTTCGGCGGTTCGGCTTCTTTGAGGTTTGCGGATTCCACAGCACGCTGCACCGTTGATCGCTCCTCTTTTGGCGTCACCGGGTCTTTTGCAGCCGTTTCGGACTGTGTCGACCGAGCCGCCCCGCGTTCACGCCTGGGCGCGCGTTTGCTGCTTGCCAGGGATTCCTCGTCGGGTGCGCGTTCAGCAGCAGTTGCACGCTGCCTGTCGGGGGGCTCTTTCTGCTCTCTCTGCTCAGTAGACTTCCCGGAAGCGCCTTCTTTTACTGATGATGAACCCGTCCGCCTGTCGTCCTTTGAGGTATCACCTCTGCGTCGGTCATTGCGCCGGTTTTCGCCTTTCCTGGGTTCATCCCGCCTGGCTTCACCTTTTCTGGTGCCATCTCTCCTGGCGTCGTCTCTTTCTTTGCGAGCACCTTTCTGGGCTGACTTCTTTTCACCCTTCCGTTGATTGTCACGCTTCCGCGACTCCTGCTGCGAGTCCTGTTTCGACTTGCCGCCTTTACCTGCATCGTCCGCCTTGCCTTTCCCTGATTTGTTCCTGCTGTCTTTCCTCGACCCGGAGCGGCTTTTGTCTTCTCGTTTGGCGCGTTTACCTTTGTCGTCTCTGGCGCGCTCTTTCGACCGGCCTTTCCTGGGCTGTTCGTCGACGGGTTGTTCTTCAACCCCATCGGTAAACAGCCGTTTCATGAGCTTGTTCCAGACAGTCGGCGTGTCCGGCTGCTGGGGAGACGGGGGAGGTGGGGGAGGCGGCGCGGCAGGCTGGACTGTCTGCACTGCAGCCTGAGGTGGTTGCGGCAGAGGTGTATCCTGCGGGATCTCCGGTTCTCCCGATTGATTGGCGAGTTCCGACAGTTTGTAGCTGTCGATGCTTCCTTCTTCCTGAACATGATCATCACGGAGTCGCTCCACCACGTAATGGGGCGTTTCCAGGTTCATGTTTGGAATGATGACAATGTGGGTCCCGCTTCTCTCCTCGATTGCAGCCACGTCCGCCCGTTTTTCATTCAGAAGGTAGGCACCAACAGCCAATGGCACCTGGGCCCGAACAAGTGCACTGCGCTCCTTCAGGGCTTCCTCTTCCATCACGCGAAGGATGGCAAGTGAGAGTGACTTCGTATCCCTGATACGGCCCTGACCGTTGCAGCGCGGGCAAAGCTGTGTGCTGATCTCTTCCAGTGAAGGTCGCAGGCGCTGGCGACTCATCTCCATGAGACCGAAGCGCGATATGCGGCTGACCTGAACA
>JANQFF010000114.1 GCA_028277965.1 Pseudomonadales bacterium
TACCCGCGCCTGTTATGACGACTACTTTGTCCTGAAAGTCACTCATTCCGCCCTCCCGTAAGTGCCAGGACGATGGTAGCACTCCTGCTGGCGGTTGCCGACTTGCCGAACCGTGCCGTAGCATGGCTGTCCAGCCTGGCTGAAACGGAGTTCGAGCGCAGAAGGAAAATTGAATAGACGCAGAAGACGGAAGGGAGAAGTATCAGGTGATCAGTAGTTTTGTGGAGCGTGCACGTTACCTTGGTGCTCGCAGAGCGCTGTATGCGGCGCTCATGAACATGCTTGCGCGGCTGATTGGCCTGCATCTGCATCACGTATTCATCAACCAGGGCATCGCCAGTGACGGCCAGTTCGTCTCAAATCCGGCTTACGTCAACCGAATGGTTGGATTTGATGAGCTCCGCAGCTATGCGGGTCGAGTGGAAGGGCTTGACGATGAATTCCTCGATTTTGCGGAAACGAACGGGGATGTGTGTGCGGCGAGTTTTTTCGGTGACGAGCTCGTCGGTTATGACTTCAGCTCTTCCAAACGTGCACGTGTAAACGAGCAGCTGGACATCCTGGTGCCGTACGGATTTTCCTATGGGTACAAGGGATGGACACATCCGGACCACAGGCGGCACAAGTTATCTCTGGCCCGTATAGAGTTGAAACGTGATAAACGGCTTGGCGCAGGTATCTACTACATCGAAACCCACAACTATCCGTCGCTGATGCGACCCTACCGTTACCCCGCTGCCAGGCGTCTGCACATGGGCTATATCGGTTGGGTCGAGATCTTCGGCAGACTGATCCCGTTTGCCACCCGGAGAGCCCGATGGATTGGCCTTGAATTTGTGGTTCGGGACGACGACGGACACCGTCTGTACATAGAGCGTTGAAACACAAAGCGCACGTTTTGCAAGGGTCTGCTCATCCCAATAGCTGATACAATCCCGAGCACGCCGCTACAACAGTGATCCCGGCCGCGTTATGAGAGACTTTGCCACGGTCACCCACACCGGGTTGATTCGTGAACACAATGAAGACAGCTATGAGCATTATCCCGATGCTTCGACATGGCTGGTCGCTGACGGCGTCGGGGGACATGCACGGGGTGAAGTCGCCAGCCAGATCGTGTGCAGCGTGGTCGGTGAGTCACTTGAAGCTGGCGTATCGCTGAAAGACGCGTTACTGGCAGCTCATCGCGCGATACTTGAAGAGATAGACGAGCAGCACGCCGGCGACAACATGGGATCTACGGCAGTTGCGGTGCAGCTCGAGGACGATCAGTACACCCTGGCGTGGGTTGGCGACAGCAGGGTTTATCGTTGGAACGGTAAGCTCAGTCAACTCACGCGCGATCACACGCACGTGGAAAACCTGGTTGATCAGGGTGTGTTGACCCGGGAGCAGGCCGCAGAGCACCCACAACGACACCTGATTACACAATCCCTGGGCGTTTCCCGGGAAATGGAGCTGGATGTGTCAGTCGAAACGGGCACGCTGGCGGAGCATGATCAGCTGCTGCTCTGCACCGATGGCCTGACTGACGAACTGAGTGACGCAGAAATTGCATTCGAAATGCAGCGCAACAGCGAACCGCAGGGACAGGTGGCTGCGCTTGTCGGGAAGGCTCTCGACGCTGGTGGACGGGATAACGTAACCGTGACTGTGATCGGCGCTCTTTCCAAGCGGCTGGATGACGATACAACCCTTGAACTCCAACCCGCCGCCAGGCAGGTCTCAGGCCTGATGGGTTATGGAAGGATGTTGTGGGCGGCTATCGGGCTTGCCGCCGTCATAGCGGCCTACCTGATCTGGGGCGGTTAGTTGGCGATGCCGGACCGCCCGAAAGGCGCGTCACAATTCAGCGCCGCACCCGTAGGAGTGGCTTTAGCCGCGAATGTATTTATGAGACAGGACACCAGATGGATCTCGTAGGTAAACACATCGGACGCTATGAAGTCACCGGAAGTGTCGGTGTGGGGGCTATGGCGGAGGTGTTTACCGCCTATGACCCGGATATAGAGCGGACGGTTGCCCTCAAGATGCTCAAAGAAGAGCACTGTGTCGACGAGGAGCACATTGAACGTTTCCTCAGGGAAGGCAGAGCGGCAGGCGCACTGACTCATCCGAACATTGTGACAATTCACGATGTCGGCACGTTCGAACAGTCTCCCTATATCATGATGGAACTGCTCGAAGGGCATACTCTCAGTGCATTGCTCGCATCCGGTGCAAAGCTCCCTGCGATCGACATCGTGAAGATGGCCATGCAGATCGCCGAGGCCCTCGACTACGCACACGATAAAGGTGTGGTGCACAGAGACGTCAAACCGGACAACATCATGGTTGGTGATGACGGGTCGATCAAGATTGCCGATTTTGGCATAGCCAGGGTGGACGAAAGTGCGAAAGACTCCACCCAGGCTGGCATGATCCTCGGGACACCGCGGTACATGTCTCCCGAGCAGGCAAGTGGAGAGGCAGTCGATGGTCGTTCTGACCTGTTCTCGCTGGGTGTGATTCTCTACGAGATGATCACGGGCCAGAAAGCTTTCGACGCTGACTCAATGGCGACGCTGATCATGCAGATCGTCCAGAAAGACCCACCACCCATCCGGAAAGTCGTATCCGGGGTTCCGGCCGGACTGCAGAATATCGTCAACAGGCTGCTTGCCAAGAAACCATCCCGAAGATTTCAAACCGGCCGCGAGGTCTACGATGCGCTCGCCAGGGAATTGCGGCTCCTTGAGGATGATGCTCAGGAAAAAAGCCGTTACCTGCCTTTGCAGGTCAAATGGACGTTGATAACCGCGTCGGTAGTTGTCCTGGTCATGGCGATCAGTTCCGTGTTTGTTCTGAGGGCACAGGGCAATGCCTTGGAACAGCAGGCAATCGATTCAGGCAGTTCCCTCGCCAAGTTCATCGCGGTGCAGGCTGCTGTGCCGGTGCTGGGAGAAGACTGGATAACGCTCGAGTTTTTTGTACAGGACGCATCCGCGCGTGAGACGTTCGATTACCTGGTGGTGTCGGATCACCAGGGCATCGTACGCAGCGCAACCAATCTGGAACTGGTTGGCCAGTCCGGGCAGGTTCTTGCTGAGGGAGATCCGGTTCACAGTGATGACGACATTGTCGTCACGAGTCACCTGGATGAGCGTTCGGAAGAGGTGTTCAACTTCAACCTTCCGATACTGTTTCGAGAAACCCGTGTGGGTACAGTCGATGTGGGCATCAACCAGCAACAGCTGAACGCTGCACTGGATACATCCCTGCAGATGCTGCTGTTGCTGGCTGTCGCGATGGTTGGATCGGTTGCGGTCGCCGTCTACATCTTCAACCAGCTGGTTGCAAGAAATCTGTCATTGGCGACCCAGGCTCTCTGGTTGATGTCGCAGGGCAAATTCGAAGCGCGTATCTCGCGTGAGCGGACAGATGAATTCGGGGATCTCTTTGATGCGTTCAATACCATGGCCGACCACGTTCAGAAGCATATCGACATCAGCGATCCGGCTCCGGATCCGGAACTGGAGACGAAGATATCTGGTGGTCTCGATATAAGCGGTATCGATCACGTGGACGACCAGACAATTGTGCAACCCTCCGGACGCGGCGAGGGGGAGTGAGAGGCAGACGTCCATACGGGTGGACTGTATTCACCCTCGCCACTTTCTGGCTGCTTTCAGGTTGCGTATCCCAGCCACGCACGGTTGCGGAACTCCCCCTCTATGACGTTCTGCGGGAAGACCCGGAGTTTGCTGTCCTGCGTGTACGTGCTGCTCGCGATTACAAAACGCTTGCGAGAGCGTATCTGGGTGATGCAGACAAAAGCTGGCAGATCAAAGAAATCAATCCGCCCGGCGGGTTGCAATCCGGCACGGTTGTCGCTGTTCCCCGAAAACCGGTCAATCGTTCATCTGTGTTCAGCGACGGTTACAGGACGATTCCAATCATCTGTTATCACCAGTTTTCAGACGGGCCTGCGCAACAGCGTCTGGAGCTGTCTGCTGCTGACCTGCGAAGGCAATTCGAATATCTGCGAGACAACAGTTTTAACGTACTGACGCTGGATGAGGTGGTCGACATTCTGGAGGATCGGGAACCTATCCCGCCAGACGCTGTCGTTCTCACGATCGACGACGGCTATCGGTCTGTCTACGATGTTGCCTGGCCGATCATTCGCGAATTTGGTTTCCCTGTCGTGTTGTATGTCTATACCGACTTTGTCGGGGGTGGCGCAGCGCTCACATGGGCGCAAATACGGGAGATGCGGGCAAGTGGTCTTGTCGATATACAGTCGCATGGCAAGTCGCATACGAATCTCGTGCAGCTGCCTGAGGATCAGGATGAATCAGCAGCGCGCAGGCGCATCCTGGACGAGGTCAGGGTGTCGACGAGCATCCTCGAACAGAGACTGGGCGTAACACCAACTTACCTGTCCTATCCCTACGGCAACAGTAGTGATGTTGCGGTCGAAGTGCTCAGGTCACTGGATATCAGCCTGGGAGCTACAGTCACGCGGGGGCCAAACGGCGTGTTTGCCGACAGGTACCTGCTGCACAGGACGATGATCTACGACAACCATAGTCTCGACGACTTCGCCCGTTTTGTGAACAACTACCGGAAAATCCACCGTTGAAAGCGCCACGGATCATGTTGCTTGTGTTCGTGGGTGGCGTTTACGGGTGCGCAACCCAGTCGGCAACACAATCAACGGCTCAGGCAGATGCTGATATCAGCACGTTCATCACCGCTCAGAGAAGGGAAGCAACGCGCCTGGAAGAGGCGGGGGCTCTGCATGACGCCCTGATCCGCTGGAAGTCGCTGAGAGCAGCGAACGACCCGGACGCGCTTTCGCAGATCCAACGTATAGGGATACTGATAGACACTGCAGCGGCGACAGCCAGGGAGTCGGCCCGAAAGGCGTTTACACATGGAGATTCCGGGCTGGCTCAGACACACTACCTCAGCCTGCTTGCACTAATACCCAACGATCAGGAGGGTCTGCGCAGACTGCGTGAGCTCAAAACGGCTGAAGTGAAAGATCAGCAGGCCCGCAAAGTTGCTGCAGAAATCCAGAAGACTTACGAAGTCGCAGCTGGACTGGATGCAGCTGTGTTGACCCGATTCGAGACTTATCTGAACGCCGGGCAATTCCTGCGGTTCCTGGACGAGCGGGTGGACATTGACAGCCCCGATGACGACAGCCGGTTTCGCGAGATGCATTTCTCAGCTCTCGCTGGTCTGGCGTCAGATCTCGAGGCATCGGGAGAACTCGCCGAAGCAGCCGCGCAAATCGTGCGAGCGCAGGAACTCATCCCCGCTCGTGCAGCAGAAGTGGAGCCCGCACGCTTGAGACTCCACAAACAGTTGGGTGAACGGTGGTATGCACAGGGTCTGAGACTCATGCGCAGGGATCCTGTTCTTGCCATCGAGGCGCTCGAAAAAGCGGTGGCCTACGAGCCTGGCAACATAGCTGCCGTCCAGCAGCTCGAAAGGGCGCGCCGCATGCAGGCCAATCTCGATAAGCTGAAAAGACTGACCGGCAGCTAGGCGAGCCGGACAGTCAGATCGACTCTGACTCCGGCTAGTCTTCGGTTCCGTCTTTGGTTTTGATTACCATCGTGGTGGTCATGGCTGAGCTTTCGCTGCCCGACCGGGACAGGCTCTCGGACACTCTGAAGGCGATGTCATGAAATCGAATTTCATCTTCATGGCTGAGTTGTGTGACGCCGTCGATGGGCGTGCCATTTAGCTGTGTGCCGTTGGAGCTTCCGAGATCTTCGATTGTCAGCTTGTCTCCCTGAAGCTCCAGACGAGCGTGATTACGCGATACGTGTGTGCTCAGCAGTGTAATGTCGCAGTCCAGCGACCTGCCAAGAACCAGAGTTCGCGCAATCCCATAGCTCAAGCCTTCCAGAGGACCGGATTCGAACAGAATAACCCAGTTGAAGGATCCCGTTGGGGTATCGGAATTGAAGTACTTTTTCCCTTTCGAGCGTCTGCGTTCGTTCACCGGCGGAATATTGTTCAGGACACGGC
>JANQFF010000135.1 GCA_028277965.1 Pseudomonadales bacterium
ATCGCCATACCGGCATCGCCATTGGCAGCCAATGCACTACCGGCGTTGAATCCGAACCAGCCAACCCAGAGCATGCCAGCGCCGGTGATCGTCATGGTCATGTTGTGTGGCGTCATCGGCGTGGTCGGGAAACCGCGACGAGTTCCCATGACGAGTGCTGCAACAATCGCAGCTACACCCGCTGTGATGTGAACCACGGTGCCACCGGCAAAATCGAGCAGACCCATTTCACCGAGCCAGCCTCCGCCCCACACCCAGTGGGTAATCGGTGCATAAACAATCAGGGACCAAAGTGCTGTAAAGAGCAGCATTGAGGAGAACTTCATTCGCTCGGCGAAACCACCGACGATCAGTGCAGGCGTAATGATGGCAAATGTCAGCTGGAACATGGCGAATACGCTTTCAGGAATGTCACCAGACATCGTGCCTTCCTGAATCCCCGCCATCATGAAATTGGAGAGGCCACCAACCAGCATATTGCCTTCAGCGAACGCAAGTGAGTAACCCATGATCAACCAGAGAATGGAAACCATGCAGGTAATCGCAAAGCACTGCATCAACACCGAGAGTACGTTCTTCACCCGGACGAGACCGGCGTAGAACAGCGACAGGCCGGGGATAGTCATGAACAGGACGAGCGCGGTGGATGTCAGGATCCACGACGTATTCGCACCGTTCAGGTCATCTGCCAGCACCGCTGGTGAAAACAGTAAAAGGGAAATCACAGCGATCGCTGCTTTCTTCATGGCTTGCTCCTCGTCGCTCCGGCACGGATTGCCCGCGCCATTATTCGTTTTTCTTAACTCTTCGAGTGTAACGGATTGTTTTGTAAAACCCTAACGGAAGCCGCATTTTGCCTGCTTATTTCACGGCCAAATATCAACGCTCGCTGTTAGATCAAAAAGTTCATGGAGAGATATTTGTGACTCAGTTTCAATGGATGGCTGGAGGTCCCCCTATGCGCAGACAAAAACGAACCCGATCCAATCGAGCATTC
The DNA here is from genome assembly GCA_028277965.1 of Pseudomonadales bacterium. Classification (GTDB taxonomy): domain Bacteria; phylum Pseudomonadota; class Gammaproteobacteria; order Pseudomonadales; family Azotimanducaceae; genus UBA4421. Next base: position 998 of record JANQFF010000135.1, read on the forward strand.
ACCCGCGGTTACCAGGCAGGCATCCATGGCAAATCGAAAAGTCTCTGCCCATTCCAGAATGGCGAGGCAAGACAGTCATGGCTTTCGGGCTGGCGCGTCGGACGAGAGGATAACTGGGACGGATTTGTCGGTACTGCAGGCGTCTGCAGGGAAGCGCACTAGCCCTGTTTTCGCGATGACCCTATTTCGGGGACAGTTTACTTAACTCACTTACCGCTTCAGTTGGGTTCATTTCTGCCTGAATTAAGTAAACTGTCCCCGAATTAGAGTATTAAGGGGGTAGTCATGGTTGCCACAATCAACCAGCGCATCGCTGCCAACATTGAAGGTGACTTCGTCGTGTTCCTGATTGGTTCACGCCTTAACCGTTGGTGGAAGTTTCCCAAGCTCATTCCTATCGCTCGAGCCATGAACCGAATGATCGAGGAACTGCAGGCGCAACCGGAACTCGGCCTGCTGCATGTCGAGATGTGGAGTGGCCAGCCGACGCTCATGGTGCAGTACTGGCGATCGTTCGATCACCTGCATGCCTATGCCAGGGCCACGAACGCCGAACACCTGCCAGCCTGGGCTGATTTCAATCGCAGGGTTGGCTCTAACGGCGACATCGGTATCTGGCATGAGACCTATCTCGTCAAGGCCGGAGAATATGAGGCGATCTACAACAACATGCCGGAATTCGGCCTCGCGAGGGCTGCAGGCTGGGTACCCGCCTCCGGCAAGCAGAATACGGCCAAGGGCCGCCTCGCGCTCACGGACGGCTCTGATGAGCCTGCGTACGAGGAAGAACTCGCCTGACCTAAAAAAAGGGGACGGGTCCATTTATTGTCAGACAACGCCAGGCTAGCGGTAGCTAAAGGAATAAATGGACCCGTCCCATTTTTTGGGTTTTAGCGTATGATTCGCCCTTCACAGAGGAGCTGAAGGGCACTGTCTGCGGGGTAAAACGCAGGAACCTCCCGCAGGACCCACTGTCTATTATCAGTCGAGACGCCCCGGCGTTACTTCGTATATCGATTTAAGGAGTAGTATTCGAGCTATGCAGCACCGTGCGCAAATTATGGAACTGGAGAAGTGGCTGGCGAGCCGCATTATCGGCCAGGAGAAGCTGGTCAATCGCCTGCTGATGGCACTTCTGGCGGATGGTCACCTGCTGGTGGAAGGCGCTCCTGGTCTTGCCAAGACCAAGGCCATCAAGACCCTGGCCGAGGGCATCGAAGGCGAGTTTCACCGCATCCAGTTCACACCGGACCTTCTGCCTTCCGATATCACCGGCACAGAAATCTACCGCGCCCAGGACGGCACCTTCGAATTCCAGAAGGGCCCGATCTTTCACAACCTGATCCTGGCAGATGAGATCAACCGGGCACCTGCCAAAGTGCAGTCTGCCCTCCTTGAAGGCATGGCAGAGCGCCAGGTCAGTTTCGGTCGACAGACTTTTCCGTTGCCGGATCTTTTTCTGGTGATGGCGACGCAAAACCCGATCGAACAGGAAGGTACCTATCCATTACCTGAAGCTCAGCTCGACCGTTTCCTGATGCATGTGAATATCGACTACCCGGATGCTGTGTCAGAAAGAAACATCCTGCAGCTCGTCCGTAATGAAGCAATGGATGTCGACAATGATGGACCGGCGGCAACTGTTCCGCAGGATGTCATCTTCGGGTCACGCCAGGAACTCCTGAACCTGCACATGGCGCCGGTTGTTGAGGAATACATCGTGCAACTCACCATGGCGACAAGGAACCCCGAAGCCTATGGTGAAGATCTAGCCAACTGGATTGACTATGGCGCGTCACCCCGCGGCACCATTTCTCTCGATCTCTGCGCACGCGCCAACGCGTTCCTACTCGGTAAAGACTTTGTTTCACCAGACGATGTGCAGGCAGTCCTGCATGACGTCTTCCGTCATCGCATCATCGTCAGCTTCGAAGCCGAAGCGATGGGTGTTGATGCCGACAAGATTCTCGACATACTCGTACAGAGAGTCGCAGCCGCTTAGCTGAAAAGATATGGCCACCCCACAGCGGCAATCCAAACAAGAGACGCTCCAGGCACTGCATGAATATCGCGGTGCCTATACCGATCTTCGGGACCTGATTCGTCTGCGTTATGCAGCACGCGATATCGAAGAGCTGGTCGACAACAAAACATCGAATCCGTTGGCAGGACTCATCACCTCAAAGACGCTCGGACGGGGCATCGACTTTGCCGAGGTGCGGGTTTACCAGCCGGGCGATGATGTGCGCACCATCGACTGGCGTGTGACAGCAAGGACCCAGGTGCCGCACACGAAACTCTTCCAGGAAGAAAAGGAACGACCGGTTTTAATACTGACCGACCAGTCTGCCTCCATGTATTTTGGCAGCCAGGTCATGTTCAAGTCGGTCCTCGCAGCGCGTACTGCCGCATTACTCGCCTGGGCGGTACTGGAACGCGGTGATCGGGTCGGAGGCA
>JANQFF010000161.1 GCA_028277965.1 Pseudomonadales bacterium
TGGAGTACGCCTTGGTGATGCCAAGCACGTAGTCGAGGTAGTTCGGTCCAAATCCGCTCCCAATTGCCGTGCCACCTGCCGTTGTATTCGAAGACGTGACGAAGGGGTAGGTACCGAGGTCAATATCGAGAAGCGCCCCCTGGGCACCTTCGAACAGGATGTTCTTCCCGCTCTCCCGCAGCCCATGCAGCATGGGGACAACATCACAGATCATCGGCTTGATCTGCTCAGCGACGTCTGAACACTCCGCAAGCGTTTTCTCAAAATCAACTGCTGGCTTGTTGTAATAGTTCGTGAGCATGAAGTTGTGATACTCCATGACCTCGTTCAGCTTGCCCGCAAACTCCTGCCAGTAGTAAAGGTCTCCCAGCCGCAGACCCCGCCGCGCGACCTTGTCCTCATAAGCCGGGCCGATACCGCGTCCGGTGGTTCCGATCTTCTGGTTGCCTCGTGCTTCCTCTCGGGCAAGATCGAGTTCCACGTGATACGGGAGTATCAGCGGGCAGGCAGGTGATATGTTGAGCCGTTCACGGACGGGCACCCCCCGTTCTTCCAGTGCGGTGACTTCTTTGAGCAGCGCGTTGGGTTCGAGGACCACGCCATTACCGATCACACACTGCACACCCGGGCGCAGAATGCCCGAAGGGATAACGTGTAAAACCGTCTTTTCCCCGTCGATCACCAGCGTATGACCCGCGTTGTGCCCACCCTGAAAACGAACAACAGCAGATACTTCTTCCGTCAGAAGATCGACCACCTTACCTTTGCCTTCGTCACCCCACTGGGTGCCGATGACAACCACGTTACGCCCCATACTTTTCCTGTTTCATTTTCTATTTCTTATCAGTCGGCATGACCCGCCAACTGCCATCCACCTTTTTCAGAATTCGCGCACCGGAAGGCGCTTCTTCATCCGGCGTCAGTGCACATACAACCTTTTCCCCTGCCGAGCGTAACTCCGAGACGGCACGCGCCTGGTCCTCATCCCCACCATTCCAGGGAACAAACACCGGAGCTTCAGCCTCAACACTCGGAATCAGGTTTTTGAGATTGACGTCGAATCCGGTTGCGGGTCGTGCCCGCCCAAACACTTCTCCCACCCCGTCGTAACGACCACCCTGAGCCAGCGCACTGCCGTGTTCCGGATGGTACACAGCAAACACCGGGCCGTTGTGGTAACCGTAACCGGATAACTCCGAAACGTCGATCCGTACACAATCCACACCGTTGTCCGGACCAAGCAGATCTGCAAGAAGATCGATCAGAGCCTGCAGCTCACTGAGTGCTTTCTGCGTCGCTTCAGGTGCCCCTTCCAATGCCGAGATTGTATATGACAAGTCATCCCACGCACCCATCATCGTTGGCAGGGAAGCGATCATCTCGGCTTCAGGGCTTTCGGGTAACAGCGCCCGCACGTCCGCTTCTGATTTCCTCTGAACAGCCTTGAAAAGCTCCACTTCGTCTTCCTCGCGAAGGCCACCCTGTTCGATCAGCGCACCCACCAGGCCCCGGTACACACCCATATGACCCAACAGCAGAACCGGCTGTCGGACCCCGGCAACATGCATGGTTTCGAGCATGAGACGGATCACTTCTGCATCGGCTGCAAGTGAATCAGAACCAAAAAGCTCAGCACCTGCTTTGAACGGGACACGGGAGGTTTGTGCTATCTGCGGATTGGCAAACACCACGGAGCCTGCGTAGCACAGACGTTGCACGCCTTCCGTTACCCGGCTGTGTGCATCGATACGTACTGCCTGAGATGTCATGTCCGAGCGAACACCAAGCTGACGGCCGCTCACCTGGTCGACGACTTTCAGCGTCTGCAGATCCAGATCTTCACCGCTTCCGACCAGCAGGGATTCGAGGTATTCAATAACAGGGGGCTCAACGTACTCATAACCCCAGGTTGCAAATACATCCAGCACCTTCCGCCGCAGTTTTTCGAGCTCCCATGCCCGGGGCGGCAGAATTTCATCCACACCACGGGGCAGACGCCAGTGAGTTGTCATGGCTTCGTATTTGTCTTGATCAGATCAGGATGCGGTTAGGTACCGTCGCCGCTCTCCATGTATTTGAAGAACTCGCTCTTGGGATCCAGCACCAGCAGATCGCCTTTGTCCTTGAAAACGGCTGTATACGCATTGATGCTGCGATAGAACTCGTAGAACTCAGGGTCCTGGTTGTACGCCGATGCATAGATCGACGCAGATCGTGCGTCACCATCACCGCGTATCTGCTCACTTTCACGATAGGCTTCCGCTTCGATCACAACTGCTTCGCGGTCTGCTTCTGCACGGATCGCAAGTGCCTGTTCCTGGCCTTCAGCGCGGAACTGACGCGCTTCGATTTCCCGTTCGGAATTCATACGGTCGTACACCGACACAGACACTTCCTGCGGCAGGTCGATACGCTTCACCCTGACGTCGATGACCTCGACACCGTAACCGCGCATCACCGTATCGAGATCAGAACGCAGCTCTTCCATCAGAAGATCACGTTCGCCCGATACAACCTCGTGCATATCCCGCCGGCTGATCTGATTCCTCAGCCCCTCGTTGACCCGCTCCTGGAGCAACCGCTGCGCTCGTATCAGGTCGAACGAAGCGCTTTCGTAGAAGCTCGCCACGTTTTTAACCCGCCACTTCACAAAAGAATCCACCTCAAGCGGCTTCTTCTCCAGCGTGTAGTACGTCTCCGGCGAGCTGTCGAGCGTCAGCACCCGAGCATCGAACGTTTTTGCCTCCTGAGCGATGGGCAGTTTGAAGTGCAGGCCCGGCTGCACATCCCCCTTCACGAGGTTTCCAAACTCGAGCAGGATCGCCCGCTCGGTTTCGTGGACCCTGTAGATCGACTGGCTTGCAAGCACCACGGCCACCAGCACGATGACCAACCCAATAAGTGTCTTCATAGACATAGTAAACCCCTAGTTTCCGCGTATGCGGCCACCGCCCGACCGGGCGTTTGCCGCTTCCCGCAGTATCCGCTCGACTGCGTTGTCCACGGCTGTCTGATCGATCTCCGGCAGACTCGGGCGTGACCGGGTCAGCTGATCGAGCGGCAGGTACATGAGGTTGTTCCCACCTTCCACATCGACCATCACTTTGCTGGAATTTGCAAAGACCGATTCGAGTGCATCGATGTACAAACGATCCCGAGTGACCTGTTTCGCCAGACTGTATTCGGTCAACAGTTTTTCAAACCGTTGCGCCTCACCTTCAGATTTGGCGACAACCTGGTCCCGGTACGCATTGGCCTCTTCGATCTGACGCTGAGCCTGACCCCGGGCTTCCGGGACAACCTGCTCGGCATACGCTGTCGCCTGGTTGATGAAGCGCTGCTGGTCCTCTTTTGCCTTCTGGACATCGTTGAACGCATCCTGAACCTGGGAAGGTGGCGCGGATCGGTCTATGTTGACTTTGCGAATGAAGATACCGGTTCCGTAATTGTTGAGATATGACTGCAGACGGTCCTGCACCTCGATAGCAATCGCCTCCCTGCCGTCCGTGATGACCTGGTCCATGGTAGAGCTGCCAACGACATGACGCAGGGCACTCTCCGTAGCGTGATCCAGACTGACCGTCGGATTCTTGACGTTGACCCGGTAGTCGACGGCGTTATCCACCACCCACTGGACTGTGAGACTCACATCCACGATGTTTTCATCCCGCGTCAGCATCAGCGACTGGTGACTGTGAGATTGCACCTGGGTGACGTTGATCACCTCAACCTCATCGATGATTGGTGGGTTCCAGTGCAGACCCGGGCCTTTGAGATCGTCTTGAACCGCACCGAATCGGAAGACCACACCGCGCTCCTGCTGGTCAACCTGGTAGATGCCGAGAAAGACATAAACCGCAAGCACCGCAAAAATGGCAAGGCCAAGGACGCCGCCTGAAAGGCCGGGGCCCCTGCTTCCCGAACCACCGCCTTTGCCGCCACCAAATATACCCGCAAGCTGGTTCTGCAGTTTGCGTATGGCCTCGTCCAGATCGGGCGGGCCCTGATCCCCCCGGTTTCCCCAGGGGTCTTTGTTATCGCCGCCGCCAGGCTCGTTCCACGCCATCAAATTACTCCGAGATTTCAGCCGCGTACGCAGCTGTTGGATTAAGACTGGAAATTTTAGGGAGCGCACTCGCACGGCGCAACAATACACTTGGGGTGTTGCGCAGGCGCTCGATGACCTGACCATCCGCCTGCAGGGTCAACTGCAGGCGCCCGTCTTCCAGCAAAGATTCTTCAAGCACAGCTCCCGAGCGGTACAGCCACGCACGCGTGCGGCCGTCACCGGCATCGAGAACCACTTCATGAGGTGATGCCACTCCGAGGGTGCGTCCAATAAGGTCCGTCAGTTCACCCAGACCTTCCTCACGAAGGGCGCTTACCCGGGCAACCCCTCTAATACTGCCATCAACCGTGACCTCAGCTTTGGGGCTGCCATCCTCAACAAGATCGATTTTGTTCAGGACGACGAGTTGAGGCACGTCTCCCGCGCCAATCTCCTCGAGTACTTCCTGCACCTGTTCCATCCTGGTGCTCCCCAGGGGGTCCGCCGCATCAACCACATGCAGGAGGAGATCGGCAAACACCACCTCCTCAAGTGTTGCTTTAAAAGCGTTGACCAACGCATGGGGCAACATACTCACGAACCCGACGGTATCGGCCAGCACCACATCGTTGAGCCCGGGCACGGCAATCTTGCGCATCGTCGGGTCGAGTGTGGCGAAGAGTTGATCCTGCGCATAAACGTCAGCATCCGCGAGGCGATTGAACAGCGTCGACTTGCCTGCATTGGTATAACCCACCAGCGCAACGGTCGGGGTGCCCCGCCTGTCGCGTCCGCGACGGTTCTGCGCGCGACGCTTCTGCACATCTGCCAGACGCTTTTCCGTCGCCTTGATCCGTGTCATCAACATCCGCTGGTCGAGTTCAATCTGCTTTTCTCCAGCACCCCGGAGACCAATTCCACCTTTCTGACGGTCGAGGTGGGTCCAGCCTCGAACCAGCCTCGTCTGGGCGTGGTTCAGTTGAGCCAGCTCAACCTGCAACTGCCCTTCATGGCTGCGAGCTCGTTCGGCAAAGATCATGAGGATGAGTTCGGTGCGTGTCATGACCCGGCAATCGAGCGCGCTTTCGAGGTTGCGCTGTTGGCCGGACGAGAGCTCATGGTTGATGAGGACCAGTTCCGCATCGTTGTGCCGTATGACGGATTTCAGTTCTTCGAGCTTGCCTGAGCCCACAAACGTACGCGGGTTCGGGGCATCGCGCCGGGCGGTTACGGTTTCAACCACCGTCAGTTCTGCGGACTCAGCAAGGTCCACAAACTCCCCGGCTTCCGGATTGGCCGCCCGTTTGAGTTCTACGTTGAGGACAACCGCGCGGTCGCCCGTATCGGGTCTTTCAAACAACATGTTTTTGCTGGTTTACCTGTATCGGGCCCACTTCACGCAAACATGCTGTGTGAAGGGGGATTATTCCTCGTCGTTGCCAGTCGCGAGTTTCACGTTGCGGGCGGGAACCACGGTCGATATGGCGTGTTTGTAGACCATCTGGCTCACTGAATTCTTGAGAAGCACAACAAACTGATCAAACGACTCGATCTGGCCCTGCAGCTTGATACCGTTGACTAGATATATCGAAACCGGGACGCGCTCCTTACGTAACGCATTTAAATAAGGGTCTTGTAAACTCTGCCCTTTCGACATCGTGCACTCCTTTCACTTCGACTTTTACGTTGTTGTTATGACCTCGGTTTCCCTTCGGACACACGGCTGGCCGGTCGCCCGACCGAAGTGATACCAAGAGTAACACCCCGCCTGCGATAAGGCACGTATCACACCCTGGGGACCAATCC
>JANQFF010000167.1 GCA_028277965.1 Pseudomonadales bacterium
TCCAATATTGGTCGTCGACGACGCAAAGTTCTCGAGCGCCATCATTGCCAAAGTCCTGCGAAGCGGGGGGTACACCAATGTCCGTTTCACAAATAATCCCCTGGAAGCCCTGCGCTCCGTGGAGAAAAGGCCCGCTGAAATTCTCATCGCCGACTGGCTGATGCCCGCGATGGACGGCGTTGAGCTCGCCAGGAAGATCAAAAAGCAGGACGAGGGTAGCGATCACTTCACCTACGTCCTTCTCATGACTGCCCGCGACGATGAATCCGCCATGCAGCAGGCTTTCTCGGAAGGTGTGGACGACTTTATCAACAAGGGACAGCTGCGTAATCAGCTTCTTTCCAGGGTCCAGGCTGCCGGGCGTATGGCTCAGCGGCAGAACGAACTCATCAAAGCCAACCGATTGCTTCAGAGAAAAGTCAAAGAGCTGCAGACGACTGACCTTGTGGATCCGGTTACGGGGCTTGGGAATCAGAAATTTACACTCGACCGGCTCCAGGAAACGCTCACCCAGTGTGCAGCCCGCGGGGGCGCAGCATGTCTGCTGCTCGTTGGTATCAACAACCTGGAAGACATTCGTAACCAATATGACGCGGGGCCCGTCGATGAACTCATTTCGGGCATCAGCTCCCGGATCCGGCAGCTTGTCCGCCCCCTGGACATCGTCACCCATCCCGAGGCGAGCATGTTTGCCGTTATAACGCTCCAGGAGACCATCGATAACTGCACATCCCAGAGCTTTCGCAGGGTATTCGACAACCTCTACATGCAGTCGTTTAAGACATCAGAAGGTTACGTTCCGGTTGTCGTGGGTGTCAGCATCACGGCTGCAGATGAAAGGACCGGATTCCCCGCTGCCAAAGACTTCATGACCTTCGCTTACGGCGGTCTTTCCCAGTCTTTTGAAACCGGCACGATTATCACTCGCACTTTTTCCAGGGAAAACGATGACTGAACGTATAACAAAAGTGACAACACGCGCTGGTGACAAGGGAACCACCAAGCTTGCGACCGGCCGTACAGTTGCCAAACATGCGCCGGTCGTCCGGGTCATTGGGGCTGTTGATGAGCTCAACAGCCATGTCGGCGTTCTGGCTGGCCTCGCTCCCGACCCGGCTGCACTCAAAACAATTCAGCAGAGACTGTTCGACATGGGCGCTGTCTTTGCGATGGAGGGGCAATACGACGCTCCGGCACTGGACGAACTGGAGGCAGCGACTGAAGCTGTGAACGAAACTCTTCCGCCTCTTACCGAGTTTGTCCTGCCAGGCGGAGGACCCGCGGCCAGCCAGGCGCATGTCTGCCGTTCAGTGTGTCGTCGGGCTGAGTCGGATCTGTGGGGCCTGATAGAAACCAGCCCCAACGATTCCCTCGAACAGTGCGCGCGGTATCTGAATCGTCTAAGTGACTACTTTTTTGTGCTCGCCCGGGCTCTTACGCAGGATGATGAAGAACAGTGGAGCGGACCCAATCGCGGCTAAAGCCGCTCCTACAGAGGTAGGAAAATAAGAACAGTGGGGCGGACCTAATCGCGGCTAAGGCCGCTCCTACAGAGGTAGGAAAATAAGAACAGTGGCGCGGACCCAATCGCGGCTAAAGCCGCTCCTACAGAGGTAGGAAAACAAGAACAGTGGGGCGGACCTAATCGCGGCGAAAGCCGCTCCTACAGAGGTAGGAAAACAATTCTGCGGCTCTAGCCGCGAATCTTAAAGTGCCAGTCTGCGTACATCACTCAGCAAACTCGTGAGCAGGCTCATGAAACGCCCGCCGTCAGCGCCGTTAATCACCCGATGATCGTACGACAAGGATAGTGGCAGCATCTTCCGGGGTTCGAACTCCGAACCATTCCAGACAGGTTTTGTCTGCAGGCGGGCCACCCCTAGGATGGCAACTTCCGGCGCATTGACAATAGGCGTGAATCCGGTGCCACCAATTGCACCCAGACTGGATATGCTGAAGGTGCCTCCCTGGACGTCCTCCATGGACAGTTTCTTGTCCCTGGCACCGTTCGACAGCCGCTCTATGTCTTCACAGAGCGTCCATATGCTCTTGGTATCCGCGTTGCGGATAACCGGGACCACCAGGCCTTCAGGCGTGTCGACCGCCATCCCGATGTTCACATACTTCTTGACCGCAAGCGTCGCTCCGTCCGGCAGGAGCGATGAATTAAAAATCTGGTTTTCGGTCAATGCGTAACAACAAGCTTTGACGATGAAGGCGAGCGGAGTGAGCTTCAGCCCTTTTCGTTCCGCTTCAGCCTTCAACGACGCGCGAAACGCTTCCAGGTCCGTCACATCCGCATCGTCATGCTGCGTCACATGTGGCAGGTTCACCCAACTCGTGTGCAGGTTAACCGCTCCACGCTTCTGGATGCGGGTCAGCGCCACCTCCTCAATTTCGCCGAACTTCGTGAAGTCGACTGCGGGAACCTCAGGCAGCGCAGCTGACGGTCCACCCGCCTGCATGACCGTTTTCACATACGCTTTGACATCATCTTTTGTGATCCGGCCGCGATTGCCGGTGCCGGTCACACCTGCCAGGTCAACCCCAAGCTCCCGGGCAAGCCGCCGGACCGCAGGGCCGGCATATACGCGTCGTGAATCATCCGCTTCACCCGGTTGTGGCACGGGTGGCCCGGACGACGGCGCTGGTGAAGGTGCCGGAACCTCAGGCGATTCGACCTCCGGCGCCGGCTGAGTGCCTGGTTCTGCCTTGTCTGTCGCTCCGACCTGCTGAGTCGTTGCGATTGAAGCAATCTGGGTACCTTCGGAGACTTCCTGCCCTTCGATCACATCCACTGTCACAATCGTACCGCTGAACTCAGCAGCGATTTCCATCGATGCCTTGTCACTTTCGAGCACGATGAGAAGATCGTCTTCGGCCACCTCGTCGCCGGGTTTGACGGCAACCTCAACCACCGTCACGTCACTTGCGTCACCCACATCTGGAACCAGCACCTCAACGACGCGCTCTTCCCCAGCTTCAGAAGGTTCGGGGTCCGCCGTCTCAACAGGTGCAGGAGACTCGTCCTCATGAGGCAGCTCGTCCTGCTCAGGCTCACCACCATCCGCTGTCGTCTCTTCCGATGTTAATGAAGCAATCAGGTGACCTTCACCGATCTGTTCTCCAAGCTCAACGTGCAGCGCTTCTACCACGCCTGCAGCGGGGGCCGGGATCTCCATGGATGCTTTGTCAGATTCGATGACGACAATGGCATCTTCCGCGCTCACCTGGTCGCCCACGGCCACACATATTTCGATGACCTCAACTTCTTCGATATCCCCCAGTCCCGGAACCCGAATTTCCATCAGCTTAGCCTCGGGTTTGCTTTGGCGGGATCAATGCTGAACATCTCGCGTGCTTCCGCAACGGTCTGGCTGGGTAGTACCTGAGCCTGGGCCAGAAGGCTGAGCGCCGCAAGGCTGACAAACCTCCGGTCGACTTCAAAGAAATGCCGCAACTGCTCCCGTGTATCACTGCGACCGAAGCCGTCAGTACCTAGCACATGGTATGGCGCATCGAT
>JANQFF010000198.1 GCA_028277965.1 Pseudomonadales bacterium
GCCAGGCGCTTCATGCTATACAAGACGACGTTACCCGCGATTGCCAAGGCTCGACACTCCGGATCACCAGCCGTGATGCGCCGCTCGTTTCGCTTGGAGAACGGGCGCTCCTGAGGTTTCGCCAAACGCCGGTCAATATGGACGGTGGCGTCCACTTCAACTTGTACAACAATGTCTGGGGAACCAACTTCCCTTCTTGGTTTGAGGGAGATTGCAGATTCAGATTCAGCATACGCCACGAGACGCGTGATTTCGCCAACTGAGCCAGAGGCGAGGAACGAACCCCGACGGATTATCGGTCCGTCCTCGGACAGACAGAGCCAAGAGTGAGATTCGAACTCACGACCTGCTCATTACGAGTGCACCTTGGAGCGTTGCCGAACAGCCTCCTTCATTGCCCCCAACGGGTCAACACTCCCGTTCTCGGGTACATACCTGTTCAACGACAATTAGAATTCCCGCTCAGCGACAGATAGATTTCCCGGTTTTCGTGGGGTGCGTGGAGGTTCAGGATGACCTGGGGAGGGACATCCTGGATGAGCGTCAGCGATCAGCAAGTGAGGAGACTGCGAAAACTGATGGAACGACATGGACGACTGAATGTGAGCGCGGCTGCGGCCGGGATGGACGAGAAGACTGCGCGCAAGTATCTGAAGGCAGGGAAGCTACCCAGCGAGATGCAGGTTGAGCATAGCTGGAGGACACGGGAAGACCCGTTTGAAGATGTGTGGCAGGAGGCGCGGACGTTTCTGGAGTTGAACGAGGGGCTGGAGGCGAAGACGATCTTCGAGTATCTGCAGCGCACCTATCCGGGACGGTTCAGTGATGGGCAACTGAGAACCTTCCAGCGCAGGGTCAAGCAATGGCGAGCAACCGAGGGGCCGCCGAGAGAGGTGTTCTTTGCCCAGATTCACCACCCCGGACGACTTTGCCAGTCGGACTTCACCTCAATGTATGATCTGGGTATCACCATTGGCGGACAGCCGTTCGACCACCTGGTGTACCACTTCGTGCTGACCTACTCGAACTGGGAGACCGGTACGGTGTGTTTCAGCGAGAGCCTTGAGAGTCTCATTGAGGGGGTCCAGAACGCGTTATGGTCGCTCGGAGGGGTGCCGGAGATTCATCAGACCGACAGATTGACTGCCGCGGTGCACCGCCCGGGTCATCCTCAGGAGTTCACCCGACGGTACGCGGCGCTGATGCGGCACTACGGAATGACCGCGCGAAAGACTCAGCCCGGCAGCCCCAACGAGAATGGAGATGTAGAGCAGTGCCACAACCGGTTCAAAAGGGCGGTCGAGCAGGCGTTGCTGCTTCGTGGTTCGCGCAACTTCGCCGACAGGGGCAACTACTTGCAGTTCCTGGAGAGGCTATTCACGCAGCTGAACGCCGGAAGAACGAGGAGGCTTGAGGAGGAACGCCAGGTTCTGAAAGCCCTGCCACAACGACGTCTGGACAGTTGCAAACGGGTTGGGCCGGTGCGGGTGAGTTCCGGCTCATTGATCCACATTCAGAACAACACGTACTCGGTGCATAGCCGGCTCATTGGCGAGAAGGTGAACGTGCGTCTGTATGCCGAGTATCTGGAAGTCTGGTACGCACAGAAGCTCATCGAGACAATTCCCCGCCTCCGTGGTCAGAACAAGCATCGCGTGCAATACCGTCACGTGATCCATTCGCTGGTAAAGAAACCCGGGGCGTTCGAGAACTATCGGTTTCGGGAGGACATGTTCCCGACCAGCCGTTTTCGCAGAGCCTACGATGAGCTGAAGGTACGCCATGCGCTGCGTGTTGCCGCCCGGGAGTACCTGAGGATTCTCTACCTGGCCGCCAATGAATCCGAGACGCTCGTCGACCGTGCGTTGACCGAGTTAGAGTTGCACGAGCAGCCGGTCAGTTCGGCCGCTGTCGAGCTGCTGATGGGCGAGTTCGACGGCGCGCCCAAGCCGCGGCAGATCCGAATCTCACCGGTGCACGTGGGTTCCTACGACGAATTGCTGGAGGTTGCCAATGGGTGAGCTTGAGCAGAATCTGAAAGAACTGAAGCTGCCGGCCATGGGCATGAACTACCACGCCCTTGCTGAGGAGGCGCGCACTGAATCGCTGCGCTACGAGCAGTATCTCGACGGGCTCGTTGCCACCGAGATTGCCCTGCGTCGTGACAATCGCACCGAGCGATGGCTGAGGCAGTCGAGACTGCCGCTGGAAAAGAATATCGAAGGCTTTGAGCAGTCGCGCCTGCCGGCGAAGGTACGCAAGGCGGTACAGACACTCCTCACCGGTGAGTTCCTCGACCGGGCCGAGAATGTGCTGGCCTTCGGAAACCCCGGAAGCGGGAAGACGCATCTGTTGTGCGCCGTCGCTCAGGAGCTCATTCACCAGGGGCGCAGGGTGCTGTTCCAGAGTTGCCAGTTGATGGTCCAGGACCTACTGGCTGCCAAGCAGGACCTCACCCTGGCAAAGGCCCTGAAAAGTCTGCGGCGATACGAGGCGATCATCATTGACGACATCGGCTACGTCCAGCAGGACCGAGCCGAAATGGAGGTGCTGTTCGCACTTCTCGCCGACCGCTACGAGACACGCAGCGTGATGATTACCAGCAACCTGCCGTTCTCAAAGTGGGAGCAGATCTTCAAGGACCCGATGACTACCGCGGCGGCAATCGACCGGCTGGTGCATCACAGCATCATCGTCGAGCTGAATTTACCGAGCTACAGGCTGGAGGCAGCAAAATCAGGTCAGAAAGGAGGAGCGCATTGAAAACGACCCGCGAGGATCGCCGTCAGCGCGTTTTCTCAAAGGAAGTGGTATCAAGACACCCCCTGAAAAACGGGAAAGACAACTGTCGCTAGCCGGGAAAACTAGTTGTCGCTGAACA
>JANQFF010000201.1 GCA_028277965.1 Pseudomonadales bacterium
TTGCACCTTCCTTGATTGGAGACGGTGCTTCGTCTACCAGAGCTTTCGCTTCTTTCAGTCCAAGGCCAGTGATCGCGCGAACCGCCTTGATCACGTTGACCTTCTTATCACCCGCTGCCGAGAGAACGACATCGAATTCGTCTTTCTCTTCCGCTGCATCTCCGCCAGCGTCACCGCCAGCAGCTGCCGGGGCTGCAGCTACCGCTGCCGCCGCTGATACGCCGAACTTCTCTTCCATTGCCTGGACGAGTTCGACAACTTCCATCACGCTCATTTCCGAGATGGCGTTCAAAATGTCTTCTGAGGACAGTGCCATTGTCATAGTCTCCTGATTAACTTTCCGCTTGTTTCTGGTCTCTGATGGCAGCAACTGTGCGCGTGAGTTTTCCGGGCACCTCGTTCAATGTCCGGGCGAGCTTCACAACTGGGGCCTGCATTACTGCAAGCAACATCGCTCGCGCCTCATCCAGCGTCGGTAACTTCGCCACCCGGTCGATCTGACCAGCGTCGAAGAGTTCACCGCCGATAGACAACGCTTTCACTTCAAGCGCTTCGTACTCTTTCGCGTAATCCTTCAGCAACCTTGCAGCCGAGCCGGGGTCCTCCTGCGAGAACGCCACCAGGGTTGGACCGACAAATGTCTCGTCGAGACAGGCGTACTCGGTACCTTCCACAGCTCTTCTGGCTAACGTGTTGCGAACCACCCGCAGATAGACGCCTGTATCCCGCGCTTTCTTGCGCAGGTCCGTCATCTCCGCGACTGTCAGACCGCGATAGTCTGCAACCACTGCCGACAAAGCAGATGCGGCAGCTTCGTTCACTTCAGCAACAATCTGCTGCTTTTGCTCGAGCTTTAATGCCACGTTGCTTCTCCTTTAAGGGTTCAGCACCCTGAAGTGCCGTTCCCAATCCAAACTGGGTCTTGCGACCCACCTATGGCGAGACTTCGACAGCGCAGTCATGACACGTAAGTGCCAAACCGTGCGGACTTTCGAAGACTTGCCGTCTGCGTGGGAAATTAAGCGCATACACGCACCCACGGTTTTTGACGGCCCCAGCCAGTCGATACTGCCGACCAGCCGGGCCTCCAAAACTGTTGTTAAACCTCCAGTGAGGCCTGATCGATGCGCACACCCGGGCCCATCGTCGTAGATAGAGTGATTTTCTTTAAATACACGCCTTTTGCGGAAGCGGGCTTGGCTTTCTTGAGATCTGCTACAAGTGCCTCCACATTTTCCTTGATCGCCGCTGGCTCGAAGCCGACCTGGCCAACGCTGCCATGAATGATACCAGCTTTGTCGGCACGGAACTGCACCTGTCCCGCTTTGGCATTCTGCACCGCTGCAGCCACATCCTGGGTCACCGTTCCGGTTTTCGGATTCGGCATGAGACCACGAGGCCCCAGCACCTTACCCAGCTGGCCGACAACCCGCATGGCATCGGGTGTCGCAATCACCACGTCGAAATCGAGATTTCCGCCTTTGATTTCATCAGCGAGGTCTTCGAAGCCAACTTTGTCAGCACCTGCTTCGTTTGCAACATCAGCGTTGTCACCTTGTGCAAAAACCGCTACGCGGACAGATTTACCGGTTCCATTGGGCAGCGTTGTCGCACCCCGAACCGCCTGGTCTGATTTGCGAGGGTCGATACCAAGATTTATCGACACATCGAACGATTCCTTGAACTTGGTTTTGGACAGTTCGTTCAGAAGCGTCACAGCCTCATCGATATCGTAGTCTTTCTCGATATCTACTTTTTCCGCGAACAGTCTCTGGCGTTTGGTGAGCCTGGCCATTTACACACCCTCCACTTCGATACCGGAACTGCGCGCTGTACCTGCAATCGTGCGCACAGCTGCATCCATGTCCGCTGCCGTCAGGTCCGGCATTTTGATCTGCGCAATTTCTTCGAGCTGCGCACGGTTCACCTTGCCCACCTTTTCCGTATTGGGTGTGCCACTGCCTTTGTCGATCTTCGCAGCTTTCCGCAAGAGCACCGCTGCCGGCGGTGTTTTGGTAATAAACGTAAAGCTGCGATCCGCATACACCGTAATCACAACAGGAATCGGCAACCCGGGTTCGGTACCCTGGGTCTGTGCGTTGAACGCTTTGCAGAAGTCCATGATGTTGACACCGTGCTGACCCAGCGCCGGACCCACCGGCGGACTGGGATTCGCCTGGCCCGCGGGGACCTGCAGCTTGATGTAGGCTTCGACTTTTTTAGCCATTGTTTCTCCTTATCGGGTTCAAACGCGCGGATGTTCGGGACATCCTTACGCTCCCCTTGTTACTTAGCTACCTCTGTAGGAGCGGCTTCAGCCGCGAAAGAATCGCGGTTAAAACCGCTCCTACAGAAAATTCTCTATCCTTTTTCTACCTGACCGAAATCCAGCTCAACCGGAGTAGAACGTCCAAAAATTGTCACCGCCACATTCAGGCGGCTCTTTTCGTAGTTGACCTCTTCAACCACGCCGTTGAAATCGTTGAACGGTCCATCTATGACACGCACGATCTCACCAGGTTCAAATACGGTTTTCGGTGTCGCCTTCTCGCTGCCCGCGGCCACGCGGTCGAGGATGGCATCCGCTTCCTTTTTGGTGAGCGGGGCAGGCTGATCCGCCTTGCCGCCGATGAAACCCATGACCCTTGGCGTTTCCTTGACGAGGTGCCAGGTGTCGTCGTTGAGTTCCATTTCCACCAGGACGTAGCCCGGGAAGAACTTTCGTTCACTGCGGCGTTTCTGACCGGCACGCATCTCAACCACTTCTTCGGTTGGGACGAGAATCTCACCGAAATAGTCACCAAATGTGGACAACTCGACCCGCTCTTTCAGAGCCCGCGCGACGTTTTTCTCAAACCCCGAATACGCATGAACGACGTACCACCTTTTATCGCCGCTCTTTTCGCTACTCTTTTCACCAGAGGGGTTTGTGCCGCTGGCTTCTTCGTTTTCCGGATTCATCTACCCAATCACCGAACTGACAATCCAACTCAACAGGGAATCGAGGCCCCACAAGATGAGCGCAAATATCAACAGAAGCGCAAGAACCACCAATGTTGTCTGGGTCGTCTCCTGATTGGATGGCCAGACCACACGGCGTATCTCACTGCGCGCTTCTTTCATCAGATTCCAGGTGGTTCGACCGCGCTCAGTCTGAACCGCCACAAACACCGCAACAACTGCAATCGCCAGCATCGCCACGACCCTGATGAGCAGCGACTCGTCCTGGTAATACCAGTTGCCGTAGACACCCCCACCCAGGAGCGCGGCCACGACGAGCCACTTCAGCCAGTCGAGAGCGCTTGTCGATGTTTCCGTATTTGTACTCAAATCCTGCTATCCAACCTTCGCACTCAAACCCTCAATCGTATCGGAGGGCTGGCAGGCCAGGAGGGAATCGAACCCCCAACCTGCGGTTTTGGAGACCGCTGCTCTGCCAATTGAGCTACTGGCCTAAAATCTGACTCCTTCATCGCGGTTCAAACCGCTCCGCTTGATTTCTCTGTAGGAGCGGCTTCAGGCGCGATTTTCAGGTGTTACTCGATCACCTTGGTGACAACGCCTGCACCGACCGTACGTCCGCCTTCTCTAATGGCGAACCTGAGACCATCATCCATCGC
>JANQFF010000246.1 GCA_028277965.1 Pseudomonadales bacterium
TCATCACCTGCTGCAGGTTACCGTCCGGGACGACACGGTTGCGGTTGCAGTCATTGCGGCTGACGCCGTAAAACCCGTGGACTACGTGGTTCCGGCAGACAATTACGATCTATTCAGCATCACACGCAATCTGGTGCCGAAGACAGTCGATCTTGATTCAGCGGGTAGTCGTCGTTATCGATTTAACGTCCCCCTCAACAACACCAGCAGGCGAACTGTCGATCTCTTCATCAGTTGTGATTCAGACGATGAACGCTGGATCTTCGAGCCCGCGGCAATCGATCCCGTGCGGATCGATGCTCAGTCGAGCACAACGCTGGAACTGGAAGTGAGCTACGCTGAATCCCGTCAACCGGAATCCGTGCCTGAATGTCACGTGCGCCTGCCTTATCAGACCCGGGCGGGTCAATGGTTGGATTTCAGCTGGACAGTCAAAGGTGATCGAGGCAGCCGCCCGTAAAAAGTGGTGACGAGGTGCCTGGCACCAGTGTCACCACTTTTTTCATTTGAAATGGGGCATCACCTCTTCTATGTAGAGCTGCAGGTTGTCCCAGTCGACCGGCGGTCGAAACGCGATGTTCACACCCTGTATACCTGCTGTCTGCAACGCTCCGATCGTATCCACCGCCTGCTGAACTGAGCCGGTCAGCGAGCCTTCGGGAGCGATGTCAGGTGCCCGGTCCGAGTTCATGTAGAACCCGAGGTTGACGCTGGTATCGAGTTCTGCGAGATTGCGTCCGATGGCCTCACAGGCATTGCGCAATCTCTCCAGACGGTCAGCAGCGGTCTCCGGCGAGACATAGGGCATGTTGAACCCATCCCCGAACCGGGCCGCGAGGTCAATGGTCCGCTTCTTGCCGCGCCCGCCAATCCAGAGCTTGAGTCCAATGGGTTCCGGGCTGCAGATGGCACCCTCGATATCGTAGTACTTGCCTTTAAACGTGACTTCCTCACCTGCCCAGAGGGCTTTTACGATGGTGAGGGCTTCCTCCAGCTGGTCGAACCTCTCCCCAAGTGGCGGGAAACCGTATCCGAATTCGCGAAACTCCTCTTCGAACCATCCCGCACCGATACCCATGTCCGCGCGACCGCCGGACAGGTGATCAACCGTAACACCCGCTTTCGCGAGGAGACCCGGTGAACGGAACAATGCACAGAACACCAGGCACCCGACACGTACGTTCTGCGTCATCGCTGCCAGACCCGACATGGCTGAGACCCCTTCGAAACACGGGTTCCTTCGGTCTTTTAACGGATTGGCGTAGAAGTGGTCCCACACGGACACCCAGTGGAAACCGTTTTCGTCCCCGGTCCGCCATAACCGTTTGAGTTCTTCCATGGTGAGGTCCTGTGGACCTGCGTGAATGCCAAGCTTCATGTGCCGCCTCCCTTCTATGCCTTCTCTCTGCCATCAGAGGGAAACCCCGTACCCTACCATTTTTACGAAGACCTGCTAGGGTGTGGCGCTTTTTGAGGGCCAGTAATGTCTGACCTACCCTTCTGGTTTCAACGCGCAATGGACGAACCGTCCCACCGCGGCAATGTAGACGTGGAAGGCGCCAACATCGTCTACGAAACATGGGGCGAGCCCGGGTCTCCCGGGGTGATCCTCATCCATGGCAGCAACGCGCATCTCGAATGGTGGCGCTTCACCGCACCTTTTTTGGCTGACAAATTCCATGTTGCAGCGCTGGATCTCTCCGGGAACGGCGACAGCGACTGGCGTGACCGGTACACCGGTGCAGTACTCGCGAAAGAAGTCAAAACCGTGTGTGAAGAAGCCAACCTCGGTGAGCGGCCGTTTGTGGTTGGGCACAGCTTTGGTGGCTTTGTGGCTCTGGAAACCGGTCATCACTACGGTGATGAACTGGGTGGCGTGCTGTTCATGGACTTCACAACGGCTCCACCTGAACAATATGTCGAGTGGGGACTACGGGCCGAGCGCGAAGGCGTTCAGACCGGTCGAAAGCTGAGGGTCTACGAAGACAAACAAACCGCGCTGGGGCGTTTCCGTCTGATCCCTGAGCAGCCCGGGGTTCATCCGGCAGTGATACGGCATATGGCGGAATATGGTTTGAAGGAAGTTGAAGACGGCTGGACCTGGAAATTCGATCCAGCGGTCTACGACCACCTGGAAATGGGTGTCGACCAACGGGACAAATTCGCCGCGTTCAAATGTCGCAGCGCCTTGATGCTGGGTGAATACAGTGAAGACGAGGGTGCCTACTTTGCCGATCACATGGCGGAGATCACCGGCGGCTACCTGCCAACGGTCACCATTCCCGGAACCTATCATCATCTGATGTTCGATGATCCAATGGCCGTGAGCATGACCATGAAGATGTTACTGTTGGAGTGGATCCGGCAGGATCACGAAGCGGAGATGGCTGCTCAAATGCAATCAACGTTAGGGGAGAACAATGGCTGAGCTGACCCAATCACTGATAGAAGATCTGCAGGCGTTTGATACACCCACGGTGTGCAACGCGCTGGAAATTCTCGTCCCGGAGCGACGTGGCTATGGCTACACGACACAACCATTGATCTGCACGCGCCCCGAGCTACCCCCGGTTGTCGCCGTGGCACGTACCGCGGCAATTCGCGCGACACATCCGACTCACCTTCGCGGCAAAGAAGCCAGGGAGATGAACGACGGCTACTACGCTTATATTGACGAAGGCCCCAAACCCAGCGTCGTCGTCATTCAGGATATCGACGGTCCACAGCGCGGTTACGGATCTTACTGGGGTGAGGTCAACTCCAACGTCCATATGGGCCTCGGCTGCCTGGGTGTCATCACCGACGGGAGTGTCCGCGACATCCCGGACATTGCTGACGGCTTTCAGATGATGGCCGACCGGATCGGTCCGTCACATGCGTTCGTGCACGTGGTTGGGTACGCCCAAACAGTGACCGTTTCCGGTATGCGTGTTTCGAGCGGGGATCTCATTCACGCGGATCAGCACGGCGCCGTGGTCATCCCGTGGGATGTCGCGGAAGGTGTCAAAGAGGCGGCCACCGAGATTGCCGCCCGCGAAGCAGTCATCATCAAAGCCGCCCAGCAGGATGGATTCAACATCGATAAGCTGCGGGCTGCGTGGGGAGAGGCGGCGGAACTCCAACATTGAGAAACGGTCGCCAGATCACTCTGTAGGAGCGGCTTTAGCCGCGATTCGCTCCAGAATGGATTGGTGTTCGTCACTGTCCAGTGTGTAGAGGTGTGTAAGCACCACCAGCGCAAGCATGATCGCCATCGGGATAAGCGTAAACACACTGTGGATGGCTTCTATCGCTGAGTCCGTTTGTGGCTGGTTGGCGATGTACCCGGCCAATCCCAGAATGAACGCGACCCCGGCCCCACCAACGGTTTTGGCCAGTTTCTGAAAGAAGCTTGCTGTCGAGAAGATAGCGCCGTCTGCCCGCACACCGTGACGCAACTGGGCATATTCGACAGTGTCAGGAATCATGGCCCAGCCGAGAACAGCGACCGGCGTACCGCCCAGGGCCACAAGACAACCCCAGAAGAAAATCAGGTACACCTGGTCATACGGTGTGAAATACAGACCCGCACACGCAACGATTCCCAGATACGCACCCGCTCTTGTGGCGCCCGCCTTGCCGAGCCGTTCCGACAGCTTTGGGACACTCCAGATACCAATCAGCATCGCTCCCAGCGTCACGCTGAAAAACCACGCTATGAGTGAGGGGTCCCCAACGTTGTAGATGAAGTAGTACGCCGTAACACTCTGGCGCACGGTGAAGCTCAGCATGCCGCAACAGAATATGCCAATCACAACGACCAGGGGAGGATTGCGTGTGATGGCGACCAGGCTGTCACGGAGGCTCAGCCTCCCCGTGGTGGGCTGCACAATCTCCTCGGTCGAGCGGTAAGTCACATAGAGCAGCAGCGTGGCTATCAGCGAAAAAATCAGCATCAGAACCTGAAAACCGGTTTCCTCACTTTCAAACATGCCGACAAACGGCATCGTGCCGACGGAAACCGTGAACCCTCCAGCAAAGGCACAGGCAATTCGGTACGTGGAGAGTTTTGTCCTGACCTCGTAGTCCTGCGTGATGGATGCGGTGAGCGTGGCGTAAGGAATGGTGACGAGCGTGTAGATCAATCCGAAGAGAATGTAGGTTGTGTAAGCCCAGATCACCTTGCCCCCTGCATCGAGATCAGGGACCGTAAAGGTGGCAACACTCACCAGTGCCAATGGTACCGCCCCAAACACCAGATACGGCCGCATACGCCCCCAGCGGCTGCGGGTCCTCTCGGCAATCATCCCCATCAACGGATCTGTCACCGCGTCAATGAACCGCGCAACAGCAAAAACCGCACCTGCCGTGACGGCACTTAACCCCATGACGTCTGTGTAGAAATACAGGAGGTAGGTCATCACCGAGATGAAGTAGAGATTGATGCCGTAGTCACCCACGGCGTAGCCCATCGCTGCGCGCTGATTCATCGAGGGAAGATCAAGTGCCTACGACACCAGCAGAGATCAGTGCACTAATGCGTTCGGTTTCGAAACCGCGGGATTTCAATACATCGACAGAATCAAGACCTGTATCCGGCGCGGCATTGTCAAAACGTTCAGGATGGGGGAACTTCTCCAGATTAATTGGAGAGCGAACCAGGTCGAGGTCCCCCAACTCGGGATGAGGTGCGGATTTGGCCATCCTGAGGTACCTCACCTGATCGTCCTCAAAACCCTCACCGATCGTATTGATAGGTCCACATGGCACGCCCGCCGTATTCAACCGCTCTACGAGCTCAGCAACCGTAAACTGGCGTGTCACGTTGTTCATGTCCTGTTTGATCTGTTCGCGCTTCTCGGTTCGTTCTTTCACGCTCGCATAGTCTGGATGGTTGAACAGCTCATCCGCACTCAGGGCTTCGCAGAACCGTTCCCACATGATGTGCCCCGGAGCTGCAATGTTGACGAAACCGTCTGCCGCTTCAAATGTCCCCATCGGTACCTGGGTGGGGTGATCGTTCCCCTGCTGCTCTGCAACCTCATGATTCATGGTGTAACGCGCGCCCTGGAAGTCGAGCTTGCACATCATGGCTTCCAGCAGCGACGTGTGTACCCATTGGCCTTCACCGGTTTTTTCGCGGTGCAGTAGCGCCAGCAGAATGCCCTGCCCCAGAAACATACCGGCCGATGTATCGCTGATAGCAACCCCGACACGCATGGGACCGCCGCCTGGCTCTCCGGTCACCGACATCAGCCCGCTCATCCCCTGGATGATCTGGTCGACACCCGGACGCGTTGCATAGGGACCTTCCTGGCCAAAGCCTGAAATGCTGGCGTAGATGAGCCGTGGATTGATTTCCTTCAGCGTCTCATAGTCAACACCCAAACGGTATTTCACGTCGCTGCGGAAATTCTCAACAACAATGTCGGCCTGAGCAGTCAGCTCGTAAAAGACTTCACGCCCTTCTTCGGACTTGAGGTTGAGCGCCAGGGATTTCTTGTTGCGATGCAGGTTCTGCTCATCAGGTCCACGGCGCGCCCCTGTGACAGACCGTCCACCTTCTTTTGGTGGTTCAACCTTTATGACGTCCGCACCCCAATCAGCAAGCAGACGCACGGCGGTAGGTCCCGCACGCGCGATCGTGAGGTCAAGAACCGTCAATCCCTCGAGCGGACCCATCATTGCATAAGACCCAGCGCAGGAGACCTAACGGATCAGACGACCGGGTAACGCGTCTGTCGCCTCGCCGTTTTCGTAAGTGACCTCACCCGCAACGATCGTCGCAAGGTATCCGTCAGCCTTCTGCTGCAGGCGCGCACCGCCGGTAGGCAAGTCATGCACAATTTCCGGGACCCGAACTTTGAGCTTATCGAAGTCAATCACATTGATGTCAGCGCGCATCCCGGGTTCCAGGGTACCCCGGTCAGTGAGTTCCACCGCTCTAGCAGTATCGTGCGTCTGGCTTCTGATCAGCGTCGGCAGGTCGATACGTTCACCCCGCGTACGATCACGACCCCAGTGAGTGAGCAGCGTTGTTATGAAACTGGCATCACAAATGGTCCCCACATGGGCACCACCATCGCCAAGACCCATCACAGTATTTGAATGCAGGATCATCTCGCGACAGCATTCGAGGTTGTTATCCGCATAGTTTGCAAACGGCGTGTACATGATGTTCTTGCCGTCGTTGGCGATCAGCTGATCGTAGACATACTCCCAAACCGAAACACCTCTGGCTGCAGCCTGCGCACCCAGGCTGTCAGCAGGGTCAGGCTCGTAGTTGGGCGGATCAGTCAACATCCAGAGCTTGTTGCCTTCCGCCATCATTTTAAAGAGCCTCTGGAACCCGCCGCCAACTTCTTCAGACAGGATACGTGCCTTCCTGGCCGGGTCTTTCAGAGCTTCAACGCGCTCGGCAAGCGGTAGCTTCGCGACCTCCATGAACGAGGGTCGCGTGGTGAACGGGGAAAGCGTTGTCGTCAACCCCAGCAGTATCCCAATCGGGCGCGGCGCTACCTGGCCTCGCATGACGAATCCGGAAGCATTGGCTTGCTCAATACGCTGCAGGATCTTCTTCCAACCGTTGGGGCTCAATCCCTGGGCCAGTGAGATCGACATGGGGCGATTGGAATGCTCGACCATGCCTCTGAGCAGAGTAAATTCATCGTCGAGATCGTTAAAGTCCGAGATCATTTCGAAGACGCCCTTCCCTGCGTCTTTCAACGCCGAGGCGACACCCATTAACTCATCCACCTCTGCCTGCAACGAGGGTGTCGGCTCGCCGTGGACGCTTCGGTGATTGAGCGTGCGCGAACTCGTAAAACCAAGCGCACCTGCTTTGATCGCCTCCCCGGTGAGCTTTCGCATTTCTGCAATGTCTTCAGCAGTGGCTGGTTCGCGATTGGCACCCCGCTCGCCCATCACATATACCCGCAAAGCCGCGTGTGGAATCTGCGCGCCGATGTCCATGTCGAACTGACGCTGACTGAGATAGTCCATGTACTCGGGAAACGACTCCCAGGACCACGGCAGCCCCTCATGGAGAGCCACACCAGGTATATCCTCAACACCTTCCATGAGTTCAATCAGTCGATCGTGATCAGCCGGTCGGACGGGGGCAAAGCCAACCCCGCAGTTGCCCATGACGACAGTCGTCACACCATGGTGGCTGGAGGGGGACATGCGGTTCGCCCAGGTCGCCTGGCCGTCATAGTGCGTATGGATGTCAACAAATCCAGGTGTAACCAAAGCGCCGCTGGCATCTATTTCCCGCAGGCCCCGGCCATCTACCTGCCCTACTTCGGCAACTGCGCCACCAGCTACAGCTACGTCTGCGAGACGTCCTTCTGCGCCCGTCCCGTCGTGAACAGTGCCGCCGCGAATCACCAGGTCGAAATCACTCATCAATCTCTCCACCTTCGGGGTTAACCAGCCTTGCTTTTAGCCGGTCTCTTTTAACCGGTCTTCCTCTTAACCGTTCTTTCTACCACTAATCTCCCGAAAGTAAAAATGTTAGGCTCGCGCTACTTCTGTACCGGGCAACCATCATGCGCAAAGCGGCTATCACCCTCATCGTCATTGGGATACTGGTGGTCATCGGAGCCAATCTGTTCGTCAGCAGCCAACCGGAACCCGAGCCCCCGCCAGTAGCCGACAAGACGACAATTCGCAACACAACCAACGGGGATGTTGTCGGTTTTCGCGACAAGGAAGGGGCACGTGCGTGGCTGGGGATACCGTTTGCCTCTGCTCCAAACGGCACCCAGCGCTGGCGGGCGCCCTCGGAACCAAGTCCACACGAGGGATTGCTCGAAGCCATGGCACCCGGAAACCTCTGCCCGCAGTTTGCTTCCCTTCTGAGCGGCGCGGGTCAGAATCCGGAACCAGGGACGGTAGCGGGTGACGAGGTCTGCCTTTATCTGAACA
>JANQFF010000306.1 GCA_028277965.1 Pseudomonadales bacterium
CCGCGAAAAACGTCGGCCATCGATGAATTTGGTTCACCCCGATCCACCCTGAAAATCCAGTAAGATTAGTGCACTGAGAATATTGAACGAGCGATGCGATGTATTCGATTACCGGTTTCCGGTCGTATCTCATTCACGTCAGCTTTTCCAACAGGCCGGGGGGGATCTCGGATGCGGCTTCCCCATCCAGCAGCCAGACCAACTCGCCGGACTCTGGATCGACACGGCTCGCGGGGTAGGCGTCCCCTTTTCCACTGAGGACGGCGGCGACGATCCCGGCTTTATCTTTTCCGGTCACCAGAAACCAGACGTTGCGTGCGGTATTGATCGCTGGATAGGTCAAAGTCAGACGCTCTTCGCCGGTTGCGGCGTTCAGGTTGGGGGCAACCCATTTTTCTGTTTCGTCGAGGGCCGGGCTATCGGGAAACAGCGATGCGGTGTGGCCGTCCTCACCCAAGCCCAGCAGCACCAGGTCCAGCGCTTTGACGTTTGATTCATCCGGTATCAACCGTTTGCGCAGCAGGCTCTCGTATGCGACGGCGGCATGTGGCAGATCGTGCCCTTCGCAGGGCATACGGTGGATCTGACTGGCGACCAGGGGCACGTGATCGAGAATCGTGCGGCGGGCCATGAGATAGTTCGAATCATTGTGATCGGGCGCAACGTTGCGCTCGTCCCCGAAGAAGACTTCGACGCTCTCCCAGTCCACCGCATCGATGTAGGGCGGTTTGGCCAGCGCCTTGTAGAGCGCTTTGGGTGTCAGGCCGCCTGAAAGGGCGATCTGGAAGATCTCCCGATCCAGCACGCTGTCACTACAGGCGCGCACAAACCGGCTGGCTGCTTCTGAGAAGATATCTTCCTGAATCACGACTAATGGATCGGCGTTCATCTGTTCATGCTTTCAAGAGATCGGAACACTCCGGTGCTTGTTATTATGGAAACGTATGCGGTGGATGGAAGTTATGGGCATGAGATCCGATGTGGGTGGACCGTCTAGTTCCTCAGCAGAAGCAATGAATAGATAGTAGCCCGGTTTCGGGGATTCTGTCCATTGCGGATAACTCACAGCGTCAGTTT
>JANQFF010000315.1 GCA_028277965.1 Pseudomonadales bacterium
TGATCGAGCCGGTTTCGACGCGGAACGAACAATTGTCGACGGCATAAAAGCCGCCGAAACGCATTTGCAAGGTGTCCAACTCGAGCAACCCATTCCCACGGATCAAAACGTCCACTTCACCGCGGGCTTCCGCCGGCACTCGCGCCAGGCCGACACTGCATTTCATCGTTGGTGCGAAACTGCCACTCGTGACAACGCCGTCACCGGCAGGTGTCGCTATCTCCTGACCGTGTCGCAATACACCTTTGTCACGCAGGATCAGCCCCGTCAGTTTTTGTGGACACGCGCCGCGTTCAGCTTCGATCGCGTCCCGTCCTATGAACGCGCGGTCTTCAGGTTCCCAGGCAACGGTCCAACCAATATTCGACGCGAGCGGTGACGTGTCTTCGTCGAGATCCTGGCCGTAGAGGTTGAGACCCGCCTCGAGCCGGAGTGTATCCCTGGCACCGAGACCCGCCGGTACCACGCCCGCTGCTGCCAGTTTCTGCCAGGCAGCTGACGAGTCTTCGCCGGGCAGTATGATTTCGACTCCGTCTTCGCCTGTATACCCGGTTCGCCCGACAAGCCACCCCGGATGAGCCTGTGGCACCGAAGCGCTGAACGGTTTCACTTCACTCGCGTCGACATCCAAAGCCTCAGCCAGCAGCGTCAGGGCTCGAGGTCCCTGGACTGCAATCATGGCGAGTTCCCGTTCTTCAAATTCGGCATTCTCCGGACAATGCCGGGAAAACCAGTCGAGTACCTTATCCCGTGTTGATGCGTTGACTACACAGCGGTAGCCGTCAGTCTGGCGGTACACAATCAGGTCGTCGATAACACCACCGCGTTCATTGAGGATCGCGCCATACAACGCACCGTACTCGTCCAACCGGCCGCAATCATTCGCAATGATGTGCCGCAGGAAATCGAGAGCCCCATGGCCCGTCACGTCGATCACGGTCATGTGGGAGACATCGAACATCCCTGCCGTAGAACGTACCGCCTCATGTTCCGCTATCTGCGATCCATAGTTCACCGGCATTGACCAGCCGGCAAAATCCACCATCTTCCCTCCCACGGAGATATGATCCTCGTAAAGCGGTGTCTTCTTTGTCATTCGAATGTCCGTTCGCTCTTGCGCTCTTGCGTCGATACTCTTGTATCAAAACTCTTCTTTGAAAAGAGGATTCAGGTTGCCAGTGGCCCCAGCCCCATGGCCTCTCGCATGACCTGGTGCTTCAGCGCGGGCAGCGCATTGAACACCTGCACCCCGGTGTTGCGCAAGAGACTCATACCCGGCCCGGCATGACTATAGGTCCGGAACAGAGTTTCCAGGAGCCGGATCATGAAAGCCGAGCGGGTTCTTCTCCTGCGAACGTACCCCTGCCACAGACCCTGCCTGTCGAGCGACACAGTGCCATTGGCGACATTCAGGAAATCCCGGGTGTCTTCCAGACCCAGATTCACACCCAGCCCCGCCAGTGGGTGGACAACCCGCATCGCATCGCCCAGGAGAGCGACCCGATTACCCACAATGGAGTGTTTGACATGTTGTTGGCCGAGCGGGAACGAGAAACGGTCATCAACCTCGATGACCGGGCCGAGCCGTTGCTCAAAAGCTCGTGTCAGCTCACTGCAGAATTCTTCGTCTGAAAGCGACATTCGACGCGCAGCGCTATCAGCCGACTGCGACCAGACCACCGAACAGACATCGTCTTTCTCTGACGGCAGGAGCGCCAGGGGGCCATCTTCGAGGAACCGCTGCCAGGCCGTTGCCTCGTGACTTTGAGAGGTTCGCACCACTGTGGCGATTGCAACCTGGTCCAGTGGATGCTCAACCATCGCGACACCCAGGCTATTGCGAACCACGGACCTGGCACCATCTGCAGCGACCACAAAGTCGAACCTCAATTGTTCTCCATCATCCACGTGGAGGCGTACACCGGTCTCATCCAGGGCAACCTCGTCGAGCGCTTGTGAACAAACCTCGATGTCACTGCGGGCCACCGCCTCCCGCAAGGCAATCACCGCGCGGCTGTTCTCCACAATCCAGCCGAGCTCGAGCCTGCCGAGATCTTCCGCGTCGAAGACGACTTCGGCTGTGCCCCACTCTTCCCAGACCTTCATGCTTCGATAAGCCGCTTTTGGCAAGCCCTCCCAGATACCCACATCTGTCCAGAGACTTGCGCTGGCGGGAGAGATTGCGACATTGCGTATATCTATGCCGAGCTTGCCTGTTGTAAGCCGAGGCTCGTTTGGTTCGATCAGCGTGACCGGAAAGCCCTGCTGCGAAAGTCCCAGAGCCGCGGTCGCGCCGACCAGCCCGCCGCCCACCACTGCAACCCGGGATTTGTCAGCCATTCGTGTCAGGAAGCCGCCATGAGCGCTTCGATGTCTTCAACCATCTTGGGTGTCGCCGCAGTCAACACTTCGCACCCTTGTGCGGTGATGAGGACATCGTCTTCGATCCGTATACCGATGTTG
>JANQFF010000319.1 GCA_028277965.1 Pseudomonadales bacterium
TGCGAGCGTCGCTTCTCCCGCCCCCACACCCATGCGCGCCATCAACAACTGTCCGTAGCTTCGCGACAACCCACAGGCCACAGTTGTCGCCGACCAGAACAAGACACCACCAACCATGATGTGAATGCGATTGTACCGGTCGACCAGGCGACCGAGCGGGACACTCATCGCCACGTAGGTAATTACAAATGCAAAACCCTGCAGGAAACTGATTTCTGTATCACTGATGCTTAGATCAGCCTGTATCGGCTCGACAAGCAGATTCAATACCTGACGGTCGATAAACGAGAACGTATACCCAACAAGCAGCGTAATCGTCACCAGCCAGCCTCGGCCTTCCGAAGGCCAACGGCGTTCTTCCGCGGTTGTCACGTGCACTTCCAACTTCCCGTGTGCTATTCAGTGTATCCCACGGGTGCGGTCGCCGGACAACTGGTAAACAATAACAATCACAACGTGGCAGGCTGATTGTCTGCTTGAAGCATTCCCTTCCTTAATGTAAGGTAATTTGCCTTATATGCGGGGAAGCCGTTCGTTAACAGCGTGTAGTACGGCCGTAGGACATCGGCGTGTAACACCTCTTTTTCGAGGCAAAGTACATGTCAGGATTAACTGAAGATTTACCCAGAAGACTGTTTGTGGCGTCTTTGTCACTGGCATTGCTCGGCGGTGCGTTCGCATACGGGGCGCTGGCATCCCGATATGACTTACCACCCATCCCCCAGCTGAAAACCGTGAGATCCATATTTACGGATCAGGAACTGACACTGGCCCCAAAGTTCAAGCACATGCAGCCGTCACGCGGTCAAGGCGAGGGTGTCACTGTCAACGAGCTACCCGATGACGATTCGCTCGTTTTCATGGCGGGTTTTTTCGATGACGAGAACCAGATACGCCTCGTGAACCGGAACGGGGACGTTGTGAAAAGATGGTCACTGAACTACCTCGAACACTTTGCCGGCACTCAGGACCCTGTCTGTGACGTCACAGACCCTCTCGACGTGGATATCCATGGCGCTCTCGCAACGCCGTCAGGTGAGGTGGTCTTCAACTATGAATACTGTGGAACGGTAAAACTCGATCAATGCGGTGAGGTCCTCTGGACGATAAACCAACCGACACATCACTCCCTCACCTACGCAGAAAGCGGAGACTACTGGATCCTTGGGAGGTATGTCTGGAAAGCCAGCGAGTCGCCCGACAGGTTTCCGCCGTTTTCCTCCCCAGGCACAGATCAGATGATGAGCGAAGACACACTCATGAGGGTGAGCGCAGACGGCAATATCCTGGAGGAAGTTTCCATCCCGGTACTGCTCCAGGAAAGTGGCCTGGAACCGCTTCTGACTGCTAACGGCAAACACTTCAATCTGAGAACCGTGACCACGATGGAGCTGATTCACGCCAACAAGATTGCAGAGTTGCCATCAGGCATTGCCGACCGTTACCCGCTGTTCAGCGCGGGGGACCTTTTGATTTCCATGCGGGAACTCAATCTCATTGTTGTCCTGGACTCGCAAACAAGAAAGGTGAAGTGGCACCAGACAGGACCATGGATACGTCAACACGATCCGGAATTCCGGACAGACGGACGTATCTCCATATTCAACAACAATGTCTATCGAACGTCCTACAGGAATAACCAGACAATCCTGACGCGTCCGCACAAGACAAATATCCTGGTCGTGGATCCCGTCACGCGTGCAACCGAAGTCGTGTACGGGGAACAAACCGGTCAGGAAATGCTCTCAATCGTTCGCGGACAACATGAACTCCTTGATACCGGTGGGATGCTGATTACCGAATTCGATGCAGGCCGTGTTCTGCAGATCGATCACAACAAACAGACTGTCTGGGAATACATCAATCGGTACGATGACGACCACGTCGGCGAGCTGACCAATTCGGCTGTATACCCGGCCGACTACTTTCAGGAGGAATGGAAAACTTGTAGTCCCTGAGTGGGATACAAGAACAGTTCTATGGGGGAACTTGAAATGCTGAAAACCACACTATCAAAAAGACAATGGATAGCGATCTGCACCGGATTGCTGCTCACCCAACCGGCGCTCGCTTACATAGGACCAGGGGCTGGCCTTGGCGCGATTGCCCTGACTGTCGCTGTCGTTCTGGGTCTGCTCTTCCTCTTCTTTGGGCTGGTATGGTACCCATTGAAGCGCTACCTCAGAAAAGTCCGGGGTAACGACCCCAGCGCTTGAGCACCTGAAAGTGCTGGTCGATATCACCATTTCCCTGGTCGCGGTCACCGGATTCGGCCTGGCGCTATGGTGGACCCGGATCGTCTCGGTAGCCAATCACGCCATGTCATCCACCATGGACGCTGTGTCCACGATGATGGATCGCGAGTTGGATGACGACACCAAGGAAGTTGCGGTCCGGCGTGCCGGTTTGAGGCTCATCGGTTCGGGGTTTGGGATTTTCTGGCGTTTTGCGATTGCCCTGTTGGCAGCTGCTGCGCCGATATACCTGGCCGATGCAATTTCGATTGCCAGCCGCATTTCTGTTTTTGAGCTGATGCTCCGGTGGGAGTACATTCTGGTTGTTTCGTTGCTCGCCATCGTGGTGACGGAAATGATCCGCCGCCGGTATGTAGATCAGGCTTCAACTGACAACAGTCTCTATTCCGCACCGGACCGCTTTTTCCACATCATCGCATTCTCCGGCCCATCGGTGTTAAAGGCTGCCTCGTGGTGTGAAGACAGGACGCTCACGCGTTCAGTCCCCCATACTGCCTACCGGCCGGTATTCATAACGTCCCTTGCGCGGGCAGGCACAACAGCCGTTCTCAACGCCCTTTTTGGAACCGGACGCATCGCTACACACACCTACCGCGACATGCCATTTGTAACCGCGCCAGTTCTCTGGAACAGGATTGCCGGAGGTCACAGCCGAGGAGTTGAACGGCGCGAACGGGCACACGGGGATGGGCTGGAAATCGATCTCGACAGCCCGGAAGCGTTTGAAGAAGTTCTGTGGAAAATGTTCTGGCCGGAAAAGTACGGGGAAAGCGTCATTGATCTGTGGAATCCCGGTGATCACAAACCGGCCGCTGAGCATTTCATATCGCACCACATGGCTAAAGTCGTTCACGCTCGACAAACTGGAGAACGACAGGAACTGACGTATTGTTCGAAGAACAATGCCAACATCGCCAGGATTCCTTACCTGCTCGATGTCTTTCCGGAATGCCGGATTGTGGTCCCGCTCCGGCGACCGGAGTGCCATGCAGCCTCGTTATTGCGCCAGCACGCTAATTTCACGAAACGTCAGACAGACGATGAGTTCGTACGGCGTTACATGCGGGATATCGGACACTTCGAATTTGGGCTGATTCACAAACCATTCGGGTTCACGAATTTCGATCCCGGCCGGTTCGACCCATCAGCCGGGAACTACTGGCTGAATTACTGGGTTCGGACCTACGAGACAATTCTTGCACACGCAGACCGATGCATTTTCGTTCTGCAGGACGATCTCCGCGATTCCCCTCACGCCACGATGATGACTCTGTGTGATACCCTTCGGCTCGACCCACCCCCCATCGATTTTGACGGATACTTCCGTTCCGAAGCAGATCGGAGCCCCGTCGATCAATATGACCAGACGCTTCTGTCCGAGGCTGAGGACATTTACCGGGAGCTGGCGCGGTACAGACTGAGCCGATAACACCCTGTTTATTGGCTCTCAACGCAGTTTGTAAGGAGAGTTATGCGCACACTGGCCTGGCTATCGCTGATTTGCATCACTCTCGGCTGTTCACCGGGCAAACCGGCAGACGAGAGCGCCTCAACTGAGGCTGCAACGACCGAAAAACCGGCAAACTACGAGCCACCGCCACAGCTTGGTCTGGGATCCCAGATCGAATACGAGTCGGACGAAGACATCGGCCTTGTGGCACGGATCCATTTTGCCACTCAAACTCCCGACTTCGATCGAGCATGGGCTTTCTACCAGATGCTCGGATACTCAACTGGCCGTAGTGGCTTTCCCCTGACCAACACCCACGCGATGGCTCGCGCTCTGGGTATGTTCGATCTCTGCCAGTACGAAATGGTCAAAGGAGCAGTCATCGACATCCCGGGGAGCCTTAACACAGTCAATATCGATCTGCTGCAGTTCAAGACCCCATTCAACGATGACCCTCCTTACGAGCTACCCAATCATCTGGGTATGGCCTACGCCGGAATGTTGAGCACTGATCTCGATGCAGACTACGCGTTCCTCACAAGTAAGGGAGTGGATTTCCTTTCCGCACCATACGGAGTTCCGGGTGAGCGGTTTGCCTTCTTCCGCGACGTCGACGGTGTGCTCTACAAACTGATGGAGGACGCGGCACACCAGCGTCCCGCTTCAGCGGATGCGACTACCGCTCACATCATTGCCATGCCCTACATTGGCATCAACGTGAGCAATCTCGAAACCTCCCTGGATTTCTATCGGCGTTTTGGCTACACCAGCGTCACCCCGATACCGCAGCGTCAAAGCACGCTCGAAGAAGCACAGGCCTGGGGTCTGGACTCCCCGTTTGAGTACAAGGGTGCTGACATTGCCATCACCCGCGGAGATCAGCACACCTTGCGACTGTTGCAGTGGACGACACCTTTCAACTCCGAACCGCCCTACCCTGCACCGATCAATCACATCGGCATCCATCGGATCGCTGTCGCCGTCGCCGACATGGACCGCGCGGTCACAATTCTGAAAAGCCAGGGTGTCGAATTTTTATCTGAGATCGCACCATGCTGCTCCGGAACCGGTGCAGACGAAATGGCGATTGTGCACGCAATCGACCCTGACGGGATCTTTGTGGAGCTGGTTGGCGCCATCGCGCCCCGTCCCGCAGAGCCCCAGCCGGAACATTGTGGACCGCTCGAGATCAAGCTACCTGATCCCGAGGACATCAGGGACTTCGATCAGGGGTTCTAAACGGTCCCGCTATGCGATGTCGGCCATGAGAGCCAGCCTGAAGCGAAGCTCCCGCTGACCTGAATTCTCGAGTTCGTCAATCGTCATATCCGCGGAGTAATCTACCGGGACACGAACTCTGGCAATCTGACGTCCCGACGCCGGATCGTCCAGTCGATACTCCAGTTCAAGCCGCGGTGAACCCTCAGGTGAAGGCCATCGTATTTTGACCAGTTCAAAATTTTCCAAGTCTATGCTTCCTTGCAGCGCCCCGTGGGCAAGGTGCGCTGTTGCTCCAACAATCAGCCTTAGTTTAGGCCCCTATTCGCGGGAATACCGGACCACCAATGCATTGTCTAACAATACCTCTAAGAGTGTACTTTATCGCTCTTTGGACGCAAAAGGACGCGTGCAATTTTGCACACCTGAAGAAAAAAACAGTCTGCGTATACTTAGACGCTGGCGAGTAAATGCACGAACAACTTAGAAGAATGAAGCAAGACTCTACTGAACATCCCCATATCCATGGCACCGTGACCGAATCGTTCGAGCCGGTAAAACACCTGTTCGAACAACAGATGCAGACAATGGCTGAACAGCAGGCTCAGCTCTGTGTCTATTTCAGAGGTGAACGCGTCGTTGATCTGTGGGCGGACATGACCGGAGGTGCAGGATATTCTGCTGATTCCATCGCCAACGTCTTCAGCAGCGGCAAGAGCCTTGAGGCGATCGCTATCGCTTCACTCGTCGGGCAGGGACTTCTGCAATACGACGATCAAATCACACAATACTGGCCAGAGTTTGGCGTCAACGGCAAAGAAGGTCTGACCGTTGCAGACCTCATGCGGCACGAGGCAGGTCTTGCCAACTTTGACACGTCGATCGATATGCAGGATCTCTTTCGCGAAAACATCAAACAGAATGCCATCGGCCGCATCATCGAAGAGCAGACGCCAAGCTATCCAGCGGAAAACGGCAACAGACGCGAGTATCACGCACTGACTCGCGGTTGGATCGTCAACGAGCTGTATCGCAGGGTTGATCCCAGCCGGCGTACGATCGGAGAGTTCTTACGAGATGAAGTGAGCGGCCCGTTAGACGCGGATGTCGTGATCGGCGTAAGTGAAGCGGAACGCTCACGCATATTCCCCGTTCAGCCTCTGGGGTTTGGTTACCAGTTGCTGCAAAGCCTCCTGCCCCGGTCGATGGGCCGGCGTGTTGTACACAACGCGATGCAGATTGCTGGCCGTCTGTTGCGAGTGTTGCCTCTGATGTTCAACCGCAAAGACGGTCCGCCGCCCCCATTCACTGCAGGGTCAACCCCGTTCGACTATTTCAACAATCCCGACTTTGCCAAAGGGGAAACCCCTTCCGCTAATGCCAACTGCTCCGCCCGCGGCCTTGCGAAAATCGCTGCCATGATGGCAGCCGGGGGTTCTTTCGAAGGCAAAAAGTACCTGAGCGAGGAAGCCTGGAACACGATGCACGCAAACCCCGTACATGCCACGATGGGTGGGCTGTTAATCACACGCTTTACCCAGGGCGGCGTGGATCGCTACACCCCGTGTAACGCCGACGCTACTCGCCTCGAGCGAGACTTCAATCAGGGAAGGGAAGGATTTGTCGGCTGGATGGGGTTTGGCGGCTCGATTTTCCAGTGGCATCCCGAGCTGGAGATCGGCTTTGCGTTTGTACCTACATCGCTGCACGTGCTGGACCTTCTCAATGAGCGTGGCAAGCGTTATCAGGCAGAAGTCCTGAAATGCGCAGAGAAGATCGCAGGAGCAGGCGCATGAACTTCCCTGCGGCGGTGACCGGTATCTGAGATGCTGCGGGTATACGGTGTGCCCAACTCCCAGCCCGTTCGCGCGGTTGTCTGGACCTGCCTGATGAAGGATCTGCCGTTTGAGTTTGTGATGACGAGTCAGAACAAAGACGCAAAAACACCTGCGTTTCTGGCTGAAGTTAATCCACGTGGGACAATTCCTGCTATTGATGACGATGGATTTGTTCTCTGGGAAAGCCACGCGATTCTGATTTATCTGTGTGAGAAACACGGCTGGGAGGACTTGTGGCCAGGAGACCTGGAGGCGCGTGCCCGCGTGAATCAGTACCTGCACTTTCATCATCGCAATACCCGGGAAATCGTCATCCAATGGAGCCGGACACTGTGGCCTTCGGTTTTTGGTGTCGAAAACCCCGATGCAGGGTGGATCAAACGCAACACGTTTCCCGGGATGGAAAACAACGCTCAGGTTGTCAGTCAGGCGCTACAGATCATCGATGACATGCTCTCACGCAGTCCATACCTGGCAGGCGACCATCCTACAATTGCTGACATCTGCGCGTATGAAGAGCTCGGACAGAACCAGCCGAAGTATGCAAACTGCACGAGTTATGACTCTTACACCGGCATTGCGCGTTGGCTGACGGATATGGAAGCGTTACCGGCTCACAAACCCGCCCACGCTATATGGGAACTCATTGGCGACGTAAACACCGTGAGCGGCGGCATGGCGACCATCGCTGCCGCGAACAAACAGGCAGCGAAAGAAATTCGGGCAGCTATTAGCGGCGTGCCTGTCTAGTCACCAGATCCGGACTCTGCTGCCGCCAGGTCTTCCTGCACACGCGCCCCGGCGAGAATCCCCTGCATTGCGTAGTTACCCTCATGGCAAGCGTACTCGTATATCCGCTGGTCCGTTTTTTTCATCAGCAGATACCCCGTGATCGGCCTGTCATACGTAGCCGGATCTTCCACCGTGAACTCGTATTTGAGCGTGTCTTCGTCGATCCTCTGAAACTTCTCAACCACGCGCAGTTCTGCCGCAGTGCCGACTGAGCTGAAAAAGGCTCCGGAATAGCTCGGCAGGCCATCGTGGAA
This sequence comes from Pseudomonadales bacterium, assembly GCA_028277965.1. GTDB lineage: Bacteria > Pseudomonadota > Gammaproteobacteria > Pseudomonadales > Azotimanducaceae > UBA4421. The sequence continues at coordinate 7,808 of JANQFF010000319.1, forward strand.
ATTGATTGTCTCGACCACGAGCGTATCGCCCTCCCACCAACCCCGGGAATCGCCGAGCCACGATTTGAAGCCCAGGCGCGGATGGCCTTCCAGGGATACGATGCGCGCATCGTGAACCATCTCGTTGAGAATCACGACGTGGCTGCCCGTCTGGGTGATGCCTATATTCTGGTTGTAGCCACCTGGTGTGATGGGTGGCCCCGAGCTGAACCCCAGCAGGCACCGCTCGGAAATTCCCCGCTGCTCCGGGCCATCTGATCCAACACCACCAACCCGGAACCTGACAGGCTCACGCTCCGGCAAGGGTTGGTTGATGCCCTGACGACTGACACCTTCTTTGAGTGGTGGAAGGCGACCGTTCGGCGGATCGACAATGAGTGATGTCCGGAGGTCCTCCGACACCCCCGCCCCCCGATCGAACCAGAAGTTGTTATAGCCACCAACGTTCCCGCCTTTGGGTGGGGCGCCGCGATTCACATCGCTCGGCTCGTCCGCAGTTGCGGCTCTCGCAACTGCTTCAGCTTCCAGTTCTGCTGCTTTTTCTGCGGTCAGGACGGCAATGTCGGCAAGTTCCTCGGGACGCTCGAGAGGTGTCAGGGTCTTGAAGTCCCAGACACCGGACAGATCCGGTTTGCCATCAGGTGTTCTGGGTATGTCCGCAGCAACAGTCCCGATCCAAACCGTGGCCACAAGTGTTAAGAATCGAATGATCATGATCAGCTCCTCGGAAAGGGCTTCCCTAACAGTATCAAATCGCGGCTAAAACCGCTCCTACAGAGCAATTTAGCTTCCTCCAGCCTCACACTACGCCTGTTCATATGCATGTGCGACACGGTACAGGAGTTCCTCTTCAAAGAACCGGCCCACCAGCATCATGCCAATCGGCAGCCCGTCAGATTGACCACAAGGCAGACTCAGAGCCGGATGGTGGGTCTGGTTGAACGCACTCGTGTTAGCCAATGGTCCAAATGCCAGCCCGACAACTTCCTCCGGAGATATGTCACCTTCCGGAAGTGGGGTGGCTTTCATGGGCGTGGTGGGCATGACGAGCACATCAACATCAGCCAATGCCTGATCGTATGCGGCGCGCAGAAGACGGGTGCCAAGCGCAGCCTGGGCTACATAACGATACCCTGCCCGGCGCCGGAGTATTTCTGACGTGATGAGGAAAGACTTCACATTGGCCGGCAACTCATCCGCACGTTCCCGCCAGCCTCGCTGTTTCTCCACAAAACCGGCTGGCACCAGGTCCGGACGCTCCAGGATACAGCCATCCAGGTTGAACATGGATGTTGTGATGGCCTGTATTGAACCGAAGGTCACAGCGCCTGCCTGAGCATGCATGGGTATGGATATCTCTGTTACGTCCGCTCCCAGATCTCCCAGGCTGGCTGCAGCAGCGCGGACCGCTGCATCCACATCGGGCTCCGATGTTGGGAGACCAAAACCTTCAGCAACTACACCCACTCTGAGCCCTGCAAGATCATCAGCGTTCAGGGCGTCGGTATAAACCGGCAGATCAACGGGCACGTCACTCTGGCGCGAATCTTCACCATCACGTCCCGCGAGCACTTCAAGCAACCGCGCGTTGTCCGCTACACTGGCTGTCATTGGGCCCGTGTGGTCGATGTTCGGGTTCATACCCAGAACGCCTGTATAAGGCACGAGACCCCACGTGGGTTTCATTCCAACGACGCCACAGAATGATGACGGCATACGGATCGACCCGCCCTGGTCGCAGCCTATCGCTGCGTCAACCTCACCTGTTGCAACAACGACCCCGGAGCCCGATGAGCTACCCCCGGCAGAACGGCTGGGGTCATGCGGGTTCCTGACCATGGCCGGTGAGCTCGTATGACTACCTCCCGAAAAACAATACGCCTCACACACCGTTTTACCGACAACGGACGCGCCTTCATTGAGCATGCGCGTCACTATCTCCGCGTCGACATCGGGCACATATCCCTCGAGGATTGTGGTGCCATTCATCAGTGGCACACCCGCGAGCAGCAGGTTGTCCTTGACCGCGATCTTCATGCCGGCCAGGCGCCCGCCTGGTGATCCATCAATCTGTGTGCGCACGTACCAGGCTCCATACGGATTGTCTTGCGCGGCAGGTGTGTGCCAGTCCCGTTCAGCGATTTCGGCTATCGGCCAGTCAAATTCATCACACGCTGTCACACCGGCGAGATTGCCCTCTACAACATTCACATATTGCCCCGCGTTCTCTGCAGACATCCCAAGTGCCGCCATGATCTCAGCGAGCTCATGTTCTGAAACGGTGGTTTCCATGGTCCCCTCCACGGTTATTTCCATGAATGTAGCAGAGAACCCGAACGTGTTCGCAACTGACATTGATAATGGGAGGTCATTGCTTTCAGAATGCAGGGATCGAAAACCAATCGGGAGAATACCCCTTGCCAAAAAGCCGTGAAGTTCACCTCACAGCACACCCAGACGGGATGCCAACTCCGGACCAGTTCAAAGTGATCGAAACGGAGATTCCCGATCCGGGCGAAGATCAGCTGTTGATCCGCAACAACTACATGTCGGTCGATCCAGCCATGCGCCCACGCCTGTCAAACGGGCAACAACCCCTTAACGTTGCCATGGGGGGTGGTGCCATCGGAACGGTTATTGCTTCCCGTCATGCAGGTTTCAAGGAAGGTGACATCGTCCAGCATCAGGCCGGCTTCAGGGAGATGTACCTGAGCAACGGCAAAGGATTGCACATCATCGAACCCGGAGATTTGCCGGTTACGGTATTCATGCATACGCTGGGCGGGACCGGGTTTACAGCGTGGGGCGGACTCCTCGTTACCGGGGCTTTGCAAAAAGGCGAACAGGTCTTCGTCTCCGCCGCTGCAGGCGCGGTCGGGAGCGTCGCCATCCAGATTGCAAAGATCTACGACTGTTACACGATTGGCAGCGCAGGTTCAGATGAAAAGTGCGCCTGGTTGCGAGACGAGCTGGGTGTGGACGCGGTCATCAACTACCGGGAGGGAAATCTGCGCCGCGATCTGAAAACGGCTGCTATCAACGGGATTGATGTCTACTTCGAAAACGTGGGCGGTGAACACCTCGATGCAGCCCTGCCCCGCATGAACCCACTGGGGCGGATCCCTGTGTGCGGCATGATTTCCTCGTACAACAATCCGGGTGCACGCTCTGAGGGTGTGACCACACTCTCGAATATGATCTACAACCGCATCACCATGCGTGGTTTTGTCGTCACCGACTTTCAGGACCGCCGTGACGACTTTGAGCGCGACATGCGTGAATGGTTGGCTGACGGCCGGATGAAGTACCGCGAAACCATAATTGAAGGGATCGAAAACGCCGGGAATGCACTGATTGGTCTCATGCAGGGTGAAAATATCGGCAAAATGCTTGTGAAACTCTCCTAGGAGAATCCCCTGATGGTACTAGCCGTTTCATACAGGTTTACTGGGGAAATCGACCAACGATGAGAAACACCCATGAACCTGCAGGAAGCCATCGAACAATACGGCTCTCACCCTTTCATATTGACCGTCAGCGAGGAAGGACCACACGCCGGTATCGTTGAACTCGAGACCAATGGGAACAGCCTCGCATGCGCCATAGGGAAATCGGCCATGGAGAACATCGCCGACAACTCAAACATATCGTTTCTCTGGCCACCACTCGAAGACAACGGCTATAGCCTCATCGTGAATGGGATTGCATCGATCAGCGACGGAATCTGTACGGTGGATGTCACCAAGTCGGTGTTGCACCGACCGGGAGCACCCACCAAACCCGGGTGTACCGCGGACTGTATCCGGCTCACAAATTCCTAAACCGGGGAACCCAGCGGCTCCAGATCGGGTGACCACTCATCAGCATCGAGTTGGGCGGTGGCCTGGATTTCGATCATCGCTTCCGGAAAAGCCAGAGCGCCAACCTGTACGGCGGTCACCGCCGGAAACGCATGACCCGCGTAGCGCTGCGATCGCACGAGAGTTGTGTCCATGAGCAGTGAC
>JANQFF010000320.1 GCA_028277965.1 Pseudomonadales bacterium
GGTGCCAGGCTCTCCGTCACCACTTTTAGTCTTCCGTGCACGAGGCGGAAAGTGGTGACGGAGAGCCTGGCACCACTGTCACCACTTTTTTATCTTTCCACCTGCCCCAGATTAGCGTGTAACACCGCGCCGTTGATGACCGGGTTCTGTGACGCCCAGTAGAGCGTGTCCGCTATTTCGTCGGGGTCGACCAGCCGGTCGTAGGCGCTCATCGCCTGGATCTGGGGCATGACGTCTTCAGGTACGTGCTGGCGCAGCATTTCCGTATCGGTGAAGCCCGGGCAGATGCATGCGGTGTGAATCTGCCGACCGGCGAGATCCTGGCAGGTGGAACGCATCATACCCACCATCGCGTGTTTGGTGGTGACGTAGCTGAAAGAACCCGGCACCGCTTTTTCCGAAAGGGTCGATCCCACGTACAGGATACTGGAGCCGGATTGCATGAAGGGGATGACAAAGTAGTTGAGTGTATTGGGGGCGATGAGATTGATCTCGACAACCGCTCGCAGTTCATTGCTGGGTGTTTCAACGGCACTGTCATTGGTCAAACGGGCGGCGTTGTGGATGAGCACAATTTCGTCAGCATCCCTGAGTGTGTTGGACATCTGCGGTGCCAGCTGCTCGATAAACCCGGGTTCGGAGAGATCGCAGTTGATGTGAGTGACGGCGTCGAGAGGGCAGCGCCGGCGTGAGAGGTTGATGACCTGGTAACCTTCTTTGAGAAAGAGGCCTGCCGTATGTAAACCGATCCCTGCGCTAGCACCCGTGATGACCAGACACTTCATATCTCATCTCCTCCTTGTGTTGTTAGCGGGTATCGAACTGCCGCCCACTGGTCGGCACCTGAGGCGCAACGCAGAACCATGGACGAGATGTCCAGGGCTGCAATCTGCTCCTGTTCCGTAAGCCGTTGTAGCAGGTAAAGAGCCAGCTCTTCTACCGTGATATTCCGCACCGGCAGGATAGTGATATCGCGATGCAGGAACGGCATGCGCTCTCCGTTGAAGGTGACGGTCACATACGTATCGTCTTTTTCGATATCGAGATACGGTGATTCGCTCGGCATCAGGACCTGCTCGTCGAGCTCATCGCACAGCACCTTCAAACCGGTTTTCAATAGGTTGTAGTCGAACGTCAGGCCGTCGGAACCAATTGGTGCGGTCGCTTCGAGGGCCACCTGGAAGTTGTGACCGTGCAGATCTTCTCTTTCGGTCGCGCTGAAAATTGTGAAGTGCGCCGCTCCGAAGTGAAGATACTCCTTGCCGATTTCTATTGTTGTCGAAGTCACCGGTGTCGAAGTCACGGGCTGATGGCCGCTGCAAATTCAGACATGCTGGCGAATGTCCAGGTTGGAGATGCTTCAACCGGTCTGGCGGCACCCAGACTCGGTCGGTTGATCCAGACGGTGTCTAGTCCCAGTTCGGTGGCTGGCAGGATGTCATGGAATCGGCTCTGCGCAACATGAAGGACCGGGGGTTTCACACTCTCGAGTGCAGCCTGGAACATTGCTTTGTCCGGCTTGTAAACACCCACCTCACCTGCGGTGATGACATGGTCGAACTTGACGCCGAGAGTTTCCTCACTCGACGTAAAGAGGTCAGCATCCACGTTAGAAACGATTGCCAGATCAAAGTGCGCCTGTAACTGCCTGAGCGATGCTGTGCTGTCTTCGAAGGCCGGCCAGTAAGCGACGCTGTCGGCAAGTCCGTGAAGGAGGTCGTCACCTGGTGTGAAGCCGAGTCTGCGGGCGTATTCCTGCATCACGTTTTTCAGCACGTCCTTGTAGGAGACACCGGGCGCCTGGGCTACTGGTTCCAGCTCGCTGAACAGCTGCAGTACAAACTCGTCGATGACGTTGACGTAGTAGTCTCTCAGGACAGGCTGCAGGAAGGTGAGAATACCCGTCTCCCAGTCGATGAGCGTTCCGTAGCAATCGAATGTGAGGGTCTTATATTCACTGGCGTTGATTGTTCTGTCGGCCAACTGCGTATGTCCTTTTAAATGTCTTGTCCGCTGACGGACCTATTCTTCCTGAATCCGGTCCAGGATGAGCCCGTAAAAGTAATCATCGCCCGAGGGGCGAGAGAAATACCAGCCCAGATGGGCGTGGCACTCGGCACAACTCGCGAGCCGCCAGACGAATCCCATAAACCAGGTATCTGCTGCCTCCGGTTTGCCTGAAATGTCGCAGCCGAGGGCATCGGAGAAACAGCCAAGATGGAATGTGAATCCATGGGGATTCGTAAAGGTATGGTCGTGGCTGCCGTTGACCTCGATCCGGTGTTGCGGCCGGGTGATGATATGGGAGCAGGTTGCGCAGTAAATGAAATTTTTGTCATCTTCCTCGGTCATGTCTAACATCGAGGAGAGTTTCGGATCCAGGGTCGATGCGGGTGGGTCTTTGACCTCGCTCATATCGGGTCCAGGCGCGATTGTAAGAACGAGAAGGATAGGGTTCCGTGGAAACGTTTGAAAGCATCTTCAATCGGGCAGCTGGCCGGAAAGGCGGGGCTGCGGCACTTGAAGAGCTGCTGCCGCGAGCCAAGTCAGCCAGATCGCTTGCTGCTGTTCCTGACCGTGACGTACTCGCGGAGATGACGCGCTGCGTTTTTCGTTCGGGTTTCGTGTGGAAGATCATTGAAAACAAATGGCCCGGGTTCGAAGATGCGTTCCACGCGTTTGATGTTACCCGGTGTGCGATGCTCTCGGATGAGGAACTCGAAGGATTACAAAACAACACAGAGATTGTCCGACATGGCAAGAAGATAGCCAGCGTGCGAAACAACGCCCAATACATACTCGATGTTCGCGAGGAGCACGGCTCGTATGGCGGGTTTCTCGCACAATGGCCGGATGACGACTTTGTCGATCTCTGGGCGCATCTGAAGAAAGGTGGTGATCGCCTCGGCGGTCAGACAGGCCGGTTTTTCCTCCGTTTCATTGGCCGCGACACACCTTCATTCTCGAGGGATGTTGTCAAAGCGCTGATCGACGCTGGTGTGGTCGACAAGGAGCCCACCAGCAAAAAAGACCTGGCGGCAACACAGGAAGCGTTTAATGCGTGGCGCCAGGAGAGTGGCCGTTCGTTCTGTGAAATCTCCCGCATCCTGGCCTGTTCAGTTCCGTGAACGCGCGTAGTGACGAACAGATCGCAGGCATGCAGGCCGCCGGGCAGGCGGTCCGGGCAGCATTCGAGGCGATGAAAGCTGCAGCCGTCAACGGCATCTCGACACTGGACCTCGATCGGATCGGCGCGGGTATCCTTGCAGAATATGGTGCCAAATCTGCACCCCAGCTCTATTACGATTTTCCCGGAGCGACCTGTATATCCGTTAACCACCGCGCAGCGCATGGTATCCCGGGGGAGCTCATCATCAACGATGGGGATATGGTGAATATCGATGTGTCTGCCAACCTGAACGGGTATGTGGCTGACATGGGTGAATCGTTTGTTGTGGGTGATGGTTCAAGCGATCAATCGCGTATATGCAGTGCAGTTCAGGAGGCGGTTTACTCAGCCATCGAGAAAGTCCGGCCGGGACGTTCGCTCAACGTCATCGGCAAAGCCGTTCAGGCGGTGGCTGACCGCGAGGGATATTCGATCGTCAAAAACCTCGGCAGCCATGGTGTGGGAAACTCGATCCACGAGGAGCCTTCGTATATTCCGTACAACAACCCGCGGGAACGGCGCAAGCTGGTAAAGGGTATGGTGCTGACGATTGAACCGTTTTTCTCGACTGGTGTGGAATGGGTACACGAGGAAGAAGACGGCTGGACCCTGTCGGTGCCGCCGGGAAACCTTGTGGCGCAGTATGAACACACGCTGATCGTTACCGAGAAACAGGCGCTCGTGGTAACAGCGTAAAACAATAACCCCTGTAGGAGCGGCTTCAGCCGCGATTCTCACAACCGAGGAATTGAAGTGAAGTTCTCACTGAATGAAACCCAGCGTGTTTTCAAAGAAGAAATCGAAACGTTTCTCGCAGGCAACCTGCCTGCGGATATCGCACACAAGGTCAAGTACGGCGCCGGCTTGAGCAAAGAAGAACTGGCTACCTGGACACGCATTCTCAACGCGAAAGGCTGGGCTGCTCCAAACTGGCCGGTTGAACATGGCGGTACCGGTTGGAATCTTGTCCAGAGGCATATCTTCGACGTGGCCTGCCGGGCAGCGCATGCACCCCAACTGAGCGGCTTTGGCTTCAACATGGTGGGTCCGGCCATCATCAAATACGGTACGGCCGAGCAGCATGCGGAGTTTCTCCCAAAAATCCTGAACGCTGACTTATGGTTCTGCCAGGGATACTCGGAACCGCAGGCGGGGTCAGACCTTGCAGGTGTTCGCACTCGCGCTGATCAGGATGGCGATGAATACGTGGTCAACGGTCAGAAAATCTGGACGTCCGCCGCTGAGGATGCCGACTGGATTTTCTGTCTCGTGCGAACCAACCACGAGGTCCAGAAGCAGAAGGGCATCAGTTTCCTCTTGATGGACATGAATGCTCCAGGTGTCACAGTCGAACCCCTGATCGCGTTCAACGGCAAACGCCTCTGGAACCAGGTGTTCTTCGATGACGTTCGAGTACCTGTATCCCAGCGTCTCGGGGATGAAGACAAAGGGTGGACAGTCGCGAAGAGCCTTCTCGGTGATGAGCGTTTGCTGGTCTCGAGGGTGGCGGAAAACAAAAGGGTACTAAGCCTGGTCCGTGAGATGTTCGCACACCGCGAAGCGGCTGGAGTCGATTTACCGGAAGAACTGACGGCGTCTGCTGATGCGCTCGAGATCCGTCTGTTCGCGCTCGAGATGACGAGTCTCAGAATACTGACGGAAGCTGATGCGGGTGGTCAGATTGGTGCGGAGCCGTCGATGCTCAAACTCAAAGGCAGCGAACTGGTCCAGGCCCAGGATGAACTCCTGTTTGCGATGATCGACTACCTGGCGCACCCGTTGGACAGCAGAAACGGAGCATCTCCCGCGGTTGGTCCGGCGGAGGCGGAGTTTGTGGCTTCAGGTCGCTACCACCATCGTGGATACACCATTGCAGGAGGATCGTCCGAGGTTCAGCACAACATCATTGCCAAACAGGTACTTGGATTATGACAACAGCAGACGTGGTTGGAGCGATCATCGGCGGATGCCTGATCGGGGGTGCGGCCGTATGGTTGTTCTTGAGCCTTGGTCGCATCGCCGGCATCAGTGGCATTGCCGCCAATGCATTGATGCGCAGTCGCGATCACATCTGGCCACTGCTCTTTGTGGTGGGTCTTGGTATCGGTGGATGGATCGCCTATCTCGCGTCAGGTGGCAGACCTGCCGTTGAAGTTCAGTCGGGACAATGGTTGTGGATGATCGCTGGTGGTGTGCTGGTAGGTTTCGGGACCCGTATGGGGTCTGGCTGTACGAGTGGGCATGGGGTCTGTGGCCTCGCGCGATTCTCACCTCGGTCGCTGGCGGCAACCCTCACTTTCCTGGGTGTTGGGATGGTGACTGCAACCGGGCTGGCACTCCTTTAGGCGGCAAAACATGAAAAACATAGCAGCACTCATCGGCGGGATGGTTTTCGGGGCAGGACTCGTGTTTGCAGGCATGACCGACCCGAACAAGGTTCTTGCGTTCCTTACCCTCAATCAGAACTGGGACCCGACCCTGATCTTTGTGCTTGGCTCGGCGGTGGTGGTCGCGACGCTCGGATTCATGCTGGTCTCAAAACGTGTTGCCCCACTTTTTGATACTGAATTTCACGCACCTTCGAATACGGTTGTTGACCGGCGGCTGCTCGGTGGGGCGGCGGTGTTTGGCCTTGGCTGGGGCATGACGGGTTATTGTCCCGGACCTGCGTTGGTGGGTCTCATGACGCTCGACGTCAGGGCAGCTGTCTTTATCGCTGCCTTCGTCGCCGGGGTCATTGTTTACGAGAAGTGGGGCCAGATAAGTGCATCCCGGGCACAACCTGACGGCTAGAGCGGATTCGACAACTTTTTAACGTGAGTGACGGCATCGTCGCCATTAACCCGCTCATATCCCTGGGACTCATAGAACAACGCCGCAACCGGGTTGGTGGTGCGTAATCTGAGGGATTCGAACGTCGCTGCTGCGCACATTTCCAGGTGTTTCAGGAGCGCCTGTCCCGCACCCAGACGGCGTGCTTCCGGGGAGATGTAAAAACGTCGCACGCGACCGATGGCAGAGTTTGCAGCGTAAGGGTCGATGTTTATGCCGCCGACACCAATGAACGTATCCGCCCTGCACACCATGCAGAGGCACTCTCCGGGTTGTGAGAATCGATTGGCACCACTCTCGAAGTCATCGATGAGTCGCTCGACAAATCCGAACCCTTCCGCACTTGCGGCTGTCCGAAACTGGTCGATTTCCTCTGGCAGCGCGTTTTTTATGGCTTCGAAACGAAAATGCAGCATCCCATACCCATGATAGCGGGGATTGGACCGGGATTTCGTGATTCCGGGTGATTGTGGTTAAATGTTAACTTTCTTGCTCAATTAGTGTGGTTAGCAGCAAGTGTCCGGGGGAGTCTCCAGTGTCGAACGTGCACCGCAGCTGTCGGTGGTGGTGCCCTGTTACAACGAACAAGGTGTCCTGCCTGAGTTGCGTTCGCGCCTGATTGCCGCTTGTGAAGAGGCGGTTGGGTCTGATTTTGAAGTCATTTTTGTCGACGATGGTTCGACCGATCGGACACGGGTTCTGCTTCGGGAGTTTCAGAGCGAAGATTCACGCCTGGTTGCACTTGTGCTGGCGCGTAATCACGGTCACCAGCTGGCCCTCTCTGCGGGGTTGAGCATAGTCCGGGGTGAGAAGATTTTTGTTCTGGACGCTGATCTTCAGGACCCGCCCGAACTCTTGAAGCCGATGCTTGATCTGATGGGTGAGCGCTACGATGTCGTGTACGGACAGCGTCTCAGTCGCAAGCAGGAGACGGTGTTCAAAACCCGCACGGCTCATTACTTCTACAGAATTCTCAATCGGATTGTGAGTTTCGATATTCCGGCGGATACCGGAGATTTCCGGCTGATGAGTCGTCGCGTGGTTGATGTGCTGAACGACATGCCGGAAGCCCACCGCTTTGTCCGGGGGATGGTGAGCTGGGCAGGGTTTGCCCAGGTACCGTTTCCTTATGATCGGGATGAACGTTTTGCCGGTGAAACGAAATATCCGTTCAGACAGATGCTGAGGCTTGCGCTGGATGCCATAACGGCTTTTTCCACAGTGCCTTTGAAGTTCGCGACGGCCATTGGGTTCGTCTTTGCGGCGTTTGCCGGTGTGTTCGGAATCTACACCGTCTCCGCCTACTTCGCGGGGCATACGGTGGAAGGCTGGGCGACATTGTCCGTTCTGATTCTGCTCCTTGGAGGTGTTCAACTGATCGTGTTGGGTGTTTTCGGAGAGTACATTGGCCGCTTGTACATGCAGTCCAAGGGACGACCGCTGTATATCATCGAGAGCATATATCGCTCAGCTCCAAAGAAGGTCTCCAGGGCCCTTAACGAGGCAGAAACGCCAGAAACATTCGACGAGCAGGCATGACACTCCTCCTCGAGCTTCGTCGATTCGCGATGGTTGGTCTTCTCAATACCGGTGTCGGGTTGGGGATCATCTGGCTCCTGATGTGGTTAGGTGTGCCGCCGAGATCGGCAAACGTTGTCGGTTTCCTGACAGGGGGTGTCGTGTCATACCAGCTCAACAGGGCCTGGACATTCAGATCCGGGGGAGGCCATGGGGTCGCCGCGCGGTTTATGGTGATGGTTGCCGGTTGTTACCTGCTCAATCTTGCTGTGCTGAATGCGCTTCTGAATTACAGCAACCTGTCTGCGTATGTTGCCCAGGTCCTCGCTGTCGGCGTTTACTCAGCATGCTTTTTTGTACTGTCGCGCTTTGTCGTGTTCCGGAGTTCGTGAGGCATGTGGAACCAGGCGGACATACAGGCACAATTTCGGGAGCGAAGTTTTGAGCGCGACCGGATAACAGCTCTGTGTCTTCTCTGTCTTGCCGTGGTGGTCGCGCTGGCTCTGCGATTGATCGATCTCGACCGCGCAGGTCTCGCAAACCTTTTCTACGCTTCAGCGATCAGGTCGATGGGAGAGTCGTGGCACCACTTTTTCTACGCCGCGTATGATCCAGCGGCATCAATTTCGGTGGATAAACCCCCGCTTGCATTGTGGCTTCAGGTCCTGTCGTGGAAGATCCTGGGGTTCAGTGGATTTGCGCTGATACTGCCAATGGCCATAGCAGGCACAATTGGCGTTGTCGTGTCTTTCCTCGCCGCAAGAAAAAGTCACGGCCTGGCGGCGGGTGTACTCGCAGCGTTGGTTCTGGCCGTTTTTCCGGAGTCGGTTGCCACGTCCAGGGATACCACGATGGATGCCATGTTGATGCTTGTGCTGGTCCTGACGGCGTGGCAACTCGTTGTGGCGGTGGAAGAGTACAGGCCCTGGCGACTGGTGTTGTGCGCCCTGCTGCTGGGGCTTGCGTTCAACATAAAGTTTTTTCAGGCGTTTGTGATTCTTCCGGCGGCGACCGTCTACGTTGTCTGGCGATACCGGCATCGCTGGCGCGACCTGCGCTTGCCGCTTGTTGTGGCAATTGTGGTGGGATCGGTCACGGCGTTGGCCTGGATATCGGCAGTCGAACTCACTCCCGTTGACGATAGGCCACTTGTCATGAACGACAGATCGAATAGTGCCTATGGCCTGGCGTTCCGCTACAACGGTATCGAACGTGTTCTGAAGGCGAACACGAACCCGCTTCAGACTGTGGCGGGAAGTTCAGGAACCCAGAGGTCGCTGGGGATGAGCAGGGCTTACGGCATCGGTAATGCCGGGCCGTTGCGACTGCTCAGTCCCTCGAGCGGGGCGTTGATGGGATTTGGGGTGAGTCTTGCTCTTGGGGGGCTCGTGGTTGCCTGGCTTCGCAATCGACCGTGGTTCAGCGACGGCCCAGGTCTCTTCTGGGGGATCTGGCTTGTAACCGGTGTTGCGTACTTCAGTGTCTCTCACCGCGCACCCGCTCACTATACGGAAGCGTACGTTCCCGCGATTGCGGTCCTGGCCGGTGTCGGGTTGGTGGAAGCCTGGCGTGGATCAGGCCCCCTGTTTGACAGGGGATATCTGCGGCGGTTCGATGCTTCTCTTCTGCTGCCTGCCCTTTGTGGTCTCCTGCTTGCGTATGCGCTTGTTGCCTACAACCGGGTGCCGGATCTGAGAATCCCGGGGGTTGTTATCGCTGTGGTTGGTCTTGTCGCCGTGACGATCAGCCTCGCCGGGCTGCGACGAAAAAGTGTGTGGGCCCGGTCAACGGCGGTAAGCTCAGTGCTCGCAATCATGCTGATTACCTCCTCCTGGGTAGCGGTGTCAGCACCACGCGGGGGACAGATCACAAATCCCAATCCCATCGAGTACATGTACCAGGAATCACGACCATCGGCTGACGATCGGTCAGTGCCCGCAGAAGAGGTCCTCGCGATCACAAGCGGCTGGTTACCAGACGCGACCTACCGCTTTGCAACGACTGGTATCAACGATGCCGGGGAAGCCATCGCCCGGACCGGGGCTTCGGTCCTGCCGATCTGGAATAACTACCTGGCTGCCCCGGTGTTTGATATCAACAGTCTCAGGGAAATGATTGGCCGTCAGGACATACCGGCAGTCCTGGTCGACAACGACCTGCCGGCTTATGAGGGTATCGCCGGCATTCGGCAACTACTCACCGATCGATGCAAACCCGTCACGCTGCCTGATCTGGACCCCAGGTGGTCATTGTGGAATTGTGTCGGGACCTGAAAGCTCAACCCATTGGGGCGGATGAGAGAACAATACCAATCTCGGGGGTTTGGGATCCTGCGTGAATTGTGGGAAGCGGCGGAGGTTGCTCGATTGGCTGCTGTCCTCACGAGGTTTCACGACGAGTGGTGTGCCCGCAACGAGGCTGCGCTTGGGCGGGGAGTAATCAACAGTGCTTATCTGACCAGTCGGGAGATTCTCGATGAAGATGAGCGGCTGACACTTTTCTCATTCATCGCATCAGGTGCGCTCATGGGTGTTGTCAATGATCTCATCGAGGGGCCAGCCTTTTTAAACACCCAGCTCTTTTTCGATCCGCAGGAAACCGAGCAGCAGAACTACTGGCACAGGGATGTTCAATACCTCGGCGTGCCTGTCGCAGAACAGAAGCGTCTCTTACGGGAGGTGAACGTGATCCACTTCAGGGTGCCCCTGGTGGACGAGCGCGGGCTTGAAGTTGTTCCAGGTACACATCACCGCTGGGATTCTTCACAGGAGGAAGATGTCAGGCTCGCGCGAAACGGGTGTCATGTCTGGGACTCGTTACCGGACACCGAAATACTCGACCTCAACGCCGGTGATCTCGGGGTCTTTTCAGCAAACATGATTCACAGGGGGTTGTACGGCGGCAACCGGATGGCTTTTGATGTCATTTTCTGCGATTCAAATCCGGAACTGCTCACGCACCTGGATCCGATGTGTTTACCCGACGAGGATGCTATCGCGGACCTGGAAGATCCATCAGCCTTTATCCGAAGTCGCAAAATCGCGGCTGAAGCCGCTCCCAGAAGGAGGTAGTTAAATACTCACTGTGGGAGCGGCTTTAGGGCGCCTCTATAGATCTGGAGATTTTTCTGTAGGAGCGGCTTCAGCCGCGATGGCCTGCTGAAGGCCGTTGAGGTGTCTGTGGATGCTTTTCGGCTTGATTCAGCGGCGTTGCGAACCGTTTGTTCATCCAAGGCGCACTGACCCCTTGTAACCGCACAAACCGTTTCAGGTTATACGCCAGATTCTTCAACCCAATCTGAACCTCCGCTCGAGCCAGTCCAATGCTGCGGATCAGTCGTTACCCATCTGCTCCTGAGCCCCAAACACATGCTCCACCCGGATCCGATCTTTCGACCAGCGGCGGTTCTGTACCTGCTCCTGTTCAGTCAGCTTACGGTGTGCCTGGTTCTGCTGCTGGATACGACTCTCATAACCCCGCTGTGCTGACTCAGCCTCCCGAGAATCGCGGCTAAAGCCGCTCCTACAGAAAAATCTTGCGGTTTTCAGAAGTGCCGTTCAGCCACGATCCGCTCTTTATGCCAGAAGTTCTTTCAAGTCGCCTTCGGCATCCGCCAGTTTTGCTCGATCGACCTGCTTGCCGATCAGTTGCTTGCACACCATGAATTCTTTGGGGCTGTTAACGGCGTCTGCTGCAACAACTGCACCGTCCTTCAGGTAGAACACCGCAAACTGATTTTGAGCCTGGTTGCCGCGTACAACCTGTTCGTCGCCATCCGCGGAAAAGCCGACCATCTGGAGCTTGAGTTCGTACTGATCCGACCAGAACCATGGGATAGAAGCATACGTCTTGTCGCCACCCAGCATGTTGCTGGCGCAAACGCGCGCCTGTTCCATTGCATTTGGCACCGATTCCAGTCGCAGTCTGCGGTCTAGAAGTGGGTTCGGGTGGTTGGTGCAGTCACCCGCGGCGTATATGTCAGGATCGTCTGTCCGGCAGTGATCATCGACAACAATCCCGTTGTCGCATGTCAGCCCGGCATCTTCTGCGAGTTCAACGTTGGGGATGATACCGATGCCGACAACAACGAGGTCGGCATCGAACTCAGCGCCGTCCGCGCACAGTACCCTGCTAACGTTCCCGTTATCGCCCGCAAATCCGTTGACCGCGGTGCTCGTATGGATGTTCACCCCGCGACCGGAATGCAGGTTGTGGTAATAGTCGGACATCTGTGGTGTGGTGACCCGTTGCAGGATGCGCTCTTCCATTTCCAGGACGTGGACCGTCAGGCCCT
>JANQFF010000424.1 GCA_028277965.1 Pseudomonadales bacterium
TCGGCGTGCTGTTTAAATGAAACAGCAGTAGCACCCGCTGAGGAGGGAAGATGCCTGAAGAGATACAACAATGGGATGAACAGATTGCCCACACAGGGCAGATATCGCTCGCAGACGGTGTGACGCTCCTCCCGCTCACGCCCCTGATTGGCGCGGAAGTCCATGGCCTGAACCTGACAAAACCGTTATCAAGTGCCTCTCTCACTGCGCTGACAGATGCCTTCCTGCGCTACAAAGTTCTGATGATCCGAAGTGGTGGGCAGTGGAAGATGGACGTCGATGAGCATACTGGGCTGTGCAAGGATCTCTCGAACCACTGGGGTCTCTCTGCTGACACCGAACAGAAGGAAATGAACAACTCAGAAGGGCTGACCGTTCACCCTTTTCTGCCGTGGCTCCGGCACTATCCACACGTGTGGGTAACGAGTTCAGTTGCTTCGGGTGGCCAGCAATATCAACTCCGCTCGAGTGAAGACGTCGAGAACTACGAACCGTTTGCGGGCCAGAAAGAAGCGCGAAAACGCAAACCTCCGCGCTCCGCTGGCGACAATTCCAAAGCACCCGTACCGCAATACCGGCCGGGTTCGTTCGGGGGCGCTGCGCTCAACCAGGACACCGTTAACAACGGCGCTAACGCATTCCATTTCGACGACGGGTTTTTCCACCACCCTCCATCCGCAGTTGTCCTAAACTCCGTGGTGCTTCCGAAAGTTGGCGGGGACACGATTTTTGCAGATATGGGTGCGGCTTACCGTGGCCTGCATCCTGATCTCCAGAAAAAGGCTAAATCGCTCACCCAGACCATGGATTGGCGTCATGTCTTTCCTGTCTGGGAGATCGAGGCCGAACGTCGCGCTAGCGAAGGTGATGAGAGTTTTCGAGATCACGTGGAACAACTGATAGAAGACTACCCGCCTTCGCGTCAGCCCGTCATTCGTCAGCACCCGGTTACCGGAGAACTGTCCATCTATACGAATCTCGGATTCACAAGGGAAATTGACGACGTCTCCAAAGAAGAGAGTGATCAGCTCATGGCTACACTTTGCCGCATGGCGGAACGGCCTGAGTACCAGGTGCGAATGCGCTGGCTCAACGAAGGGGACGTCTGCATATACGACAACCGCATCACCAACCACTATGCCGTCGCCGATTACGGCCACGTGGGGCCGCGGTCCCTGCACCATATCGCGCTTCTAGGGGAACCCACTTTGAATGCCTACGGCGAAGTTGTGGGTTAGGCAGGTGATCGATCGCAGCTAAAGCCGCTCCTACAAAGGTAGATAGATCTCACTATCTCTGTAGGAGCGGCTTTAGCCGCGATTCTAACTCTAAGAGACAGCACCCACCCACGCTGTCTGCGTGCGGCGGGTAGCCCGTATCCACCATTCTGCGACCGTGCAATGGATGGCAAACGCAATACCGAAAGACGTGACCGATAACCAGCTTGCAACCTCATTTGAAGGCCCAATGGCAAACAAGGCTGGTACAAAAACCAGCCTCTGCGTGGCAATGCTCGTACCGAGCGCCATAGCTCGGATCATCCATTCACGGTGCTCAGCAAAACGCCGATGGCGAGCGAGCCAGAACCCGCGCGAGAGCTGGTATCCGAAGAGGACAGCGAACGGTCCGGTTATGACAGTTTCCACGAGTCCCGCAAACGGAAAGACGATGGCAATGACCAGCGCTGCAGCCGCGGCCATAACACCCAACGTAGCCGCGACCCGGCCAGACCATCTGTGAACCGCAGGTACCTTTGAACGCAGTTTCGAATTGAACTGGAGGATGGCCAGAGCAAGGAACAATCCACCCGGGATTACGTGAATTAATGTCGTGAGGGGGTACTCGTTGAAACCGGCATTGTAGTGATCCGCGTCGAACAGATGTTCGACCGACGCTCCAATACCCAGCAGTGCAAGGAACCCTGTTAAGAAGACAATTACACGAGCCATGAAGTCACTCCGCTCAGAGAGGTCTATCTATAGTCGCACCACTCACCAAAACAGTTTGTTTCTGTTCGTTCAGTTTCGGAGGGTAACCTGGGTCACCCCCTCTTCTACTGAGGCTGGCTACCCGCAACTGTCGCCTGTTCTTCCCTTACTTTGAGCAACAGCACCGCACCGACGATCATCAGGAGAGCCAGAGACGCAAACCCAATCCTTTGAGACTCAAACAAGTCAGTGGCAGTCGCCACCATCAGCGGTGCTAGAAACGCCGTCACCGTCGCGGACAACGCAAACAACCCAAAAAACTGTGTGGCCATTTCAGGTGGCGAGATTCTAGCCATCAATGTCCGAGAAGCGGACAGTCCCGTTACAAAAAAGAGGGCAAACACCTGGTTGGTGCAGAAGTAAAACAACTCCGGCAAAGTAGCAAAGTAAGGAGAACCCCACACCGGCTCCGAACCTACCTCCCAGAAGTACAGGATCGTGTCCGGCTGCACAGAAACCAGCGTTAAAAGAATCAGAGATGCTGTTGCTATCGCAATCTGCAACGTGAGCATTGATCCAATTCGGTCATCCAACCGACCACCCAGGTAGGCCCCGAACATCGCTGAGCCACTCGTACACAGCCCAAAAATGAGCAGCGTTGTTGTATCCCAACCGAATGTACCCGACGCATAAACACCGCCAAACGTGAGCACACCTACCATGCCGTCAATAAAGAACATTCGCGCAAGCAGGTAGCGGGCAATGTTTGAATAGTGCCGTACATGTTTCAGTGTCTGCAGAACATCCTTAACGCCTTCTTTCGCAACCTGCCACATCGGCGACGTTGAAGCTTTACCGTCCGGTGTGAACAGGAGGACCGGGAGCGTGAACAAAGCCATCCAGAGGCCGGCTATGGGGCCGACGATCCGGTCGTGCTCATGCGTTGCCTGGTCGATTCCGAATAGTGGTACCTCCGGTAAAAACGCCCAGGGCTGCGTACCCGGCATCGCAAAAGCAAAAAGAACAAACAACATCAGCAGGAGGCCGCCCACATTCCCCAGGGAAAACGCCAACCCGGATATCAATCCCACTCTCGAAACAGGTGCGATCGAGGGGAGCATCGCGTTGTGGAAGACCTCAGATACGGTGAAGCAGACTTTGATGACGAAGAGAACCACGACGGCTAACCCGATGCTCAAACCACCCTGCCCAGCGGGTTGGATGAACCAGAGACAGAATGCACCCAGGGTCATCGTTGCAACCGTGCCGACGAGCCAGGGTTTCCGCCTTCCGTCTTTGTCCGCAATCGCGCCTAGAAACGGCGCGGTCAACGCCAGCACAAACCCGGCGGTTGCGGTGATGTATCCAATCAGAGACTGGCCACGTACAGGGTCACCTACAACCGTATTGCTGAAATACGGGTAGAAGATGTAGATGATCACCATGATGTAGTACGGATCCCTCGCAGCCTGGCCAAACGTCCAGCTGAAGTATCCCAGCGGGCTTGCAGCGGGTGTGCCCGCGAGTGAAACGGCGGTTGAACTCAAGACTCATTTCTCCCAGCTGACATACCGGGAAAGGCATGTCGAATCCCCAAGTGCGTACATAGTAAACCACTCAGGGGATCACAGGCAGCAACGCCAGGTATACGGTCTGCCCCGACTACGCAGAACCCCGTATCGCAAGCTTATTGCCATTTAAAGATAGTGGATAACTACAGGTACAGGGGTGAAAGGGTGCGATTTGCAATCCTGGTTTTGTGCGTATTGGTGTGCGGCCTGGCATACGGTGTCAATGAACCTGCCACACTGACACTCCTGGCGCTGGGTCTGTGTGCGTTTGCAGTCATCAGATTAAGGAAGCGCCACACTCACGAGGAGTAGCGCGCCTCCTTATCAGCCTCCATTACCCACCGCCAGCGCCAGCTCCAGCTCCCTCGATATCCCGCTCCAGAATACGTGCGCCCCGCATGATGTTGCCAAGCGCATAGTTACCCTCATGACACGCGTATTCGTAGACCTTGTTGGGGGTCCTCGGCCATGGATACTCACCACCCCAGGACGACTTCCATGAATCCGGATCGTTGACGGTGAACTGATACCGAAGATCGCCACTGTCCGTCATCGTGAACCGCTCGATAACATGCAGATCCGGGCTTGCGCCAAGCAACGCGGGTTTTGCGCCAAAATTGGTCGTGTCCACAACAAGCGTATCCCCTTCCCAGTGTCCAACCGAATCACCCATCCAGGCTTGCACGTGATCAGGCGGGTGAGTGCCGCCGATGCGAATGATGCGGGCATCATGAATCATCTCTGCAAGAATCATCACATGGGATTCGGTCTGCACAATCCGCTTCAGATTGTTATAACCGGAAGGCAGCATCGGCGGTCCGCTCGTGGACCCAAAACTCAGAAGACACCGTTCGGCATTCGGCCGCATCTCCATATTGTCGTACGGTCCCGGTCCCGGTTGATCCAACCACCACGCGCTCCCCGTGTTCTCTCGAAAGAGCAGCCGGAAAGAGGCGATCCTCGCGAGCCCGGCCTCTGTCCGAGGTGGCTGCCGCCCATTGCTGGGGTGGGTAATGATCGACGTCGGAAACTTCCCATCGATTGACGCGGCGTTGTCTCCGTTATCGATCCAGAAGAAGTTGTAACCGCCTACATTGCCGGCCGCGCCAGGAGATCCATCCCCACCGGATGGCGGCGCAGTACGGGACGGATCGCTATCTTCAAGGTCGTCAGCCCGCCGCTTCTCCTGTTGAAGACGGATTTCATCTGCTTCTTCACGGGTGAGATACGCCCGTTCCCCGAACTCCTCCGGGCGTTCGAGTGGTGTAAGCGTTGCCACATCGTACGTGCCTGTCAGGTCGGGTTTACCGTTTGCTGTTCTCGGGATCTCTGCCCAGAGCGTTGACACTACCAGCATCAGCGTCACCCCCAGGCTCGTGTGTCGAATGACTTGCATGGTTCCTCCCCGGAGCTTGCGCCCCTCAAGTCATTTGGCAGTTTACCGCCAGATATCCGACGCCGCCATCGAGGGGTTCTGGGCGGTACAATCACGCTCAACTCGGCAGTGACCTCTGAATTGGAGTCCGAATGAGAGCGTGGAGCGTCCACCTGTTGCTTGTTCAGGAGGACAATTGGAAGCAATAACCACCTACCTGATCGAATACGGTTACTGGATCCTCTTTCTGTGGGTGCTGCTCGATCAACTGGCACTACCCGTACCGGCGCTCCCCATGGTTCTCGTGGCTGGTGGGCTTGCCGGTGAGGGGCATCTCAGCCTTCTGCTTTGCACGATCATTGTTCTGGCCGGTTGCCTGCCTGTTAACTTCCTCTGGTATTACCTTGGCCGGTATCACGGTAACAAGGTTCTGACATTCATGTGCACAGTATCCCTCGATCCGGAAACCTGCGTCGACAGCACCACTTCGTCATTTCAACGGCACATCACAACATCTTTGTTGTTCGCCAAGTTCATTCCCGGGCTACAGACGCTCGCGCCACCCCTTTCGGGCCTGATGGGAATGAGTGTTGGCCGCTACACAATCCTGAGCAGCGCAAGTTCACTCATCTACGCGCTTGTATTCCTGCTTCCGGGTTACCTGGCAAGTGATTTGCTCGCCGAAATCCTCCGTGTTGTACTCGAGTACGGCTCTCTTGCGGCTGGTATCGTTCTGACCGCGGCCTTGATATGGCTCGCCCGGAAGATCGCGAACCGTCTACTCTTTGTTCGGAGACTCAAACGCCAGCGCATGGAGCCAGAAGATCTCCTTCAACACCTGACAAAAGGGCCAGCCGTACAGATCTGCGACGTACGCCAACACCTTGAATTCAACGCGTTTCCGAAAACGCTCCCCGGCGCCATCCGTTTACCCCTCGACGGGTTTGACGAACGTGTCGAAGCGCTCAATCAGGAACGGCTCCAGGTGCTGATCTGCACGTGACCCAATGAGGCTTCCAGCGCCCGGGTGGCGCTGAACCTCACTCAAGCCGGTTTTGAAGTTGTCCTTCTGGCAGGCGGACTGAACCGTTGGATATCGCTGGACCTTCCCCTGGAAAACCGGCCACTTGAAACTCTGCCAGCATCTCGGTGAGGCACCATCAGGTTTTGCTGAAACGATCCATGCAGACTTTGAGAATCCGGTTCGATGTCTCTTCGTCCCGCGCGTTGCGTGCCATGTTGAGGGCGCCGGTGACGGACGCCAGAAATTCAATCGCCTCATCCAGCCGGTCTGGATCTCCACCAGAGATTCTCTCGAGCGTCTGCTCAACGGCCCTCGAGTAACTCCCTTTCAGCTGAGCGCTGGCATTGACCACTTCTGACGCGAGGGCTGCTATCGCGCAACCGTTTTTGCGGTTGTTGCGGTGTTCCGTTCGCAGGTAATTGCGGGCCAGAATTTCCAGACGTTCATCGAACGTGCGACTATTTTCAGCAGCGGCAAACCATGCAGGCTGGTTGGTTTCGATCGCATGTTCAAACGCCGCAACAGCAAGTTCGTCCTTGTTACGGAAATGCGCATAGAAGGCACCGTGAGTCAGACCGGCATCCTGCATGACCGCATGTATGCCAAGCTGGTCTGGTCCGCCTTCGCGAAGTCGCTGGCTCGCCGCATCGAGTATCTTCTCGCGCGACAGCCGTTTCTGCTCCTGCCGTACACCTGCCATCAGTTACTGATGCGCTCCAGTGGCGGCATGCCAAGCGCCTCACGATACGTATTGTGATAGTGGTGCAGAGCAGGTTCGTTGCGACCGAAGGTGAAGTATTCAAACGCACCGGAAACCGCACCCTGATGACTTGCTGCCGCGGCAACGTAGTCCTCATCCCGGATCACTTCCGCAAAACCCTGCATACGTTCTTCAATTTCCAGGTATCGCGCCCGCTGTTCCGGGTTGAGTGCCAGTTCCTTGATCCCCGGATGCAGGTAAAACGAAATCTGTGAGTGACTGTTGTGTGGGTTGTCGAAATCGGGATATACGCGGACCAGCGTAGGACCACCCGCACCCGGTATCAGCTGAATGTTCGGGAAAATGTAGTACACCGGCACCGCCGCTTTCATGATTTCCCACTCCTCCTCTGGTCGATCGCGCAGCGTGTCGATATTGCGCAGACAGAGGTTCATGCGGTGATTGCGTTTGTAGGTATCGTACATCTGCACGTTTCCATAGAGATCCGCGGCCAGGGTGTTCTTATGCAGCACCTCGAAGTGATACGTCTCACCAAACGTATCGATGGCGAGCTTCCAGTTCATGGCATGGTCGTAGCGCGTCGTATCCTGGAACCCAAACACGTCGAATCCCCAGGAATCGAATTCGTCAGCTAGATCCCCCAGGAGATTATCAACATCGAGGGTGCCTTCAGGGTTCGGGTGCACAAACAAGAGGCCATATTTCTCTTCGGACGGTAGTGCCACCAGACCATGACAATTCTTGTCGACCGGACCGAAGTGCTCTTCCCTGGGTACGTTGATGAGATCTCCCCGCGGACTATATGACCACGCATGAAACGGACACGAGAACACGGTCTTTCGTCCACGCGCATCGCTCTCAACGACAGTGCCCCTGTGACTGCACACGTTCAGAAAAGCATGAAACTGACCGTCTTTGTCGCGAGTGCAGAGAATTGGCTTACCCAGATCGCTGCTGGTGAAAAACGATCCCGCCTCGGGCAAATCGCCTGTCATGCCAAGCACCTGGGGGTAATCCTGGAAGAACTCGCGCCACTCATCTGCCGCTATCTCCCGATCGATATAAGACGTCACCGGGTTTCGGACCTGGCCACCCGCATCAACATTGGTGCCATTGTCCAGGTGACTCATGAGACCTTTGATGACCCGAATCTGCTCCTCTTTACGCATGGCTGATCTCCGCTTTCCTGCGGAAGATCATTTCATATGACAATCGTAATATCAATTCATATTACGAACATCATATCAATCGCGCATAGAGCTCCAGGTGTTTTTCAGCTGACAGCTTCCAGGAAAAATTCTCTACCACATGCTCCGGCGCACGCTGCGCCATTGCGCTGCGTTTTGCGGGATCCCCGTGAAGTTTCGTCACCGCATCAGCAAGGCTCGCAGCGTCACCGGGCGTGAACACATACCCCACATCATGCGTCACCATGTCGGGTATTGCTCCGACACGCGAGCCCGCGAGGGGCAGCCCCATCGACAGCATCTGCAGCGCGGTATTGGGTTGATTG
>JANQFF010000468.1 GCA_028277965.1 Pseudomonadales bacterium
CGGATTGGACACGAAATTGGGGTATCCGACTGGCTTCACGTTACCCAGGAATTGATCGACAAGCACGCCGAAACAACAGGTGAAGACATCTGGATCCACACCGATCCTGAGCGGGCGGCCCGGGACGGGGCTTTCGGGGGAACCATTGCACAGGGCTCGCTGATCATTTCTTTCCTGAGCCAGATGTTCAGGTCGATCGACCTGCCGGATGAAGGAGTGGGTTACATCCTGAATTACGGTTTCGACCGGGTGCGCATCGTCCAGCCGGTACCGGTCGATACCCGGATCCGCAGTCGTTTCGAACTCAAACGCCTCGAAAAGAAAGGCCACCACGGGCTGCTTGCCTACCTCGATACCGCTGTCGAAATCGAGGATGACGATATTGCACCGGCGTTG
Organism: Pseudomonadales bacterium; assembly: GCA_028277965.1. Lineage (GTDB taxonomy): Bacteria > Pseudomonadota > Gammaproteobacteria > Pseudomonadales > Azotimanducaceae > UBA4421. The sequence goes on from JANQFF010000468.1 coordinate 397, forward strand.
GTGGCCGAGTGGCTGGTGTATTTCAGACTGGCAGACTAGAAACTAGTAACAATGGGGTCAGACCCCATTGTTACTAGTTTTTGCGATCTAGCTTGCGAACTTCTCTTTCGCTTCACGCCGCCGGCGGTGTAATACCGGCTCGGTGTAACCGTTCGGCTGTTCGATCCCGCGGAAGACCAGGTCACATGCCGCCTGGAACGCAACTGAATCGTCGAAATTCGGTGCCATGTTGCGATAGAGCGGATCTCCTGCGTTCTGCTCGTCGACAACCGCGGCCATTCGTTCGAGCGTTTCGCGCACCTGGGCTTCCGAACAGATGCCGTGATGCAGCCAGTTCGCGATGTGCTGGGAAGAAATACGCAGCGTCGCACGGTCTTCCATAAGACCAACATCATTGATGTCAGGCACCTTGGAACACCCCACACCCTGGTCAATCCATCGGACCACGTAGCCGAGGATACCCTGGGCGTTGTTGTCGAGTTCCGCCTGTACGTCAGAAGACGAAAGGTTCTCGCCGGCAAGCAGAGGGATGCGCAGGATCTCGTCGACACTCGCTGGTGCCCGCTTCTCGAGCTCCTCCTGCAGGGAAGCCACGTTCACTTGATGATAATGCAGAGCATGGAGGGTCGCTGCCGTGGGAGACGGTACCCACGCTGTGTTTGCCCCCGCTTTCGGATGCCCTACCTTGACCTCGAGCATTTCTTTCATCTCATCCGGCTTTGGAAACATGCCTTTCCCAATCTGGGCACGCCCCCGGAAACCCGTGGAGAGACCCACATCCACATTCGAATCCTCGTAAGCAAGAATCCACGGCTGAGCTTTGATCACTTCTTTGCGCAGTACGGGACCCGCATTCATGCTGGTGTGGATCTCATCACCCGTCCGGTCGAGGAAGCCCGTGTTGATGAAAACTATACGATCCTGCGCCTCAGCCACACACGCTTTCAGGTTGACCGAAGTGCGGCGTTCCTCGTCCATGACACCAACCTTGAGCGTATTTGCCGCTAGCCCAAGCGTATTCTCTACTTCGGCAAAGAGCTTCACTGTCAACGCAACTTCTTCAGGTCCGTGCATTTTGGGTTTAACGATATAGACACTGCCGGTACGGGAGTTTTTAACGCTGCTGTTACCGTTGAGGTCATGCATCGCCGCCGCAGATGTCACAAACGCATCCAGGAAACCTTCTGGGATTTCATTGCCGCCCTCATCCAGAACCGCGTCAGTTGTCATGAGGTGGCCGACGTTGCGCACAAGCATGACACTCCGACCCGGCAGCACGAATGGTTGGCCCTCGGTGTCTGAATATTCCCGGTCGGGATTCAGACTGCGAACAATTTCCCTGCCGCCTTTTTCCATCCGTTCTTCGAGGTTGCCCATCATGAGGCCCAGCCAGTTGCCGTATACGACACACTTGTCTTCCGCATCCACTGCCGCGACTGAATCTTCGCAGTCCTGGATGGTTGTTATCGCCGATTCCAGGATCACATCTTTCACACCGGCTGGATGAACTGCACCAACAGGATCTTCACGATCAATCTGAATATCGATGTGTAAGTTGTTGTGTTTTAAGAGAATTGATGAAGGGTCGTCTTCGTTCACATAACCCACGAACTGGGCGGGTTCAGCCAGCGCTGTGTTCCCACCGTCATTCAGAATTGCACGCAGATGACGCTTTCCATCAGCATCGGCACCAATGCCGTAAGCGGTCACATCGCTGTGACTGGCACCATCGAGAGGTACAGTCTGATCCAGGTATTCCGCTGCTCGGGCAACAACAAGCTCCCCCCGCGCCGGGTTGTAGGACGTACCTTTCTCGCGTCCCGGCTCTTCAGGGAGAATATCAGTGCCGTAGAGGGCATCGTACAGAGATCCCCACCGGGCATTTGCTGCGTTGAGGGCATATCGTGCGTTCATGACTGGAACAACCAGCTGTGGGCCCGCCATGGCGGCGATCTCAGCATCCACGTTCGTGGTGCCGATGGTAAAGTCATCGGGTTCAGGGAGGAGATATCCAATCTCCGTGAGAAATGCCTTGTATTCAACGGGATCGAGCACCTGTCCCTTGCGGTCGAGATGCCACGCATCAATCTGTTCCTGCAGGCTGTCTCGCTGCGCGAGCAGGTCCCGATTCACCGGACCTAATTCCGAAACGGCCTTTTCAAGACCTGCCCAGAATGCCTCTGCATCAACCCCCGTCTGCGGCAGCACTCGTTCCTCAACCAGGCTGTCCAGCTCGGCCGCAACCTGCAGCGACCCTCTCGTTACACGGTTATCACTCATCGTTTTTGTTATCGCCCCCAAAAAGGACCGGCGATTATAGGGCAGGCGTATTTACAAGCCCAGTACCACCTTGGCGATGATGTTCTTCTGCACTTCTTTGGCACCCCCGAAAATGGAGGCTGCACGACTGTTGATGTAACGCGGGGTAACCGTTTCCGCGTATTCAGGGCCCACCCACGCTTCTGTGTATCCATTCATCGAGATCATGTTCGCATGTGGCAAACCGTAGTAGTTGATGGCCTCGAGCTTCAGCGTATTGACCATTTGATCGATCTCGACGGAACTGTTCTTGGCAAGCGAAGATGCGGGTCCCGGGGAATCACCCTTGGATACACGATCGAGCGTCACCAGTTCCTGAAACTGCAGCGCTTCGTTACGGATCTCGAGCTCGGCAATCTGCGCTGCAAAGCCCGGATCCTCCATGAGCGGTGCTGCGCCGTTGATTTCAGCGCCCGCGATGTTTTTCAGTTCAGCAATGGATTCGTTTATACGCACAGCTGCACCGCCGCCGCCACGCTCGAATTCCAGAAGATACTTCGCCGCTGTCCATCCCTCGTTTTCCGGACCGAGCCGGTTTGACTGCGGCACCCGTACATCATCGAAAAACACCTGGTTTACCTCATGATCACCGGCAATTGTGATGATCGGCTCCACCGTGACACCCGGCAGATCCATCGGTATCAGCAGAAACGTGATGCCTGCCTGGGGACGCACACTGGGATCTGTGCGCACAAGACAGAAGATATGGTCCGCAAACTGCGCGTGAGTCGTCCAGATTTTGGTGCCATTGACGATGTAATTGTCACCGTCTTTTTCAGCCCGGGTCTTTAGACTGGAGAGGTCCGATCCGGAGCCCGGTTCGGAATACCCCTGGCACCAGTAGTGTTCGCCCGAGAGCATTTTCGGCAGGTACTCCGCTTTCTGTTCAGGCGTCCCGTATTTGAAAATGACCGGTGCCAGCATGCGAAGGCCCAGGGGAATCAGGCCGGGTGCATGAGACTTTGTGCACTCCTGACTCCAGATGTACTTCTGTGTGGGGGTCCAGTCCGTCCCACCATGTTCAACCGGCCAGGCCGGTACCGCCCAGCCTTTCTCTACGAGAACTTCCTGCCAGCGCATGGCGAGATCTTTGTCCGCAAATACAGTTGTCGTACGGCGCGCTTCTTCCTGCATGTCAGGTGTCAGCTTTTCAGCTAGAAACGCCTGCACTTCTGCGCGAAACTGCTCGTCTTCTGCGCTGAACTCGATATTCATAAGGTCCGACCTCAACCCAATATTGGAATCTGTAGCAAATTTTACTCACCAGGGAGCAACCATGACAACGACACGCATCATCATTTCCGGGACCGTCGATATGCCACCGGAAAACGTCGAACCCGCACTCAAAGAAGCGGTCCCGCTGATTGAGGGTGCGCTCGCAGAGAAAGGTTGTCAGGACTATGACTGGTGCCCCGACCCACGGATACCCGGACGCATCCGCGTGTTCGAGCGTTGGGCGAGTGAAGAAGACCTGCACGCCCATCTGAATGACGAGTGGTATTTCAACATGCGGGATTGCCTTGGCAAGTACGGCATCACCGGGGCTGAGACACTCAAGTACCGGGTGGATTTACAGGAACCTGTTTACGATGAAACGGGTGTGGCCAGGGCGGATTTCTTTACAGAACAGAACTAAGTAATCGCGGCTGAAGGCGTGGCGTATGCGCCACGCGGGTGAGCAGCAGATCGCCTACCAGCGATTTGCGGTGATGCGAACCCCGTGGGTTGAACAGCCTGAAGGCAATCCGGCAGGGATGCCGACGAAGTAACTCAAGTGGAAGAATCGCGGCTGAAGCCGCTCCTACAAAGGTAGCTAGATCTCTCTAACTCT
>JANQFF010000495.1 GCA_028277965.1 Pseudomonadales bacterium
CTCACTATCTCCATGTGGGAGCGGCTTTAGCCGCGATTTCGTTAGCGTTACAATCGGGACTAATGAATTCATCACGGTACTAACGGGGAGGTATCGTTATGCGTAAGTCTCTGATCGGACTGATTATTTTCACCGTCTGCGCAGCATCTGCGCTCGCCGACATTCCACGCACACCCGCAGGTAAACCCAACTTCGAGGGCGTTTGGGCAAACAATGCTGCCACACCTCTGGAGCGCCCCGAGGCACTCGGAGACAAGACGGAACTGAGCGATGAGGAACTGGCTCAGCTCGAAGCCCGCGCCGCAAAACTGTTCGACGGTTCCGGGGAGGCGGCGTTCGGCGATGACGTCTACAAGTCAGCCCTTCAGGACGAAGATGAGCACGAGTCTTATGACCCGACCACAGGCAACTACAATCACTTCTGGGTTGTCGATCGAGAATTCGAAAACCGGACCTCATTGATCGTCGACCCGCCCAATGGCCGGATGCCGGCGCTCACCGAAGCCGCCGCCAAAGCCCAGGCAGAGCGTATCGAATACGCCAAGGCTCACCCCGCGGACTCCTACACTGACCGCATCAACTCGGATCGCTGCATCACGTTCGGTGTCCCTTTCATCGGCGCGGGTTACAACGGCTACTTCCAGATTGCACAGAGCGACAACCATGTCGCTATCATGCAGGAGATGGCGCACGAGACGCGGATCGTACCGCTGGATGGAAGCGATCACATTCCGGCGAGCGTCAGGCAATGGAATGGCGATTCCATAGGGTACTGGGACGGCGACACGCTGGTTGTGGAAGCACGGAACTTCTCACCGAAATCAACGTTCCTGACTCACCCATCCCAATCACTCGACCTGACGGAGCGATACACGCTTCTCGATGCAGATACATTGCAGTGGCAGATTACGGTCAACGATCCGGATACCTGGGTACGGCCCTGGACCCTCGTGATCAATCTCAAGCGATCCGCGGAGCCGATCTTCGAGTACGCCTGCCATGAAGGCAATCTCTCCATGGAGGGCATTCTCGCCGGCGCTCGAGCGGAGGAAGCTGAAGCGGCTGCCGCCCAGGGTTCGGGTGGAGGTGAAGAATGAGACTGGCGGCCATCGCTGTTGCCCTGGGTGCCCTGATGATTCCATTCTCCGCACCTGCGCACCACGCTTTCTCAGCGGAATTCGATGCTGAGGCCCCTGTGACTCTGCAAGGCAAAGTCAAACGGGTACGCTGGATCAACCCGCACGCCTGGATCCACATCGAAACGATCGAAGAAGACGGCAGCACAATCGAGTGGATGGTCGAAGGCGGAACGCCCAACGCGCTCATGCGCACCGGTATCAATCGCCGGTCCCTGCCCATTGGCACAGAGATTGTCGTGCACGGTTATCAGAGCAAAGACAAATCCTGCCGGCCGGCGTGCAAAGCCAACGGCCGGGACATGACCTTCACGGACGGGCGCAAGTTGTTTATGGGGTCCTCCGGTACGGGAGCACCGAGAGACGGGGCTGATCCAACCGAACGCTAGGCTCGCGGCTAAAGCCGCTCCTACAGAGGTAGTTGGATTGACTACTCTCCTTTCTTCTTCACCAGGTGTCCGTACATCAGCTCTTCGGCGAACTCGACACACTTGAACTCAAGAATCTGCGCGTTGTCTTCCAATCGCCGGTAGAGCGGTAAACGAATTGTCCATGGCCCGGTGAAAACGTTAGGGTCCGTCATCGTAGCCTCGTATTCGATGACATTTTCAGAGACCAGGGTATAGCGCTCCTCTACAACAAGTGCCTCGCTGTGGAAGTTTCCCGAGTGGTCGAACCAGGTGTCCGGCACATGCGCGTCCACACGTATAACCAGCGTATCTCCTTCCCAACGACCCCGTGAATGCCCCATCCATGCTTCGAACGGATGTTCGAAGTCAGGCTGATTCATATATACAACGCGAGCAGCGTCCGCAAACTCATAGGCGAAAATCATCGTCTCATCGCCCTGGATGATCTGAAACGGGAACGGCAGGTAGGTTGCGCGCGGAATTCCCGGCATGAAACATTTGACGAGCGGGTCACGGGCGAGCCAGTTATCACGATTTTCCCGCTGCTGCTCACGCGCCCATTCCTGGTACGGAATCGCTCCTCCGTCGACAACACCGAGGCCGCCCAGCACTGCGCCAACCGCACCCATGGCAACGACAGGTCCCATCCGCGCCTCATGTGGTTCGAGATCCCAGTGCGCACTGCCCATTGTCTGCCAGACACCATTGAAGTCCGGCTTCCCGTGGCCATCACGCAAAATGGCAGCATTACCGATAGCTTCGGTTGTCGTGTTTTCGGGAGCTGGCGCCGCGCAACCCATCAGTATCAACAGCCAGCCCAAAGCGATTACTCGTGCGCTCATCGTTCCTCCCATATCGTCTGCATCCTATGCGCGAACAAGTCTTTGCACAACCACGCGGGCGTGCCATAGTTCCGCGCCATGACAGACGATTACCCGGGCCTGCGATCGAAGCACAATGAAGCTGCTGCCATCGTTGCTCAACTCTCACTAGACGAAAAAGCACAGCTCTGCTCTGGCAGGAATTTCTGGTACCTCGAGGGAATCGAGCGTATGGATCTGCCGCCTGTCATGGTCACAGACGGACCTCATGGCCTGCGCAAACAGGATCGCTCACCAGATCATGTCGGGTTGAACAAAAGCGTTCCCGCTACCTGTTTTCCAACAGCTTGTGCATTGGCAGCCACCTGGGATGTCGATCTCATCACCCAGGTCGGAAAAACGCTCGGCCGCGAATGCCTCAATCAGAACGTGACCGTGCTTCTGGGGCCCGGGGTCAACATCAAGCGCAGCCCGCTCTGCGGTCGAAACTTCGAGTACTTCTCCGAAGATCCGTACCTCACCGGGAAAATCGCCGGCGCTTTCATACGCGGAGTTCAGTCACAAGGTGTTGGAACAAGCATCAAACACTTTGCTGTTAACAACCAGGAAAACGGGCGGATGATCCTCGACGCAATCGTTGATCAACGGACATTGCGAGAGATCTACCTGCGCGGCTTTGAAATCGCCATCCGTGAATCACAGCCCTGGACTGTCATGTGTGCATACAACCGTCTGAACGGGCCTTACTGCAGCGAACACAATTGGTTGCTGAACGAGGTGCTCCGGGAGGAATGGAATTTCCAGGGCCTCGTCGTTACCGACTGGGGAGCAACCAACGATCGTGTTCAGGGTGTCATCTCGGGCCTGGATCTCGAGATGCCCGGTAGTGGGGGTGTAAACGATACTCTTGTCCATCAGGCGGCTCTGGATGGAACTTTGCCCGTCGATCAACTGGATCGCTCCATACAGCGCAATATCAGCCTGAGTCTCCTGGGCGCAGAAGTTCAAAACACAGAGATGCCCGTCGATTACGATGAGCATCACATTCTCGCCAGGCGGGTGGCGATGGAGGCGTCTGTTCTCCTAAAGAACGAAAATCACATATTACCGCTCGCAATGAATACGCCGCTGGCTGTCATCGGCGAGTTTGCCCAGAAGCCCCGTTACCAGGGGACGGGCAGCTCCCAGGTCAACCCGACTCAACTGGATCGGGCGTGGGACACGTTGAGCGAGTACACGGATGCCATCCTGTATGCTCCCGGTTACGACGCCAGGAACTCAATACCCGACGACTCCCTGATAGCGGACGCAGTTGATGCAGCAAAACAGGCAGAGGTGGCGCTTGTTTTTGCAGGCCTCCCAGGTATTTACGAATCCGAAGGTTTCGACCGCACCCACCTCGACATGCCTGAGCAACACAACCGGCTGATTGAAGCGGTTTGTGAGGCAAATCCAAATACAATTGTCGTCTTGTGTAACGGGGCACCAGTCAGCATGCCCTGGGTTAGCCAGCCCAAAGCTATCCTCGAAGCGTACCTGCCCGGACAGGCAGGTGGTTCCGCCGTGGCAGACCTGCTGTTCGGCATCGCCGCCCCAAGCGGCAAACTGGCAGAAACTTTTCCACTGGCACTCTCCGACGTTCCGTCGAATCAGTGGATGGAAGTTCAGGACAGACAGGTCCAGTATCGCGAAGGCCTCAATGTCGGTTACCGGTACTTCGACACCGCCAACGTCCCGGTGCTTTTTCCTTTTGGCCACGGTCTTTCTTACTGTCCGTTCGGATACACCAACTTGCAGCTGTCCGAATCGACTGTGTCACGCGATATCCGCGTCGACGTCACTGTCACTGTGCAAAACCTTGGTGACATGCCGGCCGCAGAGGTCGTGCAGTGTTATATCAGCGACGTCGACGCGACGATCTTCCGACCTGAACAGGAATTAAAAGCGTTCACCAAGGTGTTTTTGGCACCTGGTGGATCCACAGACGTCACGTTCAGCCTGAAGTCAGACGCATTTCAGTTTTACGATCCGGGATTCAAACGCTGGTTGGTGGAAGATGGTGAATACGAAATCCGCATTGGAGCTTCCAGCAGGGACATTCGCTTGCAGGAACGCATCAAGATTAAGAGCGGTGACGTTGCAAGCCCGCAGGTCCGCTCAGCATATCCACCAGCGACTCCTGATTGCCCTCTCAATGTGGACGACCTGACGTTCCGCAACCAAATGGGAGGCACTGTCCCCCGGCCGGAAGCGGTGCGGCCATTTCACCTGAATACCTCGGTAGGCGAACTGGACGCTACCTGGTTGGGACGCAGGTTTGCCGCAAAAGTCATCGATCAATTCACTCAATCGATGAACCCCGGTTCCCGCGACGCGACCCTGACAAAAATGTTTGAAGAGATGGCAAAGAACATGCCGCTCCGGGGGCTGGTTCTGTTCAGCCAGGGCGGCATGAGCTACCAGCAACTGCACACCTCCCTGGCGCTGATGAACCACCAGTATCTCCGCGCATTTCTGCTCTGGCTGAAAAGTTAACTCGGAAATATCCCGTTACAAACGGTTACCCGTCCGACATCCCGCGCGCTCTCCATCGTCTTAAGATGAACTCATGCGCACGCTCGTCCTCATGTGTTCCGTTCTGACCCTTGCGGCCTGTTCCCAGGGAGCATCTGACGAGGAGTCGGCGCGCATCATCGATATCCTGGAAATCTCTGCCGGACAGGCTGCCGCCGACATTGGTGCTGGTTCCGGTGACTACTCTGCTGTCATGGCTGAAGCTGCCGGGTCTGCAGGGCACGTGTACGCAACTGAGATCGATGTGGGAAGTCTGGCATCGATGCGAGATCGCTTTGCGACGTCCGGGAACGTTACCGTGGTCGAGGCTCAGGTTAACGCAACTGGTCTCGATCCAGGCTGCTGCGATGCCGTTCTCATGCGGAACGTGTTTCATCATCTGACTGAATCCGATGCGGTTGTGTCGGACATATACGAAAACCTTCGCCCCGGTGGTCGATTCCTCGTCGTCGATTTCGATCCTACCTGGGTTCTGAGCCTGTGGACGCCTGAGGGACACGATGCTCATGGTACGACCCTGGATACCGTACGTGGGGCAGGCACGTCAGCAGGATTCCGCGTAGAGCGGGTTTTCGACGAGTGGGATCGCCCGGGCCTCGAGGGCCTTCTGATGAATCACCACGCCACGCTTTTAGTCAAGGACTGAGTCAGGTCAAAGACTGACATGGCCAAAGACTAATCATGTAATCTTGCTCCATCTGACCGGGAGCAAATCATGGCGGACAAAAACTCTGGCGAATGGCACTCCACAGCCTGTGTACTGTGTTCTTTGAACTGCGGTGTCAAAGTGCAGCTGACGGAGGACGGGAAATCCATCGCACGCACCCGCGGCGACGAAGATCATCCCGCGTCTCTGGGATACCTCTGCAACAAGGCTTCGCGCCTGGACTTCTATCAGAATCGTGAAGACCGGCTCCTCACACCCATGCGACGGACCGCCGAAGGTGGCTACGAGACAATCGACTGGGACACAGCCATCAGCGAGATCGCCGGAAAGCTGAAGGGCATCGCCGAGACTCATGGTGGTGACAAGATTTTCTACTATGGTGGCGGCGGTCAGGGGAATCATCTGCCAGGTGCGTATTCCCGAACCACGCTCGCAACTCTGGGCGTACAGTTCCGTTCGAATGCCCTGGCGCAGGAAAAGACCGGCGAATTCTGGGTCGCCGAGCGCATGTTTGGGGGCTATAACCACGGCAATTTCGAAGATGCGGAAGTGATCATCTTCCTTGGAAAGAATCCGTGGCAATCACATGGATTTCATCGCGCCCGGGCGGCTATCAGGGAGATGGCTAAAGACCCTGACAGAACGCTCATCGTCATTGATCCCAAGCGCACGGAGACGGCCGACCTTGCTGATATCCATCTCGCCGTCAGGCCGGGGCGGGATGCGTGGCTGCTTGCGGGCCTTGTGGCAACGATTGTGCAGGAGAACCTGCAGGATCAGGATTGGATCGACGCCCATGCTGAAGGCTTAAGCGAAGTTGTCGACGCTTTTTCGGAGACCGACATCGCTGACTGCGCCGACAAGTGCGGCATAGACGAAGCCATCATCCGTTCGACCGCCCGAACAATAGCGAAAGCCGGATCTGTCGCGTGTTTCGAAGATCTTGGGGTTCAGATGAACCGCCACTCCACACTCGTCAGTTACCTGCAGCGACTTGTATGGATTCTTTGCGGGAACTTCGCCCGGCCGGGGACGCACTATACGAGTAACGGACTCGGAAATCTGGGTGGCGGCAGAGAAGAAGGCAAAAGCCCGGTGCTTGGCGCGCGCATTATCGCGGGTCTCGTGCCATGCACAGCCATTCCGGCCGAAGTCATGAGTGACCACCCGAATCACTATCGCGCGATGATCATAGAGTCCGGCAATCCGGTACATTCCCTGCCGGACAGTCCGCGATGGCGTGAAGCGATGCGCGCGCTTGAAGTCAGCGTTGTCATTGACGTGAGCATGACCGAAACCGCCAGGGAAGCGGACTACGTGCTTCCAGCAACCAGCCAATACGAAAAGGCAGAAGCGACGTTTTTCAATTTCGAATTCCCCCGCAACTACTTTCACGTGCGTAAACCACTCTTCGCAGCGCCAGAAGGTCCTCTCGACGAAGCCGAGATCCACATGCGACTGGCTGAAGCCATGGGGGGTGTGCCCGAAGGTATTGAAGAAGAACTGAAATCCATCTTGAAAAAGGATGGACGAGAAGGATTCCAGGGAGCCGTGTTTGCAAAGCTGGCTGAGGACCCATCCCTTATGAAGGTTGCCCCTGGACTGCTCTACCGAACGCTGGGACCAACTCTGCCGGATGGTATGCAGAACGCCGCGGCGCTCTGGGCGCTCTCTCACCAGCACGCCGCGGGCAATGCAGAATCCCTGCATCGTGCCGGAATCGAAGGAGAAGGCATGGCGCTTGGTGAAAACCTTTTCGAGACACTTATCAATTCACACAGCGGTGTTGTGATGAGTGATGAGCCCTGGGAAGCCATCTGGAGCAGAACACCGGGCGGAAAGGCAAACCTGGCGCTCACCGACATGCTGGCCGATGCTGCCATGCTCAACGATGAGGTACCCGACGAGACGGACAATGAGTATCCCTTTCTACTCTCCGCTGGCGAACGGCGCACTTACACAGCCAATACCATCCTGCGCAACCCGGCATGGCGCAGAAAAGATCCCGATGGAGCACTCTACATTCACCCGGATGATGCCGCAAAGCTCAACCTTGGCGAAGGCTCTTCAGCCAGGATCTCGACGCAACGGGGTAGCATGGACGTAGTCGTGGAGTTAAGCGATCGGATGCAAACCGGTCACGTGTCCCTCCCAAACGGGCTGGGACTCGACTATCCGGACGAAGATGGCCGGCTCAAAACCACCGGCACGTCACCCAACGAGCTCACCTGGTCGGAATGGGCGGACGAATACGTGGGAACTCCATGGCACAAGTCAGTACCGGCGAGGCTGGAGGCCATCGACTAAGCCAAAGAATCGCGGAATTTCACTACCGCTGCAGGAGCGGCTTCAGCCGCGATCAGGAACGACCTAACTCCTGTTCAACCGCCCGGATCAATCGCTGTATCAACCCGCTGTACAGCGCAAACGTGGCGTCGAACTGGACCAGGGGTTCGTCGTCAGCAATGTCTTCTGTCGGATCGACCCCTTCCAGGCGCAGTTTGCGCAGTACGCTCTCCTGGTCGAGGGTAAAACGCAGCACCCCGTCGAACTGCATACCAAGGCGCTCAACGCTCATACATCCTTTGACATGCTGACGCACTGACCGGTCGGCGAGGTCCACATCGAGCCAGGTCACCAGGCTTCCGGGTTCAGAGCTGTCTCTCATTCTGCATTCCCGCCCGAGTGTAAGGCCCGCCGGGTTTTTGCCGAGAAACACGTCTGTAAGCAAACCGGCCACGGGTCGATTGAACTCAAGGGGGACCACCCGCAACG
>JANQFF010000509.1 GCA_028277965.1 Pseudomonadales bacterium
GAGCTGTGCGACACCTTTGGAAAGCTCCGACGCTCCTCCGACATCCCAGCCGACGAATTCAAGCTGATTGGTGTCACGTTGCTGGATCTCGATGCGCCAGGCAGCGTCGTCGACTCTGAGCCTGACGGTGTCTTCGTCTTCGGCTGAGACGACCTTGAGGCCCAGAATGTCGGGTGCAAACGAGCGCCACGCCTGCGCATCCGGGGATGAAAAACCTGCATAGCTGAGAGATCTGATCATGTTGTTCTCCTTCCTGTGTCCTAGTACATAACCCCTGGAGGGGCTTCAGCGCCGAAAGCGTGAGCCGCCCAGACGCCGTAGATGGTGTCTGCTGCATCGCAGATGTGCGTCCCGCCGGTTCTGAGGTCCCGCCAGTATCGCTCCAGTGGACGCGTTGTCCAGATTGCGGCAGAACCTGCTCTGGAGAAGAGCTTGTCAACGCCGAACAGAATACGCTGAACCGCCCGTACCTGGTTGCGCCGAAACTCGAGACGCTGGCTGACGCTGATTGGATTGCCTGCACGAAGCTGATCCATCCACTGGGCGATCATCAGATCGACGTGAGCGATACCTGCCGCGAGGTCTGCTTCTACTTCTGCCAGAGCTTCCTGCTGGTATGGATCGGACTTGCCGACAACACCCGACGTGGACACGCGTGTTTTGAGGTACTCGCGGTATTGCTCCAGGGCTCCGGTCGCGATGCCAAAGGTTGCGGAAGCGATGGCTGCAGAAAAAATGCAGCCGAAAGGCAGGTGGAAGAGAGGGGTGTTTGCCCGGCGCTCGGTGTAACCACCCTCGGTCAGAATCCCGTGTACGACTGTCCGGTATTCCGGCACAAACGCGCCGTCGACCCGAATGTCCTTGCTGCCTGTGCCACTTAGGCCCATAACATGCCAGGAGTTCTCAACGATTTCATAGTCACCGCGGGGCATGAAAAAATGCCGCATTTCCGGTGGTGAACCAGGCTTGCCGTCTTCATCGACCACAAGGCCGCCCAGCACAATCCAGTCGCAGTGGTCTGTACCGGTTGAATACTGCCACTGGCCGGAAAAGCGATATCCGTCTCCTTCACGAACCGCGCGGCCCTGGGGTGCGTATGGTGAAGCGATCCAGGTATCCGGATTATCGCCGTAGATCTCGTCCTGGACGGCTGAGTCGAGCAAAGCGATTTCCCAGGGATGGATGCCGACAACACCGGCTACCCATCCGGCGGATGGATTGTACCGGCCCACCGCGCGCGCCCATTCGAAAAAGTCACTGGGCTCGGCTTCGTAACCGCCATGGCTACTGGCCTGCAGCAATCTCATACCCCCGGACTTCTCGAGAACTTCCCGGGCAGGTTCCGTCAGCTTGCCAAGCTCATCGCTGGGAATGTGTTCATCGCGAAGCACCTGTGCGTGTTCGTGAATGTACTGAACTGCTTCATGCATGATGCGTTTCCCTTTTACCCCATTGTTGGAATGATCGTTACAATAAAGGCTTGCGATTCCGGATGTCAATACTTATTGTAGTAATCGCTACAGGAATTGAAGAGATTATGTCCACCAGTCAGCAGACGCTCAAAAAACGGTCCAACGGAATTGCGGCTCGCGGGAAAATTCTGGACGCTGCAGCCGAAATCGCCAGCGAAAGAGGTTACGAAGGCACCAGCATATCGCTGGTGAGCAAACGTTCGGGTTTCCCTGCGAGTTCGATTTACTGGCACTTCAAGAACAAAGACGACCTCCTCGCAGCCGTCATCGAACGCTCCTTCGAAGCGTGGCTCCATGCGATGAGCGATCTTGAAGTGCCAGGAGAAGATGCGAGTCTCGAAGAGGTTGTCACCCACGAGGCGGCGCAGTTTTCTCATGCGATCGAAGTCTCACCGGATTTTCTGCGGCTTGGATTGATGCTGGGTCTCGAACACCGTCCGGAAGACCCCACGGCGCGCAAGATGTTTCTGAAAGTGCGTTCCCAGGCATTTCGGAATGCCGTCAGGAATTACGGAAGGCTGCTACCTGAGCTGGACAAAAAGGCGCTCGAAGAACTCGGGAGTTTTACGATTGCTCTCGCAGACGGGTTTTTCATGTCTCAACAGGTAGCAGACGACACGCTCGATCTCATGGGTCGGAATGATCTGCAGGCGGCGGCTTTGTTGGGGGTGATCGAAATGCTGCGAAAGCGCAGGAAGGGAGGAAAAAAGAAATGAACAGACGACGCTTCTTTCAATCAACCGGGGCTTTGGCTTTGGGTTTTACCGGCGTCGGGAACGTGCGCGGATCCGTTGTGAACAGAATCGATACGCACCATCACATTGTCCCGCCCGCCTACTCGAATTGGCTTGCTGAAAAAGGTGTGACGGCGGGAGGGCTGCCTATCCCAAAGTGGAACTCAAACGAGGCTTTGCGCGTCATGGATCAGCTTGGCGTTGCTTCGAGTATCTGCTCAGTCTCAACACCAGGTGTTCATCTTGGTGATGATCGCGAAGCCCGTGAAATGGCGCGGGTAGTGAATGAATATGCTGCTGATGTTGTGCAGAAGCATCCTGACCGGTTTGGTTTTTTTGCCACTTTGACGCTGCCAGATGTGGAAGGTGCCGTAGGCGAAGCGAGTTACGCCCTGGATGAGTTGAACGCTGACGGGATTGTGCTTCTGGCCAACGTCGATGGGACCTATGTGGGTGACGAGGCCTTTGAACCGCTGATGGTGGAGCTGAACAGGCGTGAGGCGGTGGTCTTCATTCACCCGTCATCGCTCCCAGGTGGGGCGGCGAAAGGTATACCTTTTTACGTTGCCGATTTTCTGCTCGATACCACCAGGGCAGCCATAACCATCTGTAAGTCCGGCTGGCTGGAGAAGTTCCCGAAGGTGCGTTTCATCCTGTCCCACGCAGGCGGAATGGTTCCGTATGTGGCCATGCGAATCGCACCTGCATGCTCACCGGATGGTTCCTACGAAGGAGGGATCCAGCGGCTGCGTAAGTTCTACTACGACACAGCGTTGTCGAGTAGCCCGTATGCATTACCTTCTCTGTTGGCATTTGCCGATCCTGAACGAATTACCTACGGGAGCGACTGGCCCTATGCGCCGGAAACGCGCTCGGGTCACTTCGCGGCACAGCTGGATGATTACCCGCTGACCGGAGATCAGCGGGAGAATATCAATCGGGGGAACGCACTGAAGCTTTTCCCGAGATTCTCGTGAAAGATCGTGACTAAAGCCGCCTCCACTTCGAACACTCATTAACTCAATGTGGGAGCGGCTTTAGCCGCGATTCTTTGTCAGGATGAAACCGCGTGCCTCGTATGTCTGTTGCAAGCGTTCCGGCATTAAATCGAGGAGCCGCGGCAGACTTTCGGCATACTCCCTGATCTTGTTCCGGCGCTCCGGGTGTGGTGGCCAGGCAGACCAGTCGCTTGCGAACAACACCTGGTGTGCGGGCATCGCTGCGATGACTGAACTCAATCGCTTGTTGTTCTCGCGGATGCGTTCGGCATGTTTGCCGTATTCGTACAGGTCAGGCTCCGCGACTACGGCGGCCAGATCGAATTGTATCTTGCCCGGATTGAGCCTGCCGTCTTTGAAAGCCGCCAGAAATTCCCCCAGCGCGCTTTCGGTAGGTGTATCGAATCCACCCCAGCCTGCCATGTGGGCGATCTGCACCTCGATGTCGGGCGCCTGACTGAGAACATCGTTAATGAAGGCTGCGACATCCGCAGATCCATATTCGGGATTCCGGGTTCGTATGTGGGCCAGAACCGGAAAGCCGATATCGTTCAGGTACCTGAACAGAGTTTGCAGACTGGCGATGTGAGCATCATTCAGCAAATCCACGTCTGAATTGGCCAGGTGCAGTTTGAGGCCGGCAAGCCCCAGTTCCTCGTTGCACCTTCGGGTTTCTGCTACGGCATAGGCAGCGAGAGGATTGACTGAACAGAGGCCCAGCAGTCTTCCCCCGGCGAGGCCTACCTGCTGGGCAAGGAAGTTGTTTTCTGCCTGAACGTAAGGGAGTTCTTTTTCGGGGTTGATGTCCGGCATGCCAAACATGTATGCGTTCGACAAAACCAGACCGCGCTCGATACCGGCGTTGTCCAGGGCTGCTATCAGTTCTCTATGCTCGATAGCGGCGAGGTCCTCGACCCGATCGTCTGGGTCGATTGCGGTGCGTATCTCTTTGAGCAGGATCGCAGCAGAAGCAGAACGTATATGGAGGTGGTGATCGGCAACAGGGTTCATGGCTGTTTTTTCCTGGGCTACTGTCAGTTGCGCCAAGGAGCAGAAAGCCAGAAGAAAGAGGGCGCTCACTCTGGCGCCGCTTAAAGCAAGTATCGATTGGGCGACGAAATCCATATAGTGCGCGGTTCCAGGGGAAACAGTGCTGATTATGAAGTTAATACGATACCTTTACCTTCTCATGTTGATGACAGGAGTTTTGTTTGTGTCCGCCACTCAAGCGTCTGAGCCAGAAGCCACGGCCCACTTTTTCGACTACGAGTCCGAAACGATGGGTGCGACAGTCCCGATGTCTGTGGTTCTGCCGCCGGGTTTCGATGCGGATTCTGGAGAGCTGCCGCTTCTGATACACCTGCATGGTGGTGGTATGGACCGGGAATCACTGACCATGATGTTGCCCATATGGCAGGCAGTATGGGATGCAGGCGACCTGCCGCCGGTTGTCATGGTGTCGTTTACCTCGGGGGCGGGCAGTTGGTACCGGGGAGCCTGGGAACAGTTTGTCGTGGATGAGCTTCCACGCTGGTCGCATGAGAAGTTCGGTACAAGCCTGTCTCCTGATCAGACGTTGATGACAGGTATATCGATGGGTGGGTACGGCACGCTGAAGATCGCTTTCAAGAATCCGAACCGTTTCCTGGCGATAGCGCCGATGGAGCCTGCTATCGAGCCCTCTCTGGTACGCATGCCGTACAACAAAAGGAATACGTGGTACCGGATTCCCCAGGTTGAACAGATGCTCTGGCCAGAGCAAGGGGCGGACGGCCCAGCAGTGGACGAAGAGGCCTGGCTCGCAGACAACCCCGCTACTGTGGCTGCCCGCAACGCAGAGGCCATCCGCAACAGCGGGTTGGAGATATATCTGGAGGTAGGGGACAAGGACTACATCAATCTCCATGATGGGGCTGAATTTATGCACCGGGTCCTTTGGGATCGCGATATCAGGCACGAATACCATCTGGTTCGCGGGGCTGATCATGTCGGGGCAAGCGTTACTCGAAGGGTGATTGAAGCGCACCAGTTTCTCGGCAGAGTGTTGCGAGGCGAACTGGAAGAGTCCACCGAGATGACGCTTAACGAAGACGAGCAGGCGTATATCGACTGGGTCTTCAGCGGGGGCCAGGCCAGGGGAGAACCGTTTGAGGGGTCCTTTAGTCTGCTGGTTGATTCTCCGGGAACACCCACGGTGCATCGGATGCTGTGGGACCCGTTGCGGGCTCTGGCAGCTGAAGATCCGACGTTGCAGCGTGCGTACGCACCTCTGCCGTCCACGATGCCTTCCGGGGACTCGGACTAGCTGGTCTGCAGGTAATACAGTGGGTGACGAGTGAGATGAAGCGCACCATATTCGTCACCAATCTGTTCGATCTCCCGAAACACTTTCGGGAGTGCCAACCCGTGCAGGTTGTCTCGATCATTCAACCGGAACTACAGCCGGATCCGCTGGACGGGCTGCCCCGGGAACGTCATCTCAGGATTGGCGTCCATGACATCGTGGAGCATGACCCGCATGGTTTATTGGCGACAGCGGATGACATGCAACAACTGATTGATTTTGTGGAACATTGGGACCCCGAGGTTGGGGCTCTCATGACCCACTGCTATGCGGGCGTATCACGGTCGACGGCAGCCGCATTGATCGCTGCATGTATGAAATCAGGTGACCCCGAATTATCCGGTCGGCGTCTTCGAGAGGCGGCACCCCATGCCCAGCCTAATCGCCACCTCGTTGCCCTGGCCGATGAGATGCTGAGTGGGGTGGATGTCAAAGCCGCTCACCGGGCCATGGGTCCCGCTACACGGTCAGTTGCGAGCGGTCCGCTTACGACGTTGCAGATGGATTTTGAGCTTTAGATTGGCTACTCGATCGCGGCTAAAGCCGCTCCTACAGAGCAAACCAACTAACTCTGTAGGAGCGGCTTTAGCCGCGATTCTTAGTCATTCCACCAGGGCTGTCGCTGTATGCCCGACCAGGCGTACAGATTTGCTCATGTTTTAGTGCTCCTTACCTGCTGACCATGTGCCAATACTCTGCGATCCCATGGCCCTGGAGATCCCCCATTGCAAATTCAGCCAGGCCTTCATTCACGAACGTGGCTCCTTTTGGGTTGGGGATCTTCGTTGGGCAAATTGTCATCACCTTGCCTTCGACAACAATCTCAGAACCGTCTTCAGCCTTGCCGGTGAGAACCAGTGTGTCATGCAGGATACTGTTGGGTCGAAAGGTGCTCTTAATCTCAATGTCTTTCAGGTCCATGACCTGGCCGTCTTTGAGTATCCAGCCGGCGCCCCGCATGCCTTTGCCGCTCTCGAAGCAGGAACAGCCGATGGCAGCCTGATCGCCAAACGTCATTGAAAACCAGTTGACGAACGGGCGTGGCCGGTGGACTTTGTGTCGGTTTTCTCATCGGACGATGAAGAACCGCCTTGCCAGGAACGAGGTCCCCAGGACTTATCCCGAACCCCGAAGCCCGATACGCTCCAACTCTCCTCACCCAGTTCAATGGTGCCCTGGACTTTGCCTGTCTGTTCGAAGTGACCGTGTTCTCCCGAGGCTGCATAGTGTGGTTCGATCAGGGCTTCAAAATCGATGGCCATTTTGAGAGTGGCGGGCTTAAACCAGCCGTCGGGGCGTTCCTTCGATGGAGTGATGAGAATGGCACCGTCGGCGATGTCCTGCGCCGGGCCGTCGTATTCGATTCGCCAGTTCCTGAACGGTTCACCTCGCA
Organism: Pseudomonadales bacterium; assembly: GCA_028277965.1. Lineage (GTDB taxonomy): Bacteria > Pseudomonadota > Gammaproteobacteria > Pseudomonadales > Azotimanducaceae > UBA4421. Next base: position 6,942 of record JANQFF010000509.1, read on the forward strand.
CGAGCGTGAGACCGCCGACACTCAACTCCTGATCGTCGGGCTCAATGCTTCTGCGGCCATATGTAAACGCGAGACGGTCGCCGCCGAGGTACACGACATGCAAACCGTCCGCCCAACCGTCTTTTGCGCGGAACCCCATGCGGGTGAACATGGCAATTTTGGTTTCGGGGTCAACGAAGTTGAAGTAGTAACTCTCGCTCCAGGCTGGATCGTCACCGACCGGGTGTGCGTATTCGTCCTGCGTGTTCATCTCTAATGGCCCTCATTTCAGGAACTTCTTTCTGTTGGGATGATAGCTTTCGGCGAAACCAGCTGGGCACTAGCCCACCATACCGATCTTCTCGCTCGCTGGATGCACGCTTGCCTGAGCGCTTGGCCGCTCACTCATACGCTGATACCAGGGGTAGAGGTTCTTAAGCTCTGTCTCTATGGGCTGGCCGAGGTCTTTGGTGAAGTCCCAGCAGCAGTAGAGAATGATGTCCGCCAGGTTGAGCGTGTCCCCGGTTATAAACTCATGATTGTGCATCAGGCTATCCAGCCAGTGGCGGCCGACGCGGGCTTTCTCCTTGAGGCCCTCGGCCGCTTCGGGGATGCAATAGGTGCGGTCCCGGAAAAGCTCATAGGCATGGCCATACCTGAAAGCGTTGTACATGTGCTCGGTGATGAGTAACTCAACCCGCCGGTACCACATGCGTGACCTGGCGCGGGCGATCGGGTCCGCCCCAAGGATGACCGGCTTCGGGTGGAAGTCTTCGATGAGTTCGCAGATGGCGACCGTCTCCCCGAGAATGGTGCCATCATCGAGTTCCAGCGATGGGCTCAAGCCCGTGGGGTTGCGATCGAGATAGGGTGTCCGGTGGGTTTCGCCGTCGAGGATATCCACTTCTTCACTCGCGACTTCCACGCCTTTCTCGAGAAGGAACATGCGCACAACCCTGGGGTTGGGTCCAAACGACTGAATGAGTTTCATGCTTCAGCGAACCGGGTTTTCCCGAACCCATCGTCGTATGGAGAGTGAATCTTAGCCTCGAGTTTCAGCGACTTGAAACGCCATCCATCTGGTGTGCGGACATAAACTTCATTGTATTCAGCCGCGTACCAGAAGGCTTTGCTGCCATTCCGGTAGACCATGGGTTGCCAGAGTTTCCAGCTGCCAGTGGCGGTATCGCCGTCGACCTGGATGATTGGGTTGGTGACCGAATGGATTGCAAATTCCACCAGGTCCGGCGTACTTGAGAAAAAACTTTCAATTGCATCGCGGCCTTCACAGAGACCGAAGTCGCCGCCGTCCCATACGCCGTCTTCTGTGAAGAGATTGGCGATTCCTTTTGGGTTATAACTGTCGTCGCACTGCGCGCAGTACTCGTATTTCAGTTGTTTGATGTTCTCGACGTCATATAGCCACTGTACTTTATCCATAACCACCCTCCCTAAAAGCTGACGTCAATCTCAACGGACTGTGCCATGATGTCAACTCGACACTTGATCGTACCGGCGGAGGTATATGTGAGGGGAGACGAGGCCACGGCGAAGATTCTCGGATTCATCAATTTGTGTGTAACCGACCTGGATGCCGCGAACGAGCAGCTTGCAGGCGGGTTCGTCTGGGAAAACTATCTGCCTGATCATGTTCCGTTCGGTGGTCGATACGAAGGGCCTGAGGGCCTCGCGCGTTACCTGACGCAACTGGGAGAAACCTGGGAGATTGGTGAGCTTGCGGTTTCTGAAACCCTCGTAAGCAACGATGGACGCGCTTTTTCGATGATTGGTGTGGAGAAGGATGGACGGTCACTCGTCACCGGGCGTTCCTGCGATATGGCGTTCGTGTGGATCATTAAAATCGATGACGATGGGAAATTCGTTTCGCTGCGGGAGTACAACGATACGGCAGCCATGGGCGGTACATTTGATCAACCAGCTGGGGAGGGGTGAATGCCGGGTGACTTCGATTTCGGCCTGACTGCTGAGCAGGAAGCACATGCCAGAGACCTGCATGCCGAGAGCATATCCATTGATCTTGTGAGCATGGGACCGGGGGGAGCATCCGTCTATGACCGCCTCCCCCCGGACGAGGTAACCGCGCGCCTGCCCGAATCCATGAACGTCTGGGCACGCTTCGGACGGGCGATGAACCTGCCATATGAGCTCAGCGCCGAGGGTGCGTCCGATGCGTTGCGAGAATTCTGTGCGGGACACACAGCGGCGAGCTTTCCCATGGGGAACGTGACCCGAGAACAACTTCAATCGGTAGAAAGAATGAGTGGATGGTCCGCGGATATTCCGTGGATGCGGATGGCAATGACCGCCCAGGATTTTCGTGACGCACACGCGGAAGGAAGCTATGCCACGTATGGCAACGTGCAGCCAACTCTCGACGGTCTGACCCGGGATCTCGGCATGTACGACGAGGCATTTGCCATGGGTGTGCGCGCCATCATGCTGACGTACAACAACCAGGATTTTGTGGGTGCGGGCTGCACCGAGAGAACCAATGCAGGGCTGACCAACTTCGGTAAAAAACTGGTCGATCACCTGAATAAAGTGGGTCTGCTCGTAGACACGTCACATTGTGGACGACAGACCACGCTGGATGCCTGTCTCTTCTCTGATCGCCCGGTCATGGCCAATCACACGGCAGCCGCGGCCATCTTCAACCATGACCGGGCCAAATCCGATGAAGAACTTGAAGCTGTCGCTGCGACAGGTGGCCTAGTAGGTGTCTATGCGTTGCCTTTTTTCCTGGCGCCGCCTCATGAGAACCCCACGTTTGAACTGATTCTCGACAACATCGATCACATCGTGAAGCTCATAGGCTGGGAGCACGTTGCGATCGGAACGGACTGGCCATTTATGATGAGTCACAACCTGGCCGAGAACACCATTGGAACCCAGACGGCGGAGCTCGGTTTCCGTCCCGAACACGGCATATCCGTATCACGCACGACGCAAGGGTATGAAGACGCGCGGGATTTCATCAACTACACCCGGGGTCTGGTTTCCCGTGGTTACACAGACGAGCAGATTAAGGGCATTCTCGGAGAGAACTTCCTGCGTTTGTTTGAGAGTATTTGCGGCTGATTTAGGCAGAGGGGAATCATGACTCAAGGTACTTTCGATCCACTTTTGGTTTCTGACGCGCGGGATCTGGGCTTTGATCCCGATCGTCTCGTGCGCCTGGAAGCATCACTCGCTGCCGACATCGAGAAAGGGACATGTAATGGCATAGCCCTGGTTGTTGGGAGAGCCGGTAAAACGGCTCTTGTCAGTATTCAGGGGTATGCTGACCGCGCCGAGGGCCGGGAACTGGGTGCTGACGATGTGCTCGTCACGTTTTCCTCCGGCAAACAGTTCACGGGTGTGACCGTTCTGAACTACATCGAACGGGGCCTGTTACAGCTACATCGTCCGGTTGCCGAGGTCATCCCGGAATTTGGAGTCAACGGCAAAGCCAAAATCAACCTGGCGCACCTGCTCACGCACACGAGCGGGATTCCGCCGTTTGCGCCCACGGAGGATCCGGCGGGAGATTACGACCTCGAGAAGTATGTGGCCGCCATCTGCCAGACGGCGCCCGAAACGTTGCCTGGGCAGGCAGTGAAGTATTCGATCACCACCGCCCATTCGGTGATGGCTGAGATGGTGCGGCGAGTCGATGGTGGGAACCGACCTTTCAGGCAGATTGTAGAAGAAGAAGTTTTCCTGCCCCTGGGTATGAAAGACACGGCTCTGGGAAAACCTGACCGTCTGGCAGATCGCGTTTGCCCGGTCGTGGTGACGGACCATTCTCCCGGTCTGCTCGATCCTGCCATGCTCGAGGGGACCGCGCAGGGGCTGACCCCTGAATCGGAAATGCCGGCCGGGGGCTACGTCACAACCATCTCGGACTTTGCCCGGTTCGCCGAGATGTTACGCAACGGTGGTTCGCTCGACGGTGTACGCATCCTGTCACCCGGCATGATATCGATGGCAACCACAAACCAGACGGGAGACATGCCGAACGATATCTGGAACTATTGTGTGGAAACCCGTAACTGGCCGGTGTTTCCCGCCAACCTGGGTCTGGGTTTTTTCCTGCGAGGGGAGGGGACGTTCCCGACACCGTTTGGGTCGTTAGCAAGCCCGCGAACATTCGGTGGAATCGGAGCGGGATCAACCTGTTTCCATATAGATCCGGAGCGGGACATGTTCGTTGCGTTTTTGTCGACTGGTCTACTCGAAGAGTCTCGTTCCACCGAGCGCCATCAGCGTGTCGCCGACATGGTTCACGCGGCACTGGTCGATTAGCAAATCGCGGCTGAAGCCGCTCCTACGGAGGTAGCAAACTCCTTCTATCTCTGTAGGTTAGCCCATGATCAGACCCAGCCATCTGCGCAACAGGCGCGAAGCCCGGCTCCATTTATTTGTTCTCATCGAAAGGCTCCTCGTCGTCGCGGGATGACTTGTAGGCTTCGTAAGCGGCTTTGCCTTCCCGGTCCCAATAGTCGCGGAACGCCTGTTCTTTCATGAGGTCGTCGTCATCGTGTTTTGCAGAACGCTTCTTTCTTCTCTTCGTACCTCGCGAGCTACTACCGGAGTTGCCGAAGCCAAAGAAGAGTTTAGCGAGAATGAGCACACCGATGGCCTGCCAGAAGGAAATTTCACCCACGCCGAACAAGCCCACGAGCGTTGCATTCCAGAGGAACTGCACCAGCAGGCCAAATAGTGAACCGAATACAATCACCGCGGCAACGCCCATCAGCGCATAAACAAAGTATTTCTCACCGCGGCCGAGATTTTCAGGGAAAGAACCAGATTTCATATTGATCTCCGAGTCAGGTGTTTGCGAAGTTTTTTCATGGCACGGGATTTGTGAGAGAGCAGCGTGTTGAGAGGCATATCCCAGCTCTCTGCCAGGTGCCGCATGGTCTCGCCTTCCAACTCGTTGGCGATCACCACACGACGCTCAATGTCCGACAGCTTTTCCAGCGCATCGAAGAGCGCCACCTGACCTTCCTGTGAGGTGATCTCTTCGTATGCGTCGCTGCTTTTCAGGATATCCAGTAACGATTCGCCGCCTTCATCCAGAGAAACGCTGGGACGACGGGTTCGGTACAGATCCGTGACACGGTTTTTCAGAGAACGATAGACATATGCCGTCAGATATTCGGGGGCGGGGCTGTCACCCCGCTCCAGGATTTTGAGGAACACATCGTGGACGACATCTTCAGCATCGACACTTGCGTCGCTCAGCAGGGAACGCACGTAGCCGGTCAGGCGGTTGCGTTCCGTGCTTAAAAACGACGTGATGTGACGTTTGGGCATCGCGTTCTCCATTATCTACTAAACGAAGAACTGGCGGATTTATTGCAAATATCTGCACAAGATGTTTGCCGGGCTCAGGTAATCGCGTGGCGTACGGTTCTGCGGAGTTGATCGGCAAAGGTGTCCTCGGTCTGGTCGAACAACCGACGTCCAAACATGTTGCGGAGGGTCGGTTGGGACATGGCGAAGTAGTTGGCTGCGCCTAGTAGCTGATAGACAAGGGCAAGGGCCTGTGCCTTAGAGAGGTTCTGCGTCGATGGGATGTCCAGCACCAGCGTAACGAGCTCCTCGAGATAAGGCTTCAAAAACCAGTTTCCAGCGCGCTCCGCACGTTGCTCGTTGTCCAGGAGTTCGCGCATCAGGAGCCTTGCTTCATCTGAACGTTCCATCTGATCGATGTAGCGAAGGACAATGGCTTCTTCCAGGCGCTCAGCAGGATCGGGGATGGTCTGAGTGGCCTCGATTGACTCCAGGGCATGAGCCGATATTTGTCTGAGGATTTCGGCGTACAGTTTTTCTTTGTTACCGAAGTGATGCAGCAGGGCTTGCTTGGTGAGACCCAACTCCGCTGCGATGTTGGCAATGCTCGTGCCGTAAAACCCCCGGTCAGCAAACTGTCTGATCGCGGCTGCAAGGAACTGGTCACGGGTGGTGGTCATAAACCCAGTGTAGCGCAGCGCTTGACGCCTTACCAATCGGTAAGTATGATCGCGCCCAACGACTAACTTACCAATCGGTAAGTCGCCAGAGGAGATGAAGATGAACGACGAATTGCAGAATGAGTTGTTGGACGAATTGATTGAGCTGCAGGCTGAGAAGCAGCCGTATCTTGATGAACACTGGGTCCAGACGAGCGTGGATCGCTACAGCAGCAGCGAATATTTCGAGAAGGAGGTGCGGGCGCTCTTCCTCCCGCTGCCACGAATGGCTCTGCACAGCAGTGAGTTGCCTGAACCGGGTTCCTTTAAACGAATTGATCATGCAGGCCGGCCATTACTCCTTGTGCGCGGCCAGGATTCGAATGTCCGCGCTTTTTACAACGTGTGCCGTCACCGGGGTGCCCAGCTGGTTGGGGACGAATCAGGGTGCAGTAGACGCTTCAGTTGCCCATACCACGCATGGACCTGGAACACTCAGGGTGAGTTGGTTGGTGTCCCTCACGAAAAGTCTGGTTTTCCCGGCCTCGACCGTTCAGACATGGGTCTGCGTGCAGTTCCCTGTGAAGAAAACGCGGGCTGGATCTGGATATCACATCGGAATGAGGAACAGCTGGAGGTGGCGTGCTTCCTGGGTGAGCTGTACGCGGACATTGCCGGACTTCGTGCTGAACACCTGGCGATCTACGCTTCAGACAGCTGGGAGTTCAACGCCAACTGGAAACTGATTATTGAAGGTGGCATCGAGGCCTATCACTTCCGGGTGGCGCACCGCGATACCATCGCAGGGCTGTTCCTGGATAACCTCTCGTCGTACCGCTGCTTCGATAATCACATCCGTTCGGTACTACCTCGCAGCCATCTGGCTGAGCTCGCGGACGCACCTAGAACGGAATGGGATATCCGGACCCATTCAAATCTGGTCTACACCCTTTTCCCAACGAATCAGCTCCTGGTGCAGGAGGACCACATAGCCTGGATTCAACTGGAGCCACTGGCGGCTGACCGCACACGTTTGCGTCTTAGTACGGTTGTGCCCGAAGCTGAGCTCGTCGAACGCGAGCAGCACTGGCAGAAGAATCATGACCTGACGGTCCGGACCCTGAAAGAAGACTTTGCTATTGGCGAAGGCATACAGAAAGGACTCAAGAGTGGTGCCAACAGTCATCTCAACTTTGGTCGATTCGAAGGTGCACTGGATCAATTTAGTCAGGCTATCAAACGGGAGCTTGAGAAGAACAGGTAACGATCGTTCTCACCCGTTTATACTCGTTAAAAGACTTGCGGGGAGTGAACATGTGGAAAAGTCTGTTACCAGGCCTCTTATCGATGGTCTTCATGCTCAGCGCAGTGACTAGCGCGGCTGCGGATGGAAATGCGATGAGCGGGTACGCGGAGACGGAAGACGGGATCCGGATTCACTACCGGGTATCAGGGCCACCCGATGCGTCAGCGATCATAATTGGATATCCCTGGACCGAAGGCTGGGGTCAGATCATGGCTGAACTCGGGGCACCGACTGACGATTCGGGTGTCAACGAGAGGCTGGTGGAAACACTCGCTTCAAAGTACCGGGTTCTGCATGTGGACTATCCGCGCGGAACAGGTAACTCAACCGGCCCGTTACCGGGTGATCTCAAACCGGATACCGTTGCGCGTGATTACGTCGCGGTGGCAGACGCTGCAGGTGTAGACCGGTTCGTTGCGTTTGGGTACTCGTGGAGTGCCGGTTTCGGCATTCATGTAGCAAGTCGAACGAAGCGGTGTGCAGGGCTCATAATCGGCGGTTGGCCGGTGCTCGACGCGCCCCATGAGGAAATTGTGGTGGGCTCCCGGGCAAACACCGAAGCTTTGCCGACAGGACGGGCTAAAGATGTGATGACGACTAACGTGAATTACTACACTGACATCATCGACAGCCAATGGGATGCAGACGCTGCAGTTGATTTCATGAGCGACCGGGCCGGACTCCTTTACCTCTTTGTTGGGTCCGAAGACGTCGGTGTACCGACATTGGGTCTGGAGCTTCCAGTTGCAAAACCAATCATTGAGCACAAGGCGGCGCTTGAAAACAAAGGTTGGGAGGTTGTGATCATCGATGGCTACGACCACATGAACCTGACCCTGGATGCGTGGCTGCCGGATGCCATGGCGTTCCTCGAGGGGAAGTCCTGGTAAATCTCAGCATAAGAAAAAGTGCCGATATCATAAGTGGGGGCGTTGCAACATAATGATCCTGCTTTGACTGTGTACGAAAGTACGGATTGATCTTGAACAAATCGTATCGCGGGGCACATATGCGGGGATTAAAGAGTTTTTGGATTTTGCTGGCCCTACCGGTCTATGCGGTCGCTGCCGACGATCTGGTGCGGAAATGCGAGAATCTGTATCAGCTGACCGACGGCGATTACGCGATTGAGCCCGGCATATTCCGGCAAGCGTCGGATGAAACGGCCGCTCACTGTCAGGTAAACGGCGTCATTGATGGAACAATCCGGGTCCGCGTTGGTTTACCCGCTGAAGGTTGGACGGGACGTCTCATGTACCTGGCTCCCGGTGGTCTTGCGGGAGTCATCGGTGACACGACAAGTCTACTGGATGAAGGGTACGTCATGGCGACGACCGATTCGGGACATGACGGCCCCAACGATCCGAGCTTCTACCGGGATGACAATGCCAAAATCAACTTTGGATTCCGGGCGAACCATCTGAGCGCAGTGCTCGCGAAGCGTGTTGCCGCTGCCTTCTATGGTCGTGAAGTAGAACGCGCCTATTTGTGGGGTTGTTCCAAAGGCGGTCATGGTGCGCTCATGGAAGCGCTGCGTTATCCCGATGACTTTGACGGCATCATTGCAGGTGCTCCGGCGGTTGATCTCGTGACGGGTCTGCTGGCTTCCTCGATAGAAAACGCGCGAAGACAGCGGGCGAACCCCCTGACACTGCGGGACGTTGAACTTATCGAAGCCAATACGCGCAGGGCGTGCGATCTCCTGGACGGACTGGCTGATGGCCTCATTGGAGACCCCCGAAAATGTAGTATCGACCGGCTGGAACTCGATAAACTCGAGTGTGGACCTGGTGAGGTGGATGAATGTCTGACTGCGGGTCAGATTGAGACGGTGCGAGGTATCTACACCGGGATCACCAACGAATCCGGCGAAGTAGTGGTTCCGGGCGTGTACCCTGGGGCGGAGCTCGGAGGAGACTTTGAGCTCTGGGTCACAGGCCCCGTTCTTTTCCTTGAAGGGACTGCCAACGAGCTCACAGGGGATGTTGCGGTGAATATCCTGCATCGTCAGCCGGGATTCGACCTCGATGAATTCGACACGGCAAACGACCTTGATCAGTTGGCTGAGGCGGCCGTTGCGGTCCATTTGCCGCCACCTGACTTCAGCCGTTTCATCGACAGCGGTGGCAAGCTCATCATCTACAACGGGTGGCATGATATGCCCTGTCGGGCTAAAGCGCTGGAGAACTTCTACGCTGAAACAGTTCATCTGAACGGTCCGGAAACGGTGGATGGGTTCATGCGAGTCTTCATGGTGCCCGGAATGGTGCATTGTTTCGGTGGCCCTGGCGCCTGGGCTGCAGACTACCTGCAGGCGATTGTGGACTGGGTGGAGCACGACGAGGTGCCCGACCGGATCATCGCGCAACACCCTGGTGACTACACATTTCTGGACAGCCAGACTGCGATTGGTGCCGCCGGGGGCAGCTGGGCGGAAGCCATCCTTGAAGCGGGCGCGGAGACCGGCGCCAACCAGTTCACAAGACCGCTCTGTCCCTATCCGCAGTGGGCGAAATACGACGGATCGGGCGATCCTGATGATGCCGTTAACTTTGAGTGTGTAGATGAATAACGTCTTTTAGATCGTTAAACGAACACATATGAATTCTGAGTCAGAAAAGACAGCTATCAGGCCCGCTATTGCCGGGGACGTAGAGAGATTTACGAACCTCGATGATCTTGTTGACCTGATGCGCGCGGAGCACCCGGTGTCTCCATTTATCGAAGCCGGGGCCATTCAGGATCCGGAAGCGCTGATCGCCGACGGGACCGGGGTGCATCTGAAAACGAATCCAGACCTCATGGACGGTGAACTGGCCATCTATCGCGTTCTGCCCGGCATCAGCGTCAGCACACTGCACTTCGTCCCCAAAGACGTCGATACGATCCATCAGATTGGAGCGCAGGCTGTTCCCAGGGAACGCGAGCTGATGATTCGCCTGTTTCAGTATGGTCAGGTCGTCTACAGCTTTGGGGATACTGTTGTGGACAGCGAGGTGTCACCTGGCGTCATATCGTTCAGGCCTGACGCAGGGCGCTTCTCGTACGAGATGAAAGCAGGTCAGAGCATACGCGTGACGTTCTTCTCCATGACCGAACAGGGTGAGCGGGAGATCTGGCACAGATTCGGCATACCTCCATCGCCGCTGCTTCAAGAGCTCAGATCCGGTGCCACCACGGAAGACCGGGTATTTGAGCTCCCACATAGTGATTCCTTCAGGAAGTTTTCGGATTCCCTCCTGCATATGCCGGTGTCGGGTTCAGCACGAACGACCATGCTGCGGCTTAAAGTTGGGGAGCTGTTTTGCCTCTTGACTGATGCGCGGCCGATACACGATACCTATCTGGGTGGGGATGTGCCGCTCATAGAGGTGAGAAAACTGGCTCGTGCGCGAACCATACTGGAGGAAGGGGATGGCGAAGCGCCTTCCATTGCCGAACTCAGCAGCATGATTGGTCTCAACCGTCGCAAATTGACGGAAGGCTTCAAAAAGGTCTATGGGGATACGGTGGCGGGTTATGCGCTCGAACTACGGATGCGCAAAGGCTACCAGCTACTGAAAGAGAGCCCATTGGCGGTACACGAGATAGCCGAAGAATGCGGCTACGAACACCCGAGCAACTTCACCATCGCGTTCAAACGCCGGTTCGGCAGCAGCCCGTCGGAAGTCAGATCCAGCAAATAAGCTGTCTTGCATAAGAAAAAGTGTCAAACGCATAACGTTGGACGCCCCGGAATAGTGCGTTCTGACCTGTAACCCGTAATTTGCACCCTGTGTCGTTACGTTCAAAGCGATAGGGGATTCTAATGAGTAGATTCGTGCAACGTGCCCAATTCCGGGTATTGACAGTTTTGCTAGCAGGGGCAGGTCTTCCCCTCAGCCAGGTTGCCCTGGCTGAAGAGGCGGCCATCGAGGAAATTGTTGTTACAGCGCAGAAAAGAGAACAGGCGCTGACCGATGTACCGCTGAGTATCCAGGTGGCAGACGGAGAGTTCCTGGACCGGAACAACGTTAAAAACCTGCGTGAGCTGGTAAATTTTGTACCGGGGGCAGCCACGGGAGAAGCGTTCGGTTCGGACCAGACTCGCATTCAGCTGCGGGGTATCCCCCAGATTTCGGGTGACCCGACCATTGGCTACTACCTCGGCGATACGCCTTTCTATTTTCCTTCCATGCTGTGGGCTCCGGTTGTCCGAACGTCCGGCCTGGAACGGATCGAGATCGTGAAGGGACCACAAAGCACACTATACGGTGGCGGTGCCATGGGTGGGGTTATGCGGATCATTCCCAAGAAACCGAACCTGCAGGAGTTCGAGGCATCGGTGAACCTCGGGTACATGGACTACAGCAGCGAAGGCGATGACGGCTGGTCAGTTGATACGTCATTCAGCCTGCCGTTGATCCAGGACAAACTTGCTGCTCGCATCTCTTATGCCGAAGAAGAAGGTCCTGCGTGGATCGATGTACAGCCTCATGCCATAAACTTTACAACCTTCACCTTCGACCCATCCGGCCCATTGGTTGAGGACGTCGGTGGAACGGACGTGACCGATCTGCGGGTGCAATTGCTCGCCACGCCAACCGACAATCTGACGCTCGAGTTCATGTACGCAGGTAACGAGAGTGAGACTGCGCCGACGGGGTTCCTGCTGATTGATTCGGACGATGTCTCAGCTGACTCAGATCCGAACTACACCTCGGATGATACGGATTACGACGTGTATTCGGCGACAATCACCTATGACTTCGAAAACTTCTCGGTCACATCCACGTTCTCGGAACTCGAATTCGTTGAGGACTGGAGAAGCGGTCTCATCTCTGACTTCGGATTCCCGATTTATGTTTCATATGATCCGGAGACATTTTCCAATGAGACACGGGTAACCTCCCACTTCGATGGCCGATTCAATTTTGTAGCGGGGATTTATTACGTTGACTCTGAGCGCAGCCAGATCATCGAGCTGCAGTCGATAGGCTTCCTGGGAACGGCAGATGCGGAATCAGAGCAGAAGTCGGTCTTTGGGGAATTCACCTTTGAACTGGTTGAAGATGAGCTCGAGCTCCTGATTGGCGGGCGCTGGTTTGAAGACGACCGCGAATTCGTGGAAACACAGACATTTGGTGGCTTTGGCCTCGCGTTACCCAGTTTTGATGACACGTTCGACAACATAAATCCACGGGTTAACCTGTCATGGACGCCGGATGAAGACAGTCTCTACTACATCAATATCGCCAAAGGGTTCCGCTCGGGCCTTTTCAACGGCGTATCAAGCTGTAACACGATCATGCCGACCACCCCTGAGTTAACTGACCTCAGAAACCTGTGCCTGAATACACCGACCATCGATCCTGATGAGCTGTGGAGCTATGAGATTGGCACCAAGCTGACACTGGCCGATGGTACGCTGCTGGTTGATGCATCAATTTACTACCAGGACTGGACCGACGTTCAGGGCGCAGCTCGTGCGGGGTCCGTTTCCACATCAGCCCAACTCGGTGATGCGGATGGATTTGGTATCGATCTTGGTCTCGTCTGGGCGCCGGAATCTGTACCCGGGCTCAATATCAATCTGGCTGCAAGCTACATCGACGTTGAAATGAGTAAACTGGGGTCGGTCGTTGCGGCTGGTTTCGGTGACTTCTACGGAGAAGGCGACGGCATACCGGGTACACCTGATTTCTCTGGAGCCCTGGGCATCAACTACGGGTGGCAGATCTCCGGGAATATCGCTGGCGACCTGACAGTGTCACTCAATCACAAGAGTGACCATATCTCTGCCATGGGATCGACGCTCGAGGCAGAGGAGCGGACCTATCTCAACATGCGTTTTGGGTTGTTCATTGGAGAGAACTGGGGAATTGCCATTTATGGTGACAACCTCACGAACGAGGACGCGACCCAGTTCATCCAGGCGGGCCCGTTTTACCAGGCTGCGATAAAAACCCGCGAAGCGCCAAGACTGTTCGGGATTGAGGTCAGCTACGACCTCTAAGCGAAGCGCCAGAGGCGCCGGCTACAAGGGAAACCGGGATGCGTGGATTAAAGATTCTGTTACTCGCCTGGATGCTTGTGCCGGGCCTTGGGATTGGGTCAGACGACACAGATCAAAAAGTACCGTTTGCCAGCAGCGAATGGTTTGAGATGGTCAGGTCGGTGATCAAAACCTATGCCGCGGAGCATCCTGAGCTGGAAGTGACGATCAACGAGGTTTTCACCGAGGTTCCGGAGCGGCTCAACCCGAACCCGGATGGCAAACTTGCCTACACAATGATGTTCAAGGGTGGTGAGGCGGAACTGCGACTTGAAGAGCTGCCCGCGAGTGAAACGGATATCAAAGTGGTTGGTCGGTGGTCCGCCATACTTCGTTCGGCTGTATATGTTGTCGATAACGACTCCCCTGAATCCATCGCTGAGTATCAGGAGATAGGCAGACGGAACATGGAGTCAGGGGATGTTGTCGTCACGATCAGCCCGGACTTCAAGGGCAGTGGCGGCAATGAGCTCCACAACCGGATCGCCGCAAGGACAAAACCATGACGAACAGGAAGTTGTCTTTGTTACTCCTGGGCCTTGTCTTACCCGTTGCAGCCCTGGCAGCCCCTTCGACCGAAATACTGGCGTCCCGGTGTGATGGTATGTACCAGTTCACCGACCTGGATCATGCAGTGGAGCCCGGCGTGGTGATGGCCGGATCGGAAGGTACACCTGCCTACTGTCGGGTGCGGGGTGTGATCGATGGAACGATACGCTTCGAGGTCACCATGCCGCTCGAGGGCTGGCAGGGGAGGCTGATGTTCCATGCGCTGGGTGGCAGTGCAGGGCGGATTGGTGACACCACGAGCCTTCTGGGTGAAGGCTTTGCCATGGCGTCGACGGACACCGGTCACGAAACCGATCCGGTTGCGGGTGATATGTTCTATCGCGACCAGAACGCATTGATCAACTTCGGTTCCAGGGGTATCCGTCTGAGTACCCTCGCTGCTAAGAGAATCATCGCGGCGTTTTACGACGACGAAATCGACCATGCGTATATCTGGGGTTGCTCAACAGGCGGCAGGGCTGGCCTCGAAGAAGCTTTGCGTTACCCCGATGACTATGACGGTGTAATTGCCGGTGCTCCGGCTCCCGCCTGGGCAAGTGAATTGCTCTCCTGGTCCCTTGCCGGAGCGCGAGTCCAGCAGGCGAACCCGCTGACGCTGGAATCTCTGGCTCTCCTGGATACCAATTCGCGGCAAAGATGTGATCTGTTGGACGATGTGGCTGACGGTGTCATAGCGCGTCCGGATCTGTGTACAACGGAAACACTCCAACTGGATGTTCTGTTGTGTGAAGACAGTCAGACAGAAGGTTGTCTCACGTCGGGGCAGCTGGAAACGGTGCGTTTCATGTATGAAGGCATCACTGATGAATCAGGTCACATTGTCTCTCATGGGGTCTCGCCAGGCGGTGAGTCACTGGGAGACTGGATGCTCTGGGTGACCGGGAACCCTGCATTCATGCCTGTTTCTGCACAGGTGGGGAGCAGCGCTGTCATCGAACATCTCCTGCACAGAACCCCGGGTTTCAAACTGGACGACTTCGACGTTGTGAACGACAGGCACCTGCTGACTGAAGCAGCTGCATCCGCGGAGTTACCTCGAGGCGACTTCACGAAGTTTCGAGAGAGTGGTGGGAAGCTGATTGTCTACAACGGCTGGAATGATGTGCCAATCAGGGCCAACCGGACGCTAGCCTACATGGCCGACGCGCAACTGCTGACTGGCGGGCCTCAGATGATGGCTGAATTCAGTCGGATCTACATGGTGCCCGGGATGCTCCATTGTGCAGGCGGCCCGGGTGCGTGGGCTGCTGATTACGTAGGTCCGATGGTTGAGTGGGTCGAAAACGGTCAGGCGCCTTCGCGCATCATCGCCACACATCCGGGCATTACGAACTGGTTCGAGGCAGCCGCTGCGATGCAGGAATCCGCCGACTGGCACGAAAGGGTGATTCGCGCCGGTGCGATGAGGGAAAGCGCAAAACAGTTCACCCGGCCGCTCTGCCCGTACCCGCAGTATGCGCAATACAACGGGTCCGGCGATATCAACGATGCAGGTAGCTTCTCCTGTGTCGGGAAGTGAGCCGCACGGTACTACGTGTTCGCATGAAGCGGCCACTTGGAAGGTGAAGTTGAGATGAACTTGCGTGAGCAAATTGAAGTGTCGTACTCAACTGCAATGGAAGGTCTCGACGTGCCCTGGATGCTCAAACAGTGGGCAGAGCGCGCGCCGGACAAGGATTGCCTGATCTGGTGCCCGTTCGGCGGCGAATACGAGCGTTACACGTATGCCGAG
>JANQFF010000004.1 GCA_028277965.1 Pseudomonadales bacterium
AGCCATCTGGCTACGGGCCATTGTTCAACAGGCACTGATCTCCTTTTTTTCGCTTGGAACCCTGGAACGGTTTCCTGATCTGCGGCTTGGGATTCTCGAGGCGGGTTCCGGCTGGATCGGGGCGATGCTCGACCGGTTGGATGCGTTCAGCGAATCGCTCAACATCAAGCGTTCGTCAGCCACGGAGATCTTTCAACGCCAGTGTTTCATTTCCGGTGATCCGGATGAAACTGCAGCGCCGCACATCATCGACCATGTGGGTGCGGATTGTTTCATGTGGGCGACGGACTATCCCCACCCGGACCATCCGCACACGTGGGTGGACGACCTTGCGGCTTATGCCGGGCAGTTGAGCGAGGAAACCCGCGCCAAGGTCCTGGGCGACAATGTCCGGCGCATTTATCGGCTCGAGGTCCAGGTATGAGTAAAACCGACAAGGTACAGAAGCGTCTCGATCAGCTGAGCGTTCTCATCAAAGACGTGGCCGCAAAAAATGCGGCTATCGGGGAGCTGGAAGAAACCTTCAAGTGGGGCCAGTTATCGTACCTGCCCAGGAAGAAAAGGGTAGGGACCACTGTTCGGATCGACCAGCACGACGATGATCACGTGGCCATGTACGTGCACTGTCAGACGACACTCGTCGACACCTACAGAAGCCTGTTCCCCGAGCTGACGTACGACGGCAACCGGGCTGTTCTAGTGCCGCTTACCGGCCGTCTTCCGAAGGGTGAGCTGAAAGTGTGTATCGAGGCGGCGCTGACTTATCACCTCAACAAGTAGTCAGAATTCATAGCTCGTTCTCCACCAATCGCGGCTAAAGCCGCTCCTACATGATCTCCTCGGCATCCCTGCCGCAACTCTTACCACCTGCCTACCAACTGGGCTCGCGTCGACTCGAACCGCCGGTAGGCGGTTCGTTGCTCGCCCGCGCGACGTATACGTCGCGCCTTTAGCCGCGATTCTTAAGCTATCCGGGTCTATTGGTGCGGCCCTCAAACAGGTGGTTTGGCCGGATCTTCTCGTACTCAGCCAATACGGGTTCAAACTCTTCAGGTGTGCTGGCATGAATGATGATGCCGTCCGCACCTGCGTTGAACTGATCGACCCATCGCTCAGCACAGGTTTTCGCGTCGCCCACGGCGGCAGGGCGCCATTCTTCCGGGATGAGCTTGTCTATCTCGGCTACCTGCTGCGGGGTTGCGACACTGTCGATGGCGCCACCCACCGATTTGACCGCATCGTGGCTTCGGAAACGTTCGAGTACCTCTGGATCCCAGCCGTTGATCCGGACCAGCATGTCACCGTAGCCCGGAATCTGCAGATAGGTTGCGAGGCGGGCAACAATGAACTTGAGGTACTTCTCCTCGGGGACATCACAAGCGGTTGCAAACACAGACCACAATTTCCCATTGTGGGGGCGCCCGGCTTCAGTCTCCCCTTCGCGGAACTGGCCGACGGCATTGCTGAGCGCTTCGTCGCTCATAAACGTGTGCAGGTGTGCACCGTCATAGACCCGCCCGGCGCGACGGAGGCTGTTTGGCCCGAAACCGACGTAGAGGATCGGTATGTCCTCATCGATGTACGGAGCCAGACTCAGCGCACCGAACTGACCTAATGGCCCGTCGTAGTTGGTGATTGTCTCACCTTTCCACAGACGTCTCAGCACGCGGATGAATTCGGCTTCCCGCTCGAATGTGGGGAATGGGACATTCATGGCGCGCCAGCGGAGATTGAAGCCTTTTGCTAGTCCCAGGGCGAAACGTCCGTTTGACAAACTGTTCAACGTAGATCCGATTGAAGCGGTTGTGACCGGGTGACGCGTGTTGAGGTTGGTTCCGGAGGTGGAGATGTAGATCGACTCAGTGACAGCTGCGCTGGCACCGCAGATCGAGGCGATTTCCTTGTAATCCGAACGTTCGGAAATCATGACATTGCCAATACCAAGCTCCTCAGCGTCGCGTACCTGCTTCAGGACATCCGCTGGGGTCCGCGTGTGCCCCGGCAGGCCGTAAAAGCCAAGCTCCGGAAATTTCGAAGTATGTTCAGGACGCATAGCGGAGATCCTTAAGGTAGTCGTTCACGAATATATTGTGGGGATCCGCCTCATCACGAACCCGCCACCAGTCTTCCCAGCGTGGATGGATGCGGGCCAGCGCTGCGCCGTCGAGATAATGGACTTTACCCCAGTGAGGCCGCCCGGCGTGTGCCAGAAATATCTCTTCACATGCCCGGAAGTAGGGTTCGTCATCAACACGCACATCCTGGTGCACCGAGATGGTCACGGTTTCCTGGTCGTAAGCTGTCGAGAGCCAGACATCGTCTGCTGCCAGTGTGCGGTACTCAACGGGCCAGACGACGTCCGTAAATTGTGTCTTCAACAGATGTGCGATTTCACGCATGCATGCCGGACCTGATTCAGCAGGGACGGAGTACTCCATCTCCGTGTGTTTGTGCGGCCGGTAGTTTGGCAGAACCTCGTAGTTCCAGGCGCAACGCTGCCCCTCTTCCGCAAGCGGGTACACGGGTGGGTTGTCTGTCTCGTTTATCGATTTGGCGCGCACCTCGTCCTCCTGAGGTGACCAGAAGAATTCGTAGTGCCGGTTGGTATCGATTTGCTCATCAAGACCTTCCAGCGCTTCTTCCAGAGGCCCGCCATGCGCAACTTCCTGCAACCGGTAAGCTGGCCTCAATTGCAGGCGTAACTGTGTGACAAGGCCAAATGCACCAAGATGCAGCCGGCTGGCGCGCCAGAGTTCCGCGTTTTCGTCAGGTGTGCACTCGACGAGACCCTCAGATGTTGCGATGCGCATTCCGGTCACGGCGCTGGACAGGTTCCCAAGCTTTGTTCCCGTGCCATGGGTTCCCGTTGCGGTTGCCCCCGCGATAGCCTGTTCGTCAATATCTCCCTGATTCTGCAGCGCTAAACCGGCGGTGTGCAGTTGTCTGCCGAGGGTATGTATACGGGATCCACCAGCGATCCAGGCGGAATTGGTATCGAGATCGATGGAAACGATACCCGAGAGCCCCCGGGTGTCGACAAGCAGATCATCGTGGACGAGCAGAGGTGCATGACTATGGGTTGCACCGGCAACACGTATTCGGCGGTTCTCAGCAGCAGCACTCCTGACGAGCGCTTCCGCGTCCGCTTCACTGCGGACAAACAATATCTCGGACGGCCGGGCCGTGAGCTTACCGGACCAGTTATTCCATTTGGGCAAACGAAACCTCCCTGCCCCCACAAGACCCTGCACTATAGAGTGAGCAACGGAAAAAGTAGATACTCGAACGTCGAGTTGATGGAGACTAAATATGCCAAGACTGGATGAGGTCAGCCGCGCGAACGCTGACGAATCGGTACTTCCCCTGTATGACGCGCTGTTCGGAAAGGACCGTGATCCGGTGGCCGAGCCGGGCACCGCCACAGGTACGCCTGGCAACTGGTGGACGGTGTTTGCCCAGGTCCCGGATTGCCTGCATCACATGGTGGAAGGGTTTCAGTTCTACCGCGGAGAAAACCGTCAGATCTCGCCAAAACTCCGAGAGCTTGGGCAAGCCCGTGCAGGTTTTGCTCGTGGCAGTCAGTTCGTATTTTCGCAGCATTGCAAGGCGCTCCGGGCTGCCGGGTTCAGCGAGGCGCAGATCGAAGCGATCCCCCACTGGTCTTCAACGGATTTGTTTGATGAAGTTGAACGGGCGGTACTCGCATATACAGATGACCTCGTCCTTCAAGGCGGACGGGTGGCAGATGGTACGTTTGCGGCTCTCCGAAAACACCTGAGCGACGTTGAGATCATCGAGCTCACCTACATCACGTGTACCTATGAGTTACACGCCACAATGACCCGGGCGCTGCGGCTGGAATTTGACGATGTGGACGAACGCGTGGTCGAGGTTCCTGTACCCGAAGGGGAGAAACGGGACATCGATTTCTTTCAGGACATCGATGACTAGTAAGGTTGGCGGCTGAAGCCAATTCGCTCTGGAGGAGCAGCTTCAGCCGCGATCAGATATCCCCATCATTTCGCAACTGTTCGATTTCTCCCGTAGATAAACCGATTTCCGCCAGCAGCTCGTCCGTGTGTGTCCCCACTGCACCACCGGCCCAGTCGGTGCGGCCGGGCGTTCCGGTCAGCTTTGGCAGGATTGCGGGGATCTTGATGTTTGAACCGTCAGGCAGGGGCATCTCTTCGAATAGACCCCGAGCCTGGTAGTGCGGGTCCTCAAGCATGTCTTCGACGTTGTAGATAGGTCCAACAGGCACGTCCGCATCTTCCAGAATGCTGATGACCTCCGTCGAGGACCGGGCCCGGCACCAGACGGCAATTTTGCCGTCGATGAAATCCTGATGTTCCACGCGACCGGGATTGTCCGCGTAGCGGGGGTCCTCAGCGATCCCAGGTTCATTCATAGCATTCATGAGACGCACAAAAATAGAATCACCGTTGGCGCCAATCACGACGTGTTTGTCGTCGCTGCAGAGGTAAGTATTGGTTGGAACAATCCCGGTAATTGTGGAACCAGCCGGTTCACGAATCTCACCGCCACCGTCGAATTCGGGAATCATGCCTTCCATCAGGTTGAACATGGCCTCGTAGAGGGCGACATCCACAACCTGACCGCCTGTGCCACGATTTTGCTTGCGTTCGAGGAGGGCCAGAAGAACACCAAGCACTGCGTGTATGCCCGCGACAGTGTCACCGATTGACAGGTTGGGACGCACTGGCACCTCACCCGGAAACCCGTTGACGTAACGGAACCCGCTGTAGGCTTCCGTCACCGATGCATATCCCGGCTTTCTGCTGTTTGGTCCATCCTGGCCGTAGCCGGATATCCGCGCAAAAATGAGGTCGGGATTGTCATCGGCGAGATCCTCTGGACCAAGTCCCCATTTCTCAAGCGTCCCTGGTTTGAAATTCTCGATCACAACATCTGCTGTTGCCATCAGCCTGCCCGCTACAGCACGGCCTGCCTCGGACCTGAGGTTAGCTGTCACCGACTTCTTGTTACGGCCCAGGGAACGCCACCAGTATGCGGTTCCGCTTTCATCGAGGATGCGCCAGCCCCTTATCGGGTCGCCTTCACCAGGAGGTTCAACCTTGATGACCTCCGCCCCGAAGTACGCCAGCATAGTCCCGGCAAAGGGACCTGCAAGCAGTTGTCCAAGTTCTATGACACGGACGCCGTCCAGGGGACGTCCCGTTGAGTTTTCCGCCACTAACCACTTCCTCCGTACCAGATGGGTGAACTCCAGGCCATTTCCTGAACCATGTCGGGATACGTATCGTTACTGCAGACCTCCGGGCGTTGGTCGGGAGCAATGCGCTCACAATCGAATGTGTGCCAGCGGGGTGTAGCCGGTTCAACTGCCCGAAGATAATAGTAGGCCGGCTGGGCCGGATCGAACGTATCGTCCGTGTAGACGGTACATAGTTGACGGGCGCCATCACTCGAAGACGCCACGGTTTTCACTTTGGTATGCAGAGCACCATCGCTGCTGACCCAGCCTTTGACCAGATGAAGCTCGACCAGAGGCTGGCCCATGGGATCTGCCGCAGCAGAAACAAGGAACGAAGGGCTGCCTTCGCCACTGCCCAGATCACCGCCCATGGGGACACCCTGACTGTAGGCAATTGTCTCCAGATCCGGGTTGCTACACAGGTCTGCGGGGAACTCCCAGCCTGCAAAGAGTCGAGGTACGATCCTGGGGCCTGACGTGCCAAATACTTCCCTGCGCAACATGGCATCGAAAATGGCGTCTCTCGTGTTTTCTGTTGCCCATACGCCTGCAAGGCCGCCAGGGTTGCCATCGATTCCACTCGTAAGCAGACCCGGCTGCAGGCGTTCGATGGGGGTGGATTCACCTGTGACCGCTCCGACCCATTGGCTCTCCAGAACGTTTCCGGGAGTTGCAGAGTGAGTGTCGGTTGCCGCGACAATGCCAAGTTTGACCGGATTGAATCCAATCTCCTGTTGTTCTTTCAACCCGACCACGAGAGCAGAACGTTGAAAATCGGTCGGATGTACACAGCCCGCGCCCAGCATGCCGTTTGCGCCTTTTTCACCGGGTGCACATTCGCGGGTGACCTCTGATGCCTGCCCCATGACCAGTCTTCCGTCTGAAATACTGCGCGTGGTATACGTCTTGTTCTCACCCATACGCCGGACCGCCTCCACTGCGCAGAGTTCGTCGGGTTCTCCCAGAACGCTCGTCAGACCGTTAATGCACTCCGAACCGCCTTTGTGCTGGAAAATCTCCATGATGGGTTCGCGTTCCAGGCGTTTGAGCGCGTAAGCCTGTTTGTTTTCCAGTGTCTGTTCGAGTTGCATATAAGGCGCCATTCGGCCGTTTGCCAGATTGGTATTGTGGGGAATCGTCAGGTAGTCGCACCCTGAAGATGAATCACACGCCTCGTCAAGCTGCGCCCACAACTTGCTGTCGATGGGTGCGTCTATGTAACTGACCGGTAACGCCGGAACGTTCTTATCCCGGAAAATGACATTGCGATGGTAGTTCGACGTGCCCGGTGTGCCCGTGTACTCGTAGGCGACAAAACTCGTGAACTGGCAGGGGTCGTTGGCATCGTTGGCTGCCCGCTGAATGGCATCCCATGGTGTACCCGCGTATTCCAGACAACGGGAACCATCTTCCCCGCAGACGTCAGGGATCCGCGCAGGGGTTTCGGTGGTTATGACTGTTCCCAGCATCATCATCCCCTGGCGTTCGTTTGCCCGGTAATTCTGGCAAAACTGCGTCTCGTAGACCGGTGAGCCTGGCGTGCGGCACAAGGCCCGCTCTCCGAGAAACTCGCCGTGGTCCGTCACGGCGAGAAAGTCGAGAGGACGATCGATCTGGGTTATGCCAACGGGCGCTCCGTCTTCAATCGGGAAAAACGGAATAGCTTCTCCCCGGGCGTACCTGTGAGCATCTACAGGGGTAGCTCCTGTGCTGTTTGCAGCTGCATCGAATGAAAAGCTCGTGTGCACGTGTACATCACCAAAAAGCGGCATGCGTGTTTCGCTAAAGTCGTTACAGGTCTCATTGCTGACCGTTGCGACATCACCGGATGTGTCTTCTGCCGTAGTTGCCGGGGGCTGTTCCGGCGTTCCGCATGCACCCACGGCAATAGTGGTGATCAGCACCAGGAGCATCTTGGCGTTCATCGTCATCCCCCTCTCAATACGCCTAATTTACCATGTCCCAGGGTTCGGAACTGATACGCAAAATCAGTAGACTCACGAGCCATGGGGGAGGCATGACGGACATCTTCGTATCCTATGCATCTGAGGACCGTGATCGTGTGGCCGGTATTGTTGCTGGCCTTGAAGACGCGGGTTTTTCCGTGTGGTGGGACCGGCACATACAGACCGGTGCAGCCTATGACAGGCAGATCGAAGCAGCGGTAGCGGATGCGGACTGCATGGTGGTC
>JANQFF010000027.1 GCA_028277965.1 Pseudomonadales bacterium
AAGCTGTCGATGCACATGAGCGTCACAACCACGCTGATGGCCTCCACATAGTGTCCCGGTGTGAATGTTTCATCCCATTGCTCATCAAGCCAGGATTTAGTCAGGCGTGACGCATCGGTGGTCAGCCGGTGGACGATGTCTATCACTTTCGGTGACAGATCCGTGCTGGCATTGTGCTCACCTTCAATCGGTGCAAAAGGCGACAGCGCTGCTTTGCGCGCGGCACAGAATTCACAGGTCAGGGCATTGCGGACTTCAGTTGCGATTGCGACACGCTCGACACCGGACCACCAGTTGCCGGGTTTCGACACCTGCTCCCACGCTTCGCGGTATGCGTCCGGGAGGTCCGGGCGAATGGGATAAGGGGAATTGGAGTAAGCAAAAGCCTGCATGTGATGTCCTCGCCGCTCTCAGGCCGACGATTTTAGACCGAATCAGGCGAGCGTTGCAGCGGTGTAGAGCATCCGGGCCGAAACGAAAATGAGCAGAATACCGAAGTAGCGTTTCAGCCGGTCAGCCTGAACCCGGTGCGCGAGTTTCACCCCAAAGGGTGCTGCCGCAACGGCAAAAAGCGTGATGATCACAAACGCTGCGAGGTCGACGTACCCAGTTGTTGTCGAGCCCGCTTCATTCAGGAACGCGTAACTCACAGCCCCTGCAAGCGCGATCGGGACGCCCAGCGCACTCGATGTGGCGGTCGCGTTGTGAACGGGGGTGTTGTAGTAGATCAGGGTGGGAACGATCACATTGCCGCCCGCGATCCCTGCGGTTCCGGCCATGAGGCCACCTGTGAACCCTGTTGCTGCACCTTTTATCCCACCCGGCAGCTCGCCGTGCGGATTCGGCTTCCAGTTGGAAAGCATCACCCAGGCAACAAAGATGAGAAAGAGGCCAATAATCCCCCTCATGACAGCCGCCGGCAGCAACGGTGCGAGGAGGCCGGCGGCGAAGCTGCCCAGGATGAAGAACAGCGCGAGTTTGCGGAAAAGATCCCATCTGACCTTGCCCGCACGGTATTGGGTGATCGCGGCTGAGAGGGATGTGAAGACGATACATGCGAGTGAGGTTGCGACGGCAATCACCGTCACCTGCTCGGCAGGATGTATCCCGGCAAATTCGAAGAGCAGGATCAGGCAGGGCACGATGACCACTCCTCCACCGATACCCAGGAGCCCGCCCAGAAAACCGCTTGTTAAACCCGCAAAGATGAAGCCTGCAATCAGAGTGACGCTGAGAGTTTCGATGTCTGCTCCGTTATGCTGACTGCAGTAGGTCTTCCACGCGGCCGATCATCTCATCTTTGTCGTACAGATCGTAATAGATCGATGCCATGACGTTCTGCGGCCCGAAAAAGAAACGCTCATACAGCACCTGCCGGTTGCCGAACCCGGAGACAGCGACATCGTGCGCCAGGCGGAACAATGCCACCCGGTCCCGGCTCTCCATGTTCGTGAGCTGGAAATACCGCTCTACATCAGCAGCGATGTCGTTGCCGAAATCAGCTTCACAAGGCGTTGCCATCAGCGAACTTGAACCGAGCATGTGTATCGCTTCGATGAGCTTCGGATAGAGTTTTGGAAAAAGGTTCCGTGAGGTATCCAGAGGCCGCCTCTGAGGCATCCACACGCCCCACTGGTCCTCTTCAGCGTTGGCTTCAGCGCTGAAAAGCAGCGCGCGGACTATTTCTGCGGTCCACATCGCTTCCGCGATCTGGCCTTTCACGTTGATGTCGTTATCTTTGCCGGATGCGTGGGCCATTGCGCAGAGAAGCCCCACAATAAACTCGGTTTTTGCGAGTTTGCCGCAGGCAACCTGATGCATCATATGCACAACGGCGTTTGTCTCAGCGAACGCCCGATTGCAGAGGAGTGGGTCTTTGTACATGAACACCCGCTCCCACGGAACGAGGACATTGTCGAAGATGACCACAGCGTCCATTTCCTCGAACCTGGATGCTAGTGGGGCGTCAAACGTTGATTTGCCTTCGTCGTACGTATCCCGGCAGATGAGCCGTAAACCTGACGTCGCGATAGGAATCGTGAATGCGAATGCGTAGGGGGTGTTTTCCTCTGATGCCCGCAACAGTGTCGATGGGAAAACCTCAATTTCATTGGCATGTGGCCCAAGTGTAGCCAGCAAACGTGCGCCGTTGACAACGATGCCATCCGGCTTTTCATCAACTACACGCAGAGCAACCTCGGGGCTCGAAAGGCCCTCTTTGGCGAGTTGAGCATTGAACTGCGGATTGACCAGGGTGTGTGTCAGAACGTAATCGTTTGCTCGTGCTTCTTCGTAGTAGCTCCGCATGTTTTCCGCAAAATCAGCGGGACTGTCCGCCGAGTGATTTTCGTTCAGAAATCCTGCAGCTCCGGAAAAAGCCATCACCGAAGCGTTTTTGTAGTCTGGCGTCCGTCCGAACATGCCGTTCGACCACTTCGCCCATTCGTAGTAAGCGGCGCCTCGCTTGCGTACGTCGTCAGCCGATTTTGGAATCAGGAACGAGGTCGAGAAGCGTTCGCCGTTTTCCTCGTATGTCAGGGAGTCAAGGTGTTGTGAATTCTGCTGCCGGTCCAGGAATTCAGCGAGCGTCAGGGCACCACGA
This sequence comes from Pseudomonadales bacterium, assembly GCA_028277965.1. GTDB lineage: Bacteria > Pseudomonadota > Gammaproteobacteria > Pseudomonadales > Azotimanducaceae > UBA4421. The sequence goes on from JANQFF010000027.1 coordinate 2,603, forward strand.
TTGAGCCCGGGTTCGGTAGTAACGTCTTCAACCTTGTTACCCTGCATCCAGACTGATCTGTTGTCCCTGATGGAGTCTAGGTATTCTTCGCCAGTTTTGATTCCCATGTCGTTTTCTCCAGTTGCAGTTTTGTCAGGAGTCTGTGAAGCGTCTGCCATTCCCGTTCAGTGAGCCTTGCATCGATGGTGCTATATACCTCTTCGACTTCGGGCATGACTTTCTCTTCCAGTGAACGTCCTTTCGCTGTCAGGCAGATGTGAACCACGCGCCGGTCTTTTGACGATCGTTTCCGGGTTACGAGCCCGTCGCGTTCCAACCTGTCGATGATCCCGACCAGGCTCGGTGATGGAAGCAGAGTGGTCTCGGCCAGAGCCAGGAGTGGCTGCTCGTCCGTGTCCCAGAGTGTTCTCAGGATTCTCCACTGTTGTTCGGTCAGTCCGAATTTGGCGAAGATCTTTCGAAACCGGGGCAGAACCGCATCCAGCGAGCGGTACAGCATCATTGGCAGAGATTGAGCGAATATATGTTTCACATATTAATTATTAATATGTTAACTAACTAATGTCAACACTCCATCTACTGTGTAGGAGCGGCTTCAGCCGATTAGTGCTTATGTAGGAGCGGCTTCAGCCGCGATTGGTAGTTATGTAGGAGCGGTTTTAGCCGCGATTGGTGCTGGAGAGATTTTTCAGATCGGAAAATAAAAAGGGCCGGTAAGTAACTCCCGTTACAACCGGCCCTCCTTTGCTCGTTGTAGGACCAACTACGTGAGCTGACCCTCGAAACTAGCAATTGATATCACTGATCACCTCCTTATATTTTGCCCGACATGGTGCGGATTATGTCCAGCCCGAAGTGGTTTGCAAGCACTTTTCTTGTTGCCTATGGTGGGCAGCAAACAACGTTGGGGGAAGTCGATGCAACTGGAAGGTCGTGTGGCCGCAATTACCGGCGGAACAGCCGGTATTGGACTGGGAATAGCTGAAGCGTACATCAGCGAAGGCGCACGAGTTGCAGTCATGGCGCGTAATCCGGACAAGGGCCGTGCGGTAGCCGAGAGGCTGGGTGACGCCTGCGTTTTCATTCCCGGAGATGCGATGGTCCAGGCTGATATAGAGGGTTTTGTGGATCAGACCAGGGCAGAACTGGGCGGGCTGGATATCCTCGTCAACAACGCTGGTGGGGCGGGTGACCTGCAGCCCCTGGCAGAGCTTTCTGATGAGACGTTCGATGAGTGTATGAAGTGGAACGTCTACTCGACATTCTGGGCGACTCGACGCGTGTTGCCTGCGATGGTCGAAGCGGGCTGGGGGAGGGTGATCAACATCTCTTCGACCGAAGGTAAAATCGGAAAACCCGTTTTTACTGCCTATTCGACGGCCAAACACGCAATCAACGGAATGACGAAGGCGGCGGCTCAGGAGGTAGGGGCATCGGGAGTCACCATCAATTCGATCTGTCCAGGGTTGGTAGTCACCGACATTGTCAAGGACAACGGACCTGCTACAGCAGAAGCCATGGGTATCACGTTTGATGAGATGATCGCGATGTTTGCCCAGGAGTCAGCGATCAAACGGCCGAATACCGTTGAAGAAGTGGCCGCTATGGCGGTGTTGCTGGCATCTGAAGCGGGTGGTGGCATCACTGGTGCTGCGCTCAGCGTGGACGGTGGGACAGCGCCTTACTAGATCTGTTAACCTGCAATCGGGAGGGGAAAGACATGCTGGATTTACTGATAACGAACGCGCAAATCATCGACGGCACCGGGGCACCCGCGTACACCGGGTCGGTCGGGATCAAAGACGGCAGGATTGCCGCGCTTGGGCAGGTAGATGAAGACGCGACCGATACCCTGGATGCCGAAGGCCGGGTCGTCTGTCCCGGGTTCATTGACGTTCACACTCACTACGATGCTCAGGTTTTCTGGGACGGCACACTGAGCCCGTCCTGTTATCACGGGGTCACGACGGTGTTTGGCGGGTTCTGCGGTTTTTCGATTGCGCCGCTGACAGAAGAGGCGGCGCCGTATCTCCTGAACATGCTTGCCCGGGTGGAGGGTATGCCCGTGTCGAGCCTTACGGAAGGTGTGCCCTGGGATTGGCAGAGTTTTGGTGAATACCTCGGCAAACTCGACGGGAACCTTGGGGTCAACGCCGGTTTCATGGCAGGGCACAGCGCCATACGCCGGGTGGTGATGGGTGAAAGGGCAGTTGGTGAGGAAGCGACACCTGAAGAACTCGAAGCCATGAAAGCGTTGCTTGGAAAGTCGCTTGAAGAAGGGGCTGTCGGGTTTTCTTCGACCATATCCGTCACCCACAACGATGCTGATGGGCAGCCGGTGCCGTCCCGGCACGCAAGTCGTGAGGAACTGGTGGAACTTGCGGGTGTATGTAGTGAACATGAGGGAACGTCACTGGAGTTTCTTCCCGGGGTCGGTCATTTTTCACCGGAAATCAAAGAGTTAATGTCGGATCTTTCAGTAGCGGCTCAACGCCCGCTCAACTGGAACGTCCTGGGTGCAGGTGAAGAATCTTTAATGGAGAATCAGCTCTCCGCCACGGATGTTGCCCGTGCAAAAGGTGGGGAAGTGCTGGCGCTGACCGTACCGCAGCCGATCACACTGCGGATTAACCTGTATGGCGGGTTTGTATTCGACGCGATGGAAGGCTGGGCGGATCTTTTCCAGGTTTCGGTTGAGGAGCGCATGGAAATTCTGAGAGATCCCGAAAAACGCGCGTCTCTCGACGAAAGTGCCCGCTCGCGGGGTCCAATGCGCAACCTTGCGCAATGGGACCAGCTCACGGTTCATGCGGTATTTGATGAAGACAACAAGTGCTTCGAAGGCCGGACGATTGGAGACATAGCGGAAGATCAGGGTAAGTCCCCGTTTGACGCCATGATCGATCTGGCGTTGAGCGAAGGCCTGCGGACGTCTTTCATGCCACCAGCGATTGGGGGCGAAGAGCATCTCTGGGAGATGCGTGGAAAACTCTGGGCCGACGACCGCACGCTGATCGGCGCCTCGGATGCCGGTGCTCACCTCGACATGATCGACACGTTTGCTTTCTCCACCCAGGTGCTTGGCAATGGTGTGCGTAACTACGGGGTCATCAGCATCGAGCAGGCGATTCACCAGATGACCCAGGTGGCGGCTGATGCGTTTGGTCTCAAAGAACGAGGTCTCCTGAAAGAAGGCTTCCTGGCGGACGTTGTTGTCCTCGACCCCGGCACGGTTGGTTCAGGACCGGTCTACATGAAGTCGGATTTGCCCTGTGATGAGCCTCGCGTTTACGCAGATGCGTTTGGCATCGATCACGTCTTCGTAAACGGGGTGCAGACCATCAAAGATGGCGAACACACCCGGGCTCTGCCCGGTAAAGTCATCCGGTCCGGTGAAGATACACGCACCCCCGACATGGTCCGCACCTACTAGGAAATCGCGGCTAAAGCCGCTCCTACATAGCGATCTTGCTACCTCTGTAGGAGCGGCTTTAGCCGCGATAGAATCAGATCAATGCTCGAGCTTTTTCGGCAATCTCCGCCATTCGGTCGAGTTCGCGCAGGATTTCGTCAGCCTCTTCACTCCAGATGGTGAGGCACGCGTGCTCAACGCCCTCGCTGGCCAGATTAGCGAGGTCTTCGGGTTTCTCGCTGGCGCCACACACGGCCACCTGGATTGAGGCAGGATCTCGGCCATACTTTTTAAAGGCTTCTTCGATGGGCTCAATACGGCCTTTCATGGACCCGCGTGCGCTGATAGGCATCCACCCGTCCGCGTAGCGTCCGATTGCGTCGTAGGTTCTGGGCCCCATCCCCCCAATCAGGATGGGCGGTCCGCCTGATTGTTTTGGTTTAGGCCAGGCCCAGGACGGTTCGAGGTTCAGCTGCTCACCTGAGAATGCAGCTTCGTCATCCGACCAGAGTGCCCGCATGATTGCGACACACTCTTCCGTGCGGTCCCGACGTTCGGTGAATTTCACTCCGTGAGTTTCGCCCTGCTCGACGTTCCAGCCAAAGCCTATCCCAAGGACCACCCGGCCGTTGGTGAGGTGATCCAGGGTTGCAATCTGCTTTGCCAGCCAAACCGGGTCGTGCTGGGGTAACAACGTCACCGAGGTGCCGAGGATGAGGTTCTCAGTGACTGCACCGGCCATGGAAAGGGACACAATCTGATCGTAAAGATGGCTGTAGTAGTCGGGCAGGGGATCGTTTTCCCCGGGGCGACTGCCGGGCCAGACGCTGCGCCTGGATGTGGGTATATGGCTGTGTTCAGGCAGGAACAGGCTTTCGAGCCGCCGGTCCTCCACCGCCCGTGCGAGATCGGCCGGGTGTAATCCCCGGTCGGTATCAAACATTGAAATGCCGATTTTCATGATCGGGTACAATACAGGGTTTCTGCTTAGAACCGACAGAGGGAAGTTATGGACCAGCAGCAGTGGCAGGAACTGGCTGAAAAAGAGCTTCGCGGCAAGCCGCTGGAGGATCTCACGTGGGTGACACCGGAAGGTATTCCGGTGAAGCCGCTGTACACAGAAGAAGATCTGGACAACATAGCGCACATAGGCTCAATGCCGGGGTTTGCGCCCTATACCCGTGGCCCCAGGGGCACGATGTACGCCAACCGACCGTGGACCATCCGCCAATATGCCGGTTTCTCCACCGCGGAAGAGTCGAACGCCTTCTACCGTCAGAACCTGGCAGCGGGTCAGAAAGGTCTTTCGGTTGCGTTTGATCTCGCCACCCACCGCGGTTTTGACTCCGATCATCCCCGGGTTGCAGGTGATGTGGGGATGGCGGGTGTTGCCATCGATTCCGTCGAAGACATGAAAATCCTCTTCGACGGCATCCCGCTCGATGAAATGTCGGTCTCGATGACAATGAACGGAGCGGTTCTGCCCGTCATGTCGGGCTACATCGTGGCGGCGGAGGAACAGGGTGTCGCCCAGAAAGACCTCTCCGGCACGATTCAGAACGATATTCTGAAAGAATTCATGGTCCGCAATACATTCATTTATCCGCCTGAGCCTTCAATGAGAATTGTTGCGGACATCATCGGGTACACGGCTGAGAACATGCCACGTTTCAACTCGATATCGATCTCGGGTTATCACATGCAGGAAGCAGGAGCGAACGCGGTTCAGGAGGTCGCGTTTACCCTGGCGGATGGCGTGGAATACGTTCGGGCTGCACTTGCAACGGGGCAGGAAATCGACAAGTTTGCGGGCCGGCTGTCGTTTTTCTTCTGTATCGGCATGAACTTCTTCATGGAGATCGCGAAACTGAGAGCTGCACGCATCCTGTGGCATGAACTCATGAGCCAGTTCAACCCGCAGAATCCGGCGTCGCTCATGCTTCGTACACATTGCCAGACCTCGGGAGTTTCCCTGCAGGAGCAGGATCCATACAACAATGTGGTCCGTACCACCATCGAAGCCATGGCTGCCGTGCTCGGCGGAACGCAGAGTTTGCACACCAATGCGCTCGATGAGGCGATCGCATTGCCGACACCTTTTTCTGCCAGGATTGCGCGCAACACCCAGATCATCCTCGCGGAAGAGAGCCAGATAACGCGAACGGTCGATCCACTCGGTGGCAGCTACTATATAGAAAGCCTCACCAACTCCATCGTCGAGCATGCCCGTAAGATCATCAATGAGATCGAAGACATGGGCGGTATGACCAAGGCGGTCGTTGCGGGGATGCCGAAACAACGTATCGAAGAGGCCGCTGCCCAGCGTCAGGCCCGTATTGAGCGCGGTGAAGACGTCATTGTTGGTGTCAACAAATACCAGTTGGAGGAAGAGGAAGAAGAGCTGGACGTGCTGGTTGTCGATAACACAAAGGTGCGGGATGCACAGCTACGCAGGCTGCGCGACATCAAAGCGAGCCGTGATGAAAGCAAGGTTAATGAGGCACTCGAAGCGTTGATGAAAGGTGCGAAAGAAGGCTCGGGCAACCTGCTCGAGCTTTCCATTGAAGCGACCCGTCAACGCGCCACTGTCGGCGAAGTGTCGGGCGCACTCGAAAAGGTCTACGGCCCCCACAAGCCGGTGGCGAAGATGACCCCTGGGGTTTATCGAGCCGGGTACGAAGACGACCCGGAATTCGCCAGGGTGCAGGACGAGATCAAGGTCTTCACGGATCTCGAAGGCAGCGCACCAAGTATCCTTGTTGCCAAGATGGGTCAGGATGGCCATGATCGCGGCGCCAAGGTCATCTCGAATGCGTTTGCTGACTTCGGCTTTGATGTCAGCATGGGTCCGCTGTTTCAGACGCCAGAGGAAGCCGCTCAGCAGGCCAAAGAAGAGAACGTGCATGTGGTCGGTGTATCCACGCTGGCTGGTGGGCACAAATCCCTGGTCCCGGAGATGATTGAACACCTCAAAGCAGCGGGTATGGAAGATGCGGTGATTGTGGTTGGCGGTGTCATCCCGCAACAGGACTACCAGGCACTATACGATGCCGGTGTTCACGCGATCTTCGGTCCCGGTAGCAATATCCCGGAAGCAGCCAGCCAGATTCTGAAGCTGATCCCCGGACGTAACAGGTAATTTCTATTTCCCTCCGCTGTACGAGCGGCTTCAGCCGCGAGCCGGTTAATCGCGGCTGAAGCCGCACCTACAGAGGGGGCACAGGAGAACAAGAATGATTGGAAAACTGAACCATGTGGCGATTGTCGTCCCGGACCTCACCGCGGCTGCAGAGCTTTACAGGAACTCACTGGGTGCAACGGTTACTGATCCCGTGCCACTGCCGGATCACGGGGTAACAACTGTTTTCGTCGAATTGCCGAATACCAAGATTGAACTGCTGCACCCGCTCGGTGAAGACTCTCCCGTACAGAACTTTCTCGACAACAACCCCAGCGGCGGCATGCACCACGTCTGTTACGAGGTCGAGGACATCCATGCGGCCATTGAGCACCTGGTTGAAGAAGGCGCGCGGGTACTCGGGGACGGCAAACCACGAACGGGCGCCCATGGCTTACCCGTGGTGTTCCTCCACCCCAAAGACTTCTGCGGAACGCTGGTTGAATTAGAGGAAGTGAAAGCTGCTTGAACGCCCAGTGGGTGTGTACCTAAATACGCGGATCATCTGCATCTGAGTGAAGCGTCTCACCTGGCGTGAAGTAGATGAACTTCGACCCTTCCGGCGCACCGGGTCGGTGCCAGATACCCTGCGGGACCACAAATGACGTTCCAGCGGGGGCAACGTAGTGATTCGAGCCGTCTTCTTCCACCAGGGTGATCTCAACAGTGCCCTCGATGACGTAGAAAAACTCATCGGTATCCGGATGCATCTCCCACACCGGAGAGACACCGGTCAGGTCAGCGGTGCCGAATGATGCGCCGTTGAACGCGCTGAAGTTCAGGAAAGAGCCTTCCGGGTTGGCCTCCAGGAGGGCTAAAACGTCTGTCGTTTCCATATGAATGTCCTCTGTTGAGGAATCGCGGCTGAAGCCGCTCCTACAGAAAGATCTTCACATGCTCAGTAGGAGCGGTTTTAGCCGCAATTCTTTCATTCAAACTCAAGAATCGGCTGATCCACCACCAGGCTGTCGCCTTCTTCCGCCAGCACTTTGGCGATCACGACATCCTCTTCAGCCCGCAAGCTGTTCTCCATCTTCATGGCTTCGACAACAGCCAGTTCTTCTCCGGCTTTGACCTCTTCACCTTCAAAGACGGACATCCGAACAAGGAGCCCCGGCATCGGCGAAAGCAGGAATTTCGAAAGGTCGGGTGGGACTTTCTCGATCATGTGTTCGCTCAAAGCTGCTGCTGTAGGCGTCAATACCTGCAACTCCTGCTCTGCGCCACGATGAAATACCTTGTACCCGGCTTTGTGAGGGTCCAGTTGGATACTCACATCCTGGCCGTTGACCTCAGCGTGGACCACACGCTCGCCGAACTTCCAGTCGGTTTTGATACGGTAAATGTGATCATCGTGCGTAACCTCGCAGCCGTGTTCCACCGGGTTGACGGTCACGGGATACCGCTCTCCTCCACTGATCACTACCCAGTCAGAGTTGAGCTTTGGCTCGAACCGGCGGGTCTGACCACTGATCTCGTGGGCGCGCCTGTTTTCAGCCGTGTGCACCATTGCGGCAATCGCGAACGGCAAAGCTGGATCTGAATGAGGCACGTCCGCCGCATGGAACCCGTCAGGGTATTCTTCGGCGATAAAGTTTGTGGTGAGCCTGCCTTCTCTGAAACGTGGATGCATGATGAGCGCGTTTAAGAAGCTGATGTTGTGGCTCACACCGCGGATGTAGTACGCATCGAGTGCATCTGCCATGTTGTCGATGGCGTCTTCACGTGTATGCCCGTAGGTCACGAGCTTCGCGATCATGGGGTCATAGAACATCGAGACTTCGCTGCCTTCCTCGATCCCGGTGTCGACCCTGACGGTGTCTGTCTCTTCAGGCGCCTCGTAGTGCACCAGGCGTCCGATGGATGGCAGGAAATTGCGGAATGGATCTTCAGCATACACCCGGGCTTCCAGAGCCCAGCCGGTCAGTTTGATGTCATCCTGTGTGATCGACAGTTCTTCGCCGTTGGCCACACGTATCATGTGTTCGACGAGGTCCTGGTTGGTCACAAGCTCGGTAATTGGATGCTCTACCTGCAGGCGTGTGTTCATCTCGAGGAAATAGAAATTGCGATCGGCATCGACAATGAACTCGACAGTACCCGCGGAACAGTAGTCGACTGCTCTGGCGAGTGCGATCGCTTGTTCACCCATCGCTTTGCGGGTGGCTTCATCCAGGAACGGAGAGGGTGCCTCTTCGATCACTTTCTGGTGGCGGCGCTGAATGGAACACTCCCGCTCACCGAGATAAACCGCATTGCCGTGAGTGTCTGCCAACACCTGGATTTCTATGTGGCGTGGCTCTTCAATGAATTTCTCGGCAAACACGCGATCGTCACCAAAACTCGACCGGGCCTCGTTGGCCGCACGCTCGAAACCGTCCCGGCATTCGTCGTCATCGTAGACCACGCGCATACCTTTGCCGCCGCCACCGGCGCTTGCTTTGAGCATCACCGGATAGCCGATGTCCCTGGCAATCTCCACAGCCTGGTCGGGGCCATCAATGACGTCCGTATAGCCTGGAATGGTGTTCACACCCGCCTCGTCGGCAATACGTTTTGAGGTGATCTTGTCCCCCATGCTGGTGATTGCTTTGACACCGGGACCAATGAACGTAAGGCTTGCTTTGTCGAGGGCTTCGCAGAAGTCCGCGTTTTCCGACAGAAAACCGTAGCCGGGGTGTACAGCCTGGGCGCCGGTTTCTTTACATGCCTCGATGATGCGCTCACCCCGCAGATAGCTCTCGGCTGAAGCGGACGCGCCGATGTGGACCGCTTCGTCCGCCATCCGCACGTGCAACGCGCTCTCGTCAGCGTCGGAGTAGACCGCCACGGTCTTGATACCCATCTTTCGCGCAGTCTTGATGACCCGGCAGGCAATTTCCCCGCGGTTGGCAATCAGTATTTTGTCGAACATTGTTGATATACCTGGTTGTCTAGAGCGGGATGTTGCCGTGTTTGCGCCACGGGTTTTCGAGCTTTTTGTCTCTCAACATGGCAAATGACCGGCAGATGCGCTCACGGGTCTCACGGGGTTGAATGATGTCGTCGATGTAACCACGACTCGCAGCCACAAACGGGTTGGAGAATTTTTCTTCGTACTCCGCTGTCCGTGCTTCAATCGCCTCGGTATCACCGATGTCCTTCCGGAAAATGATCTCAACAGCACCTTTGGCACCCATGACGGCCACTTCCGCGGTCGGCCACGCGAGGTTTACGTCACCGCGAAGATGTTTGGACGCCATCACGTCGTAAGCACCGCCGAATGCCTTGCGGGTGATCAGTGTCACCTTGGGCACGGTGCATTCAGCAAACGCGTAAAGCAGCTTGGCGCCGTTCTTGATGATGCCGCCGTATTCCTGAGCGGTTCCCGGCATGAAGCCTGTGACGTCGACCAGCGTCAATATTGGAATGTTGAAGGCATCGCAGAAACGCACGAACCGCGCACCTTTCTTGGATGAATTGATGTCGAGGCTGCCGGCCAGCATCATCGGCTGGTTGGCAACGACACCGACGGTTGAACCCTGCAGGCGAATGAAACCAATGACGATATTCTGTGCGTAGTGTGGCTGCAGTTCGAAAAAGTCGTATTCGTCAGCCACCTTGGTGATGACTTCTTTGATGTCATAGGGTTTGGTGGATTCTGCCGGGACAATTGTGTCGAGCGACGGCTCTTCCCGGGATGCAGGATCTTCAGTCGGCCAGCGCGGTGGCTTTTCGGTGTTGTTCTGCGGCAGGAAGTCGAAGAACCTGCGGGTGCAGAGCAACGTTTCGATGTCGTTTTCGAAGGAGAGATCAGCAACACCGGACTTCTTGGTGTGGACACTCGCGCCGCCGAGATCTTCAGGGGTTACTTCCTCGTGGGTCACGGTTTTCACGACGTCCGGGCCGGTGACAAACATGTAGGCTGAATCTTCGACCATGAAGATAAAATCGGTGATGGCGGGTGAGTACACCGCGCCGCCCGCGCAGGGTCCCATGATGACGGAGAGCTGCGGGACCACCCCCGAGGCGAGGACGTTGCGCTGAAAGATCTCTGCATATCCGCCAAGGGAAGCAACACCTTCCTGGATCCGGGCCCCGCCCGAATCGTTGAGGCCTATCACCGGGGCGCCAACCTTCATGGCCTGATCCATGATCTTGCAGATCTTCTCAGCGTGGGCCTCGGACAACGCGCCACCAAATACGGTGAAATCCTGGCTGAACACAAATACCAGACGGCCGTTGATCGTGCCGTAACCCGTGATGACACCATCGGCGGGGATCTTCTGTTCTTCCATGCCAAAATCGGTGGAGCGGTGTTCGACAAACTTGTCCCACTCTTCAAAACTGCCTTCGTCGAGCAGGATGGAGATGCGTTCGCGCGCAGTCAGTTTCCCTTTCAGGTGCTGCTGCTGAATTCGGTGTTCCCCACCTCCGAGCTCTGCCGCCTGCTCCTTTTCGCGGAGCTTGGCATAAATCTCCTGCATGGCCGCCTCGTAATAGTTTGTTGTTATAAAACGGCCCGAGATTATACGGATTTACAAGCGGTGTATCAGCGTGGCAGGAGCCTAAAAATGTTACGTGATGTGTCGAAGTGTCTCAGCAGAGTGGGATCTGTCACGGCTTCCGCCTGGGCCGTAAACACAGTGTCTTCACCAGGCAGTTTGATGCGGACGTTGTTGTTCCCGATGAGATGTGGGTACCAGTTGCGGTCGCTGGCGGGGTCGATGAAGAGTCCACCTTCGACAACCATTGCATTCACGTTGACCGAGTATGGATCTCTCGGGCGAGTCTCCAGCTGAATCACGATGTCTTCCGCGGGGATGTGTTTCAGAGAGAATGCCATTTCCGGCCCGGAAAGCGCGCCGCCGGGAATGATGGCGAGTGGACCGCCACAGGCGGAGAGCGAAAGAACGGTCAGAATCAGGAGCAGGCGTTTCATTTGGTTTAACCTTAAACTAAATATGATTTAACTTTAAACTAATATTGGTTTAAAGTTCAACCTTTGTTTGAGGGGTCAGATGAGTCAATCGGAAGAGCACATCGCCCGCGCGTTCGTTTTCTTCAATGAAATCGGAATTATCTCGCAACTCGGATCGACCCAGTTCCAGAGAGCGCTCCCAGACGGGCTGACCCAGTCCCAGTTTTTTGTGTTGAACAACTTTGTACGCCTCGGTGGTACCCGGACTCCCGCACAACTCGCGAGTGCCTTTGAAGTCACAAAGGGAGCCATGACAAACACGTTGAACAAACTCGAAGCACGTGGATGTGTAGTCATTGAGGGTGACCCCGGAGATGGCCGGCGCAAAATTGTTCGCATCACCCCAAAGGGTAAAGCCACGAGGGAACGAGCCATTAAAGCAGCAGCACCGCTGTTGGAATCGCTTGCTCAAGTGCTCGAGCCTGCGGACCTGGATCAGGTGTTACCGGTTCTTCAGAAAGTTCGCGCCTGGCTGGATGACGCTCGCTCTGTCTGAAGTATGATAGATCGCTTTGGCGGAAGGAAAGTGGATGGCGGAGGGACCACTCTCGGGGATACGTGTCCTCGATCTCACCGACGAACGTGCAATCTACGGTGCGAAGTTGCTTGCGGATCTGGGTGCGGATGTTGTTCGTCCCGAACCACCGGAGGGAGACCCGCTGCGCGGGCGCGGACCGCATTGGGAGAAAGCAGAGCCCGGGGCGACGTCACTCTGGCACGCGTTTTTTGCCTCCAATCGCCGGTTTTACACGCTGACCGATGGTAAAGAACAGGAGGAACTCCAAAGGCTGGCAGAAAACGCGGACATCCTGCTGACGTGTCGTTCCACCTCGGTGACGGAACTTCTCGCCGGCATTGAGGCTGCAAACCCCAATCTACTCATCATCAACACATCGTCATTTGGTCCGGAAGGTCCCTGGGCGGATTTTCAGGCCCCTGACCTGGTTGCGGGCGCTCTGGCGGGTGCCGTTGCCACCACGGGTGATGTCGACACGCCACCGCTCAAGTGTTTTGGGGAACTCAACTTCATGGTCTCCGGTGTTTATGTGGCGATCGCCGCGATTGCGGGTTGGCTCGAGCGTGAAGAATCGGGGCAGGGCCAGGTGGCGGAAATCTCAGTCCACGAATGTATTGCTTCGTGCCTCGAACAGGTGCTGATGTTCTATTGGTATTCAGACGTATTGATGCGTCCTGAAGGTAAGGTGCTGGCTCGCCGGGGATCGACCCATTGGACTGACGCATTCACTGTCATGAACGGGAAAAACGGCAGCATCATGATTACGCCTGCGCCGGACTTCGACCGCCAACTGGCCTGGCTCATCGAAGAAGGGGTCCATGGTGACCTTATCGATCCCAAGTACCAGGAACCGGAACACCTGCGCGAACGGGTCGAACTGACGATGAAAATCCTCACAGAATGGGTGTCCGGAAAGGACGTAGAGGCGCTCTTCTATGAAGCCCAGGAACGGCATGCGCCGTATGGCTGGGTTCAACCCATTGAACGCCTGGCGGAGAACGCTCAGCTACAGGCGCGGAACTGGTTTGTCGAGACAGACGTCGGAGGTGCCTCGCTTCCGTTGCCGGGAGCGCCTTACCACTTTTCGGATACGCCGTGGACCATGGGGGACTACAAAAGTCCGGGTGCAGACACCGATGCCATTCTTGCTGATATCGGCTGGGGAGGTGTTGATGAGTAGTCGCCCACTTGAAGGCCTGAAAATCCTCGACTTCACCCACGTCCTTGCCGGTCCTTTCGGGACACGGGTGTTAGGTGATCTTGGAGCAGACGTGGTCAAGGTCAACTCGGCATCCAGGGGCGGGGTCAACGCGCCTGAGAGCCCCTACTACATCATGTGGAACCGCAACAAGCGGGCGTTGTCGCTCGACATGAGCAACGAGGCTGGCCAGCAGATTGCCCTGGACCTGGCTGTCAAAGCGGACGTCGTCATCGACAATTTTTCGGTGGGTGTGCTTGATCGGTGGGGTCTTGGTTACGAGAGAGTCCAGGAAACGAATCCGGGGGTGATCTACGTGCAGATGTCGGGTATGGGTGATAACGGTCCCTGGTCTGACTTCGTGACATACGCGCCGACCATCCACGCTGTTTGCGGTCTCACGCACCTGACCGGAGTACCTGGCCGTGAGGATATCGGTGTCGGTTATTCATACAACGATCACCAATCCGGTTTGCATGGAACTGTTGCCGTTCTTGCCGCGCTGGTGGCTCGCAGGCGAACCGGGCGTGGCCAGCGTGTGGATATGTCCCAGTTCGAGGTTGGTGCCAATTTCTGTGGACCTGCTCTTCTTGACTATCTTGCGAATGGCGTTGCAGCCAGATCGTGTGCTAACAAGTTACCGTACGATCAGGCAGCGCCGCACAATGTCTATCGCTGTGCACCCGCAGAAACTGAGTCGGTTGCAGATGAGCGGTGGCTCGCAATAGCTTGCATGACGGATGAACACTGGCGGAACCTGAGAGTAGCGATGGGGGATCCGGATTGGGCTCAGGACACCTCCCTGAAAAACGTCGAAGGGCGGATCGCAAATGAAGCGCTCATTGATCAGAACATCGCCGGGTGGCTGGCGGACAAGGATGACTATGAAATGATGGATCTGCTCCAAAAAGCCGGGGTCCCGGCCGGTGTGGTGCAGAATGGTGCGGATCTACAGGAACGCGACCCCCAATTCGAGCTCTCGGATTACCTGATCGAGCTCGATGATCCGCTCCCCGTTATTGGGCCAACGTTTGCAGATCGTTTACCGATACGTTTTTCCCGGACACCGTGTAACGAATACACAAGGGTACGTACTCTCGGCGAAGACAACGAGGCGGTGCTGCGCGATTGGCTTGGCAGCAGCGATGATGAAATCCAACAAGCGACCGAACGAGGCGCACTGAACTGAGGATTGTATATGGGTATTCTGGACGGCAGGGTGGCGGTGGTTACCGGTGCCAGTAAGGGTATAGGTAAGGGTATTGTCGAAGGTTTGTGCGAAGCTGGCGCCACAGTTTACTTTACGGGGCGTACCCAGAGTTTTGACGATCCGCCGGCGCCGATGACACTTCAGGCAACCGAAGTGTCAGCGAACGCGCTGGGTGGGAAAGCCATCCCGGTTTGTGTCGATCACAATAACGACGAGGAAGTGGAAGCGCTCTTCAAATGGGTCGGGGAAGAACAGGGGCGTCTCGATATTCTCGTGAACAACGTTTACCAGATCCCTGATCCACCGGCGATGGGGAAAGGTTTCTGGGAGCATCCCGTGTCGGTCTGGGACGATCAGTGTGGTGTGGGCCTGCGTGGCTACTACGTGGCGTCGGTGTTTGCCGCGCCCATGATGGTACGGCAGGGAAGTGGCCTCATCGTCAACATTTCCTCACGCGGGGGCCGGGAGTACGTGTTCAGCGCATCCTACGGCGTGGGCAAAGCGGGCGTGGACCGGATGGCCCAGGACTTTGCGGTAGAACTCAGAGAGCACAACGTCGCTGCGGTGTCGGTTTCACCGTCCAAGGTCAAAACCGAGTTCATCCTCGACATGGTGGAACAGGGGAAAATGCAGCTGGATGAAGAACAGGCCCAGTCGGTGCGGTTCTCGGGTCGATGTGTAGCAGCGCTCGCGACAGCGCCCGACCTCATGGAGCGCAGTGGTGGGATCTACACGGTGAATGAACTGGCTGAAGTCTACGGATTCACAGATCCTGATCGGGATTAAGAGGCACTGCCCTCCGGTACCAATCGGATAGCGTCCGGATAGAGGTTGGCCAGGTATTGGGTATCCTCACCCCTTTTGTACCGGAAATCGCAATGACTTGCGCCCGTTGCAATCGTTCCGGTGCGACGCAGGCCCAAGTTGCCCTGGTCGCTCGCAACATCGTCATACGCACACATGTATGGAACCAGTTCCATGGCATCGTGTTGGGAAAACACGTGGCAGATGGCGCAGGATTTGATGTTGTAGCCGAAGTCGAACTCTTCGCCGTCACCTTCCAGGAGCTCAATTTCGAATTCACCGGGATGGGTTTTGGGTGCATCCGCAGCTCCCAGCGTCTCGCTTATTTCATCGTCCAATTCATCTTCACCATCCGCGGCTGCTTCTGCAGCGGATGGTTGGGGCCTCATACTCGATAACTTCACGTATCTTGCGCCGTAGTCGTGGACGTTTACGTTCTGTGTCCTCAGATGCATGTACAGACTCAGGACAGAGGCGCAGATGAACATGGCATAAGCCACTGGGTTTTGGGGTTTGTCCAGATAAGGCATGCCACGGGCGACCTCGTCCAGATTCGACAATGCCGCTTCCAACGCCTCCTCAGGGGTGTCGACGAATTCAGCTGCGAGTAACTTCAGCATCTCGCGTGATTGTTCAAAGTAGCCGTGCAGAACGGCTATGCCTTCGGAATCTGCCATCTCATTTCTCCTCTGGTATCGCGGCTAAAGCCGCTCCTACAGAAGTAGTTAGTTTCCTCTGTAGGAGCGGCTTTAGCCGCGATTCTTTAATCGTTCGCCAGGTGCGGGTTCTTCTGGATCGACTTGAACGTTGACGATGTTCCCGTTGGATACTCTGCGTCCGTGAAGTCGTTGATCGCTTCCCATTGATCCGCCACATCGTCCACAGAGAATCCCGCAGGATCGAAGTAGCTGCCTTGGCTGCGCTCCCAGCGGACACGTGAAATCCATCCGGCTCCGACCTCAAAGAGATCACCCGACGAAGTGCAGTCTTCATGGCATAACCACGCGACCAATGGGCTGACGACCTCCGGTTTAAGGAGTTCCATGGCTTCCTCATCCATCACGGTGCCCATGAGCCTCGAGGCGGCAATGGGGGCGATTGTGTTCGACTGGATGCCTTTGGCGCGTCCCTCTATCGCGATTGTCTGGGACAGGCCGTGGAGCGCAAGCTTGCACGCGCTGTAATTCGCTTGTCCGAAGTTTCCGTAGATGCCTGCTGCGGACGTGGTCATGACAAACCGCCCGTAGCCCGCCTCACGCATTCGCTGGAAAGCAGCCTGACTGACTTTGTATGCGCCCTGCAGGTGGACCTGGTAGACAAGGTCCCAATCCTCATCGGTCATCTTGTGGAGTGACTTGTCGCGCAGTATCCCTGCGTTGTTCACGACGATGTCTACACGTCCGAAAGTGTCCATGGCGCATTGGACGATCTTTTCGCCATCTGTCACGGAGTCTCCGTTAGCGACAGCGTCGCCACCGCTCGCCTTGATTTCTGCAACCATGGCTTCAGCCACGGTTTCATCCGAGCCCGTGCCATCTCCGCTGCCGCCCAGATCGTTGACGACTACCCGCGCGCCAAGGCTGCCGAAGAGGCGGGCATGTGACGCCCCCAATCCGTTACCTGCACCGGTGACAATGGCTACCCTTTCGGAAAAATCTAATCCCATGCGAATCCCACTTATCGGATGAAAAGAGAATTGTACTATCGCGCGTTGCTTTCGCGGCACCCCTGCCGGATGATCACGCGAAAGAGAAGTATGAGTTCGGGAAAAAGGTAAACAGATGAAGTGGGTAGCTGGTATCGCGATAGCGATCGCCGTGTTGTTGGGCGTCGGCTGGATTTTCAGAGCGGAAATTGCCTTGTTTGGCGTGAACCGTATGATCGCTTCGCAGCAGGAAATCGGGCCAACCCGGGAAATCAATTGGTCCACGGGGGCAGATTCAGAGGGGCGAGGCGCTGCAGACCGTCCACCTAACATCGTGCTGATCCTGGCAGATGACCTGGGATGGAACGACATCTCCATGAACGGCTCGAATCCGACCACCCAAACGCCGCATATCGACGCGCTGGCGGCAGGTGGAGTGACGTTCTCCCAGGGTTATGCTGCCAATGGTACCTGTGCTCCCTCACGGGCAGCTCTCATGTCAGGGCGGTACGGTACCCGCTTTGGTTTTGAGTTTACTCCGACGCCACCGGGCTTCATGCCTGTGGTTGGCCTTGTCAGCGGTACGAGGGATCGTCCACTCGCACCACCAGGCGTAACGAACACGGAGGCATCCAGCCTCGGTTTAGGCGAGATGGGTATGCCGCCTTCGGAGATCACGCTTGCGGAACTGCTGGCTGATCAGGGCTATCACACGGTTCATATCGGTAAGTGGCACCTGGGTGGTGAAAACGGTATGGCAGCCCATGACCAGGGATTTGCTGAGAGTCTGCTCATGGCCAGTGGTCTGTATGGAAGGCGCGATGACGAGAATGTGATCCAGGCCAGGCAGGATTTCGATCCAATTGACCGGTTTCTCTGGGCTGCTCTCAACTTTGCCGCGAGCTTCAACGGTGGTCCTGCGTTCGAGCCGCCAAAGTATCTGACGGACTACTACACGGACGAGGCAGTCAAAGTCATTGAAGCCAACAAAGATCGTCCGTTCTTCCTGTACCTGGCGCACTGGGCACCGCACACGCCCCTGCAGGCGGCTCGTGAAGACTATGAAGCCCTGTCACATATAGAACTGCACCGGGAACGCGTTTATGCCGCAATGATCCGCTCCCTTGACCGGGGTGTAGGCCGCGTCATGGAAGCCCTCGAAGCAAACGGCCTGGATGAAAACACGCTTGTGATGTTCACGTCCGACAACGGTGGTGCAGGGTACATTGGCCTCCCGGATGTGAATGACCCGTACCGGGGCTGGAAAATAACGTTGTTCGAGGGCGGGATACGGGCGCCGTTCCTGGCACGCTGGCCAGCCGGGCTACCCGCAGGAGCGACGTACGATGCTCCGGTACATCACTTTGATATGTACGCCACAGCGGCTGCAGCGGCAGGCGCTGATATGCCGGGCGATCGCGTGATTGATGGGGTGGACCTTGCGCCCTATGTAACTGGTGCTCAGACAGGGGTGCCCCATGACTATCTCTTCTTCCGCAGTGGCGCTGCCCAGGCGGTCAGGGATGAGCGCTGGAAACTGATGGTCAGTGCGCCACAAGGCCTGCCCCGAAAAGAGTGGCTCTTCGATCTCACAAAAGATGGCGAATGGACCGATATTCTCACCGAGTATCCTGCCGAAGCCGACCGGTTGCGTGCGGTGCTTGAATCCCACAACAGTGAGCAGGCGGAGCCCCGCTGGCCCTGGACTTCAACGACAGCGACGAATGTTGATCGTGACCTGTCCCAGGAGGATCAGCCGGGTGACGAATTTGCTTACTGGAGCAACTAGGACATGAGCCTGTCCACCTCCCTTACAGTCCCTTGCGGAGTGTTTGCATGACAGTCTGGATCAAGCGCTTGTTGGCGGTGATAGTTGTGCTTCCGGGGCTGCTGTTTGTGATCATGGGTCTGAGATGGCTGATCGCCCCGGCCGGCATTGCACCCTCGTTGGGGATGACAATCGATACCGGATTTGGACTCAGTAGCCAGGTCGGAATGTGGAAGCCCGACGAATGGCAGGCGATCGAAGGGCTACCTTCGTATGCACATGCGGTTAAAACCCACGCCGATATGCCTGAACCGCTTGAGCACTACGAAGCAATGATGAAGTACAACGACGAAGAGCGCCTTTACTGAAACGCGAGGCCAGGCTGATGCCTCGATTGGCGTGACAAGATTCAGTCCAAAGAGGCGAGCATCTTGTTATAAGCGTCGCGGGTTTCCACGAAACGTTCGAACGGGAAGTTGATCGGCACACCTTCGAGCGCGCCAATCAGCATCATCAGGTGGGCTTCGAAACCTGCGCAGGAACGCGCGATGTCTTCATCCAGGGGTGTGCTCAGATGCATGGTCAACCGACACCCGCCGTCCACCGGATCGAGTTCAAATCGTAACGGCCGCAGCGGCTCACCGGGACCGCTCCAGGAATACTCGATGACTTTTTCTGGTTCGCATGCGGTGACTTCGCTGTCGATGACGATACCGCTGTCCACAAAGTCAAGTTTCGCACGACCGCCGACACTGAGTTCAAGCGTGCCCGGTGCCAGCCAGTCGACGAACTTGTCGGGCTCGGTGAGTATGGCCCAGACTGCGGTTGTATCGTGGTCGAGAACCCGTTCCAGCTGCGCTTCATAACGATCATCGCTGCGGGCGATGACGCCGAGATCTTCGTTGTCTGTATCGGTCATCAGTTGTTGTTTTCTGGTTGGGAGAGTTCGCCGCTGTTGCTATCAACGAACCAGGGTGGATTGTCCTGTGGCTCAGGGTCGCGACCACGCACACGGTATTCTTCGTCGATTGCGTAGTAGAAGAGCCAGCCGTCAGACTGGTTCTTCGTAAATTCGTCGTAAACGACCTGGGGTGGCCGGTTGGGCCAGTCGAGATCTGTTTCGTTAATGCGTTCTTCGACTAACCGCAGGGCTTCTGATTTTGTGATGGACATGCGCTTTATTGCAGCGCCCGGTGTGACGCGGGTCCATAAGGAGTTCCGCGTAAACCGGTATGAAATGGAAAGAATCGCGGCTAAAGCCGCTCCCACATAAGGTAGTGAGCATTGCACTGTGGGAGCGGCTTTAGCCGCGATTCTTCAGTTCAGTCCAAGTCGGTCCAGCAGCGGCTCAATCGACGGCGGCGCACCCCTGAAATCTTCGAACAGCTGCATGGCATCCCGACTACCGCCTCGTGAGAGGAGCGTATTGCGGAAGTGATCGCCGTTTTCGCGCGTCAGCCCTCCGTTTTCTTCGAACCACTTCACGCTGTCCGCATCCAGGACCTCACTCCAGATATAGGAGTAGTAGCCGGCTGAATAGCCACCCATGATGTGACTGAAGTAAGGGGTGCGGTAACGCGGTGGGACCGTTTCCAGCGCCATGCCTGCTTCACGGAGGATTCTGGCTTCATATGCCATAAGCTCCGAAGCGTCCGGTATCTGGTCAACCGATAGCTGATGCCAGGCCTGATCGATAATGGACGCAGCGAGATATTCGGTTTGCCCAAATCCCTGGTTGAACTGCTCGGACGCGCGAACCTTGTCGAGCAGATCCTGTGGGATGGGTTCACCGGTTTCATAGTGGACCGCGTAGTTGGCGAGGACTTCCGGCCAGATGGCCCACATCTCGTGTACTTGTGAAGGGTATTCGACAAAATCGCGCGGGACACTGGTACCGGAGAAACGCGGGTAGGTTACGTTCGAGAACAGACCATGCAGCGCATGCCCGAACTCGTGGAACAGGGTGGTCACTTCACCCATGGTCAGGAGTGTTGCCTCACCTTCGGGTGGTTTGACGATGTTGAGATGATTTCCGACGACAGCTTTTGTATCTCTTAACCCGGACTGGGAAACGTAGGCGTTCATCCACGCCCCGCCCCGTTTCGATGGGCGTGCGTACGGGTCGAAATAGAACAACCCCAACGGTTCGCCATCGAGGAACGCTTCATACACCGTGACGTCCTCGTGGTAGACAGGCAGATCCGGACGCGCAACGAAGGTTGCACCGTAAAGACGTTCGGACATGTAGAACATCCCATCTTCCAGCGTGCGGGTGAGCTCGAAGTAGGGTTTCAGTTCCGTATCATCGAGACTGTAGCGGCTCTTTCGGAGCTTTTCGGTGTAGTAGAGCCAGTCGTGAGCCGCGAGTTCGAAAGGCTCGCTTTCAGATGCGTCCACCAGTGCCTGAAGATCTTCCGCTTCCCGTCTGGCGTTGGCAGCGGCACGCGGACCCAATCGTCCGAGCATGTCGTTCACCGCGTCGGTTGTTTTCGCCGTGCTGTCTTCCAGGATGTATGCCGCGTGATTGTCGTACCCCAGCATGAGCGCGCGTTCAGCGCGCAAAACCAGGACCCGTCGGACAATCTCACGGGTATCGTAATCATTGCTGCGGGTTCCGCGGGCTGCTGAAACTGCCTGGATCTTTTCCCTCAACGCCCGGTTCTTCAGTACGGTCAGTGGCGGCTGCTGAGTTGTATTTTGCAGCGTGATGACAAACTTACCTTCGAGGCCCCGTTTGGTGGCTTCAGCGGCTGTGACCTCGATATAGCTATCGGACATACCAGCGAGTTCTTCCCGCGTATCAACAACAACAGCAGAATCGTTGACCTCGCTGAGCACAGCCTGGCTGAACGCGGTGCCAAGGGAGGCGAGTTCCGCGTTGATTGCCTTCAGACGTGTTTTCTGGTCCTCCGATAACTGGGCACCGGCGCGGACGAAGTCGATGTGGTATCGCTCGAGAAGACGCAGCGATTCATCGTCGAGGTTCAGCTCATCGCGGCGTGCATACAGGGACGCAACCCGGGCGTAGAGGTCTTTATTGAGGAGAATGCTGTCGTTGTGCGCGGCCAGTTTCGGAGATACCTCTGTGTTGATAGCGTCGAGGTCGTCATTGGTGTGTGCGCCGATCAGGGCGTAGAAAACCCTCAAGCTCCGTTCAAGAAGCTGCCCGGTCTGTTCCATGGCAACAATCGTGTTTGCGAAAGTCGGGGGTTCCCTGTTGGTTGCAATGGCGCTGACTTCGGCTGCCTGGTCCGTCATGCCGCGCTCTATCGCACCTGTGAAGTGCTCGTTTCTGATCCTGTCGAAAGCGGGGGCACCGTAAGGAAGGTTGCTGGTGGTCAGTAGCGGATTGACCTCGTCGGACTGGACGGCCGTAGGTTCTGTACCGTCCCTGGTCACACAGGCAGATGCCATCAGAGCGATCATGAGAAAGATAGACGTGCGAAATAACTGCTGCATTTTGTATTCCTGAAAGTGTTAATCGAGACGCGAGTTGACCTGGCTGTGTCTCAGTATGCCGGTCACCTGGCCGGTATCGTTGCGTTGAAATACCCAGGGCTCAAGCTCTTCGCCGTCATCGTTTAGCCGTACGAACGTGTCTTCCTCGACGTGTCTGAGTTTGGCCACATCCTCAATGGCATCACTCGGCAGGCTGAGTGCCGCCAGTTTGTCACCCCATACCCGCACCGCTGTCTCGCCGCCCCAGATCGAACCGCCATAGTTTCCGGCGTAAGGCGTGAGATCGAGTGCGTCAGTTTTTTCCTCAGCTGGCTTTTTTGCCGCTTTGAGTGCAGGGGCCAGGGTTCGCAGCATGTTCTGGGAAATTGTTGACGCGGGTCCGTCTCCCGCGTTGGTCAGGGCGATAGCCGCAATTTTGTGTTTCGGAACCAGGGAGAGGTTGGTGATGTAGCCGGGACAACCTCCGCCGTGGCCAACGACCGTGGTGCCGTCCACGTTGCTGACGACAAACCCAAGACCCCAGCTTACTTTCCAGTCCTCGTCTACCCAGTGGACACGATGCATTTCTCTTAACGTGTTAGCTGAGAGAACGTCCCTGGCTCCGGAATTCAGCAAGCGGAATTGCCAGCTCGCGAATCGGGCGAGATCCGCTACCGTGCTGGTGAATCCTGCAGCGGGTGTCACAGCCCGGGTGTCGAAGGGCGGGACGGTTTCACGTTCGAGGTCCCGCGTTTTACCCGTATAGCCAATAGCCATCTGTTTGCCGCGCAATTCAGTTGGGAAATAGGGCCGTGTGTCCGCGAGTCCGAGTGGCGTGAGAATACTATCCTGCACGTAGTCGTTGTACGGCTTGTCAGAGAGCAGAGAGACAATCTCTCCGGCCAGTGTCAGGCCCAGGTTGGAATACTGAAAACGTGTATCTGCCGGGTATAGCGTTTGTTGCTTTGTGATCCGCTCGATCATCGCGTCGCGTTCCGGGAACGGAAAGTCAGTGTTGACCCAGTAAGGGAAGTCCACCTCGCGCGGGAGTCCTGACGAGTGAGTGAGCAAACCTTCGATACGGGCAGGGCCTGACGCTGCGTGAGCCTCATTGATATCAAACCAGTTGAGGTGCTGGCTCACCGGATCGCGCAAGGTGAGCTTGCCCGAATCGCGCATCTGCATCACCCCGATGGCGGTAAAGAGTTTAGAGATGCTGCAGATGCTGTAGATTGTGTTCTGATCAGCAGGCACGCGGCGGCGCAGGTTGGCGTAGCCGTAGCCCTTTGTGAAGATGAGTTCCTGGTCGACGACCAACCCAACCGAGATGCCTGGTACTTCCTTGTAATCTCGGATCGCATCCACCCAGGCGTCGATGATGCCCAGCGCACCCTGTATCTCGGGGTGTTGGATATCCAGTGAGCTGTCTGCCCTGATTCCGAATGCAGGAAGGAGCAGGAGGACAAGCAGATGTTTGAGCAGCTTCATCGTGACGCCTTGGAAGTGTTCGGGTGAGCCTACTCTATTGGTTTTTCACGCTGCTCTAAACCGTCTATTCTCAAACCTGACGGGTTGGGGAGATACATGGCGGAATCAGGTTTACCTTTGAACGCAGACCAGCGCCTGCTGCCGTTTACGTCGAAACTGGGGTTCGGCGTCGGACAGCTGGCGGAAGGCATCACGCTCGCCGTGTTCAACACGTTTGTGCTCTTTTATTTCAACCAGATTCTGGGTGTGTCGGGCACACTGACGGGGATTGCCCTGGGGATAGCACTCTTTTTTGACGCGATCACGGATCCGCTCGCGGGTTCCATATCTGATCGCCTGCAAACGCGATGGGGACGCCGCATACCGATGATGGCCGGTGCTGCTATCCCGATGGGCTTATCCCTGGCCGCACTCTTCAATCCACCCGGGGGTATGCCGGAACTCTTCTACTTTGGTTGGCTTGTCGTTTTTGCTGTGCTTACCCGTCTGTGCCTGACGCTGTATCACATCCCGCACCTTGCGCTCGGTGCTGAGATGGCTCAGCAACCGCTGGATCGAACCAAGGTGTACGGTTACAGCCAGCTTTTCGGCACGCTCGGCCAGTGGGGGTTTGGATTTCTGATGCTGACGTTTGTATTTCCTACAACAGTTGAGTTCAGCCATGGGATGTTGAATGCGGATGGGTACCCGGTTCTCTCGATTGTTGCCGCACTTGGTATCGCGGTCTCCATCGGTTTGTGCGTCTGGGGCACCAAAAAGGAGATTCCGTACCTGCCTGTGGCGCACTTCAAAGCAGCAGAGCGTTTCCACCCGCGACGCCTCTACCGCGAACTGCGAACGGCGTTTTCAAATCATTCCTACCGCATGCTGGTCAGCGGGCTCTTCTGCGCGATCATCCTGCTCGGTGTGGAAGCTGCGTTCATGGTCTACATGTACATCCACTTCTGGGGGATGGAAACGGAGCAGATGCGGTGGATTGGCCCGGCGTCGCTGGCAGCACTGCCCATATCGGTCATGTTAGCGCCGGTGCTTACCCGATTTCTCGACAAGCGCTGGGCGTTGATTGGTTTGTCACTCACGATCATCACGTGCAACAACATCATGATTGTCCTGCGGCTGTTCACCGACTGGACCCCGGCGAATGGCACGTTTGAGCTTCTGGCTATGTTGCTGTCGTTTGTATTTCTGGCAGGGGTCTGCAGTCCGGCAGTGCTGATTACGGTGAACTCTATGTTTGCCGATGTAGCCGACGAACAGGAACTGCTCACCGGCGAACGCCAGGAAGGCATCATTTTCTCGGCGCGGTCGTTTGCCTTTAAAGCAGGCGCATCACTTGCCAGCGTGCTTGCGGGGTTAGGACTTGATCTGATCGAATTTCCCCGGGGAGCTGCCCCTGGGGAAGTCTCAGCGGATGTTGTTTTTCGTCTTGGACTGGTAGCCGGGCCAATCACCTCCGTAATCGGCATCCTGATACTACTCTTCTACTTGTCCTACCGGCTGGACAGGAAGCGCGTGGCTGATATCCATGTGCAACTAACCGAGAGGAGACAACTAAATCGCGGCTAAATGCCGCTCGATAGAAAGATCTTTTTGTAGGAGCGGCTTTAGCCGCGATTCTCCATCCACTAAGCGCGCCAGATGCGTTTGTTGGTCGAGCCGAACATTTCTGACAACTCCACACTGTCGGGCTGATCTTCACGGGTGTGAAGTTCGGATCCTCGGGTCCGGTGGACCCGAATTGCGTGA
The DNA here is from genome assembly GCA_028277965.1 of Pseudomonadales bacterium. Lineage (GTDB taxonomy): Bacteria > Pseudomonadota > Gammaproteobacteria > Pseudomonadales > Azotimanducaceae > UBA4421. The sequence continues at coordinate 27,967 of JANQFF010000027.1, forward strand.
GGTCGTAGTCGATGGCTTCCCAGGCGTGGTTTTTCGTGTCCTGGTCGGTAATGAGTTCTGCGGTACCGCGGACCATGACGTGCACGAAATCAGGTGGTGCCACCTGGTACTGGATATCGACCTGGGGATTGGCTTTGAGATGCCTGGCTTTCGGTGAGTCTGGACCGGTTGCAAACCAAAGGACATCTCCATCCCAGGTCGGGTGGACTACCCGTACACGAGGCTGGTCACCATCGACTGTTGCGATTGCACACCAGATGGCTTTTTTACATGCCGCATCGACGTCTGCGAAAAACTGAGCTTTGTCTTCATCAGAAACCATGGTCATAGGATCTCCTTAGTTGTTGATTAACTCCCACGTGACGTGAAGCTGCACGCTGATATTCTGCTGGCCGCCGGAAACTGGAACTGAATCCATCCGGACACCCGCGAATGCCATTTCCCGCGGTTGTGGAGGAGTACCCCCGTGAGTAACGATTTTGAGCACCGGTCCAAGTCCGGCTCCCGCAAGAGAAACGAGCTGTTCTGCCTGTGCGCGTGCGTCGCCCCAGGCGGCGTCACGAGCGTGCTGTAATACCTCGTCAGGGTTCCCAACTTCGAAACGAATCCCATCGACGCGATTGGCGCCTGCAGTTGTTGCGACATCAATCGCTTCTCCCGCTTGTGAAAGATCTTCCAGGCGGACGCTCACGATGTTGCTCGCCTGGAAACCGACCAGATGTTGTGAAGTGCGACCCTCTCTGTCGCGCTGATGGTCGTAACGGGGGTGCAATTGCAGAGACTCGGTTCTGATGTGCCGGTCTTCGACACCGAGTTTTTTGAGTGCTGCGATCACAGCATTGGTTGCCTCGCTGTTGATCCTCAAAGTATCCCGGGATGTCTCGGATAACGTGTCAACACCCATGCGCACGATCGCCACGTCGGGTTCAACAGCAATCACCCCCGTGCCTTGCACACTGATCGAACGGGGTTCAGCAGCTGCATCACAAGCAGCCGCGCCGATGACGAAGATCAGGCTGAACAGTACGCGCAAGTTGAGAACCTCGGAAGGAAAACTGGTTGGCCAGTTTGCTGGAGAACGTCCCGCGCTTTCAATACCCTACGATCGATGACTTATGTTGTGACCGAAGCGTGTATCGGTGTAAAAGGCGAAGGGTGTATGGAGGTATGTCCGGAGTTCTGCATCTTTTCAGAACCCGTGGACGACATGTCCTACATCGATCCCGCACGGTGTACCGATTGTGGCGCATGTATGGCCGCTTGTGTGGTTGGCGCCATATTCCACGAGCGGGATGTTCCGCGGGCATCGCGGGAGTTCATACACATCAACGAAGCCTGGTTTGGGCACAAAACCGGGGTGCGAATGCGGGTGCGTGAAATAGCGGCTGAGCTTGGACAGTGGCTGCCACCGGTATCCGGTCAGTAGGAGAAAAGCATATGGAAGAAGACGTATTGGCGCGTATTGAGGCTCTGGAAAGCCACGTGGCGCGTCTCGAAGGCATCATTCACGTTCTGCTGGAAGAAATCGAAACCGGGACGATTGAGCAGTCGGCGGGTCAGATACGCGCGGCGCTGCCTAAACTCGAGGAGTAGGCGAAATCGCGGCTAAAGCCGCTCCTACAGAAAGACCTTCCGACCTCTGTAGGAGCGGCTTTAGCCGCGATTCTTCGACTTAGATTAGCTTCGCGGCATCCCTGCCGGATTGACTACCGGTTGAACTGACCACGGGGTCCGCATCAACGCGAACCGCCGGTAGGCGCTTCGCTGCGGACCCGCGTGACGTATACGTCACGCCTTTAGCCGCGATTTCTTACCTGTCTTTCAGGAATACGCGGGTGTACTTCTCCGCCATCCCCTCTGCGCGGCCTGGTGTGCTCCATGGACATACTGCAAGGCAGATGGCACACCCGTAGGTCTCGTTGAAGTACCCGATGCACTTGTTGAAATCGACATACCACTTGTCCACACCCCGGACCGTTTGCTTCTCGATACTGATCGCCTGTGGAGGACATGCATTGGTGCAGATCTGACAACGGGTGCAGAAATCATCCGCGCCAAACAAATCAGGTGAATTGCTCTCCAACGGCAGATCGGTTTCGACGGCTGCCAGGCGAAACGAGGATCCGAACTCACGATTGATCATTGAGCCGTGTTTACCCAGTTCTCCAAGCCCAGCCGCGATGGCGGCTGGGATCAGGTTCAGCGTTCCGACCCAGGGACCCGCGTGGGGTTTGGCCTGGTAACCGAGACTGCGGATGTGTTCGGCGGTATATGCGGCGGCTCTGGCGCCTCTGTTGTACTGCACGGCGACCTCGTGCGCCCAGTCAGGGTGCTCATGCGTAGGAGGCAGGTGCTGCGATCGCTCGTGATCCATGGCAACCACCATCATGACCACTCTCGGCAGTTCCTGCTCGAAACCTTCATAGACCCACAATGGATCTATGTTTGCGAAGCCCACCTGGTCCGCCTCGTGACCCAGGGCAAAGTTCCTGATCTCGTCCGTGAACTCAGCAGCGCTTTTCTGTGTTTTCTCGGCGGCGGGTTCCCTGAGGCGTGGACCCCGCTGCGCGGTCCTGTACACCTCGTCCAGTTCCGGAACCGAGTTATGGCGTTCGACAACGGCATCCTGAACGTCTCCGAACGGCCCCGTGTGGCTTTTCTGAAGCCAGAATATGTGTGTCGGTTTGCGTTCGTCTGTCTCGCCGAGGCCGTTGACATCGTTTCCGGACCGACCGCTGAAAAGCGCTTCAAACTCCGGATCCGGCAGCCAGGGGTCTTTGCCCTTATTGGGGTTTTTCCGGGGCACTAGCTGATGGTACCGGCGTTTCGCAGCGCCTCAATCTCCGCATCGCTGAAGCCGTAATCAGCCATCACCTCGTTGGTATGTTCACCTACATTGGGTGCGCGAACCGGTGCTTGTTGTGGTTCACCTGTGACCTGAAACGGGGTTGCGAATGTCTGTTCGTTTCCGGGCAGTTCGCCATGGGACTGAACGAGCACGTCATTATCGATGAGTTGGGGATCTTCGAGCACTTCTGCGTTTTTCATAATCAGGCTGAAGACAATATCCGCGTCATCCAGGCGCTGACAGAGTTCTGTGGCAGGCCATTCGGAAACCGCTTCCTGGATGAGCTTGCGTGCTTCGAAACGGTTTCTGAACAGCGGTTTAACCGGTTGCAGGTCTTCCCGTTTGAGCCACGCGGGTTTGTCGAGCACGGCAACGAGCTTCGGCCAGTCACGTCGGATGTTTTGCACAGCCATGAGAATGTGGCGGCCGTCTTTTGTTGTGTAGACGTTCTGGATCGGGTTTGACCAGCCTTCTTTGTCCCGGCGGGCTGCAATATCGATACCGGCAAGCGTTCCGGCCAGATTCAACCCATTTGCCCAGGCGCCGGTGGCAACGAGAGACGTTGAGACCATACTGCCGTCGCCGGTTTTGTCCCGTTTGTACAGTGCGGTGAGAATACCGGCGTAGAGGGTCATGGCAGTTGCATGATCGCCGACGCCACCCGCGGGCAGGGTGGGAGGTACATCTTTCTCGTGCATCATGTCGAGCACGCCGGTGCGGGCAAACCAGCCCGTTAAGTCGAAAGCCTTGCGGTCCGCATCGGGTCCCTTCAGGCCGTACGCCGAGATCTGGGCAAATATGAGGCGTGGGTTGACTGTCTTGAGTTTCTCCCACTCGAGATTGTGTTTGGCGAGCTGCCCCGCGCTGAAATTGACCAGGAAGACGTCTGCCTGCTCGATCATACGCATCAACGCGGCATATCCTTCATCCGTGGTGATATTGAGAGCGATACCGCGTTTGTTCCGGTTGGTCAGCTGCCAGGAGTATTCGCTGGGATCGCCCGCTGCGATGGAACGGTGGCGGTCGCCGACGAGGGGTTCGACTTTCACAACATCAGCGCCGTAGTCGGCAAGTATGGTTGCGGCACAGGGCCCGGCAAGAAAAGACGCTGCATCGATTACTTTCAGGTCTGCGAAAAGTTCAGACATGTCAGTTGCCTCCCTTAATGGTCGCGACTACTGACTGCGCCATGAGTGCTTCGTTGTCAGGTGTGTATTCTGCGGTGCAAGCCGAGTTCAGGATGATTGTCTCCGCACCGGCGTCGACATATTCGTTGAGCCTTGCCACACAGTCATCCGGATTTCCTGCGATTGCGTACTTGTGTACAAGTTTGGAGAAATCCTGGTTGTACTGCTTCGAGAGACGATCAGCCGCCATCTCAATGGCGACGTCCCGATCTTCATGGACGGCAAAAAATATGAAGAGCCCTGGTTTGACCGCATCCTCGCGCCCTGCGTCAGCGGCAGCCGTGTTGATTTTGGTGAGGCTCGAATCCAGGTGTTCCGGCGTGTACATGTAAGGGAGCCACCCCGTACCGTACTTCGCACACCGATTCATGGCGGCTTCGGAACGGCCGGATATCCAGATCGGTACCGTACCGTTGACGGGTTTCGGAGCCAGGGTAACGCCGGGCAACGTGTTGAAACGGCCTTCGAACGTCACGTCGTCCTCTTTCCAAAGCCTTGTGAGAATCTCGAGAGCCTCATTGGTACGCGCTCCCCGTTCTTTGACAGGCACCCCAACAGCGTCGAACTCTTTAGCGAATTCACCACCAACGCCCACGCCAAGATGAAATCTCCCGTTTGATACACGATCGAGAGACGTGACGAGCTTTGCAAGGAGGGCCGGTGGGTACAGCGGCACCAGCGTGATGGTGCTCATAAGTTTAATCGTCTCGGTGGCACCGGCAGCAGCCGACAGTGATATGAGGCCGTTCCCGATGGGTCCGTAGAAAAAGACGTGTTCACCGGTCGAAACGAAGTCGTACCC
>JANQFF010000051.1 GCA_028277965.1 Pseudomonadales bacterium
GGTATCCCCCGCGAAGATAATTCGGAAGGTATGTTGATCCTGGGTGGTCAGTTCCTCACGCAACGCTCGCACCCGCTTTTTCGCAGCAGGAAATCAAATCTGGATCTTCAGAAAAGTTTGTGGGCAATTTTTACCGATCCGGTGTGGCTGAAGGCCATGTAAAGAGCCGCCCTGGAGAGCGGTGTGAGCCGCAGGCATCGTTGGCTCAGTCTTAAACGGTGCGACCAGTTCAATACAGGATGTAACGAACTGGTCTAATCCTACCTGTGCGGGTCCGTACCTGTACAGAACTATTTGCTCGAACTCACCTGCAGGTGGGGTATGCAGCCAGCGTCGAAGGGTGACCGACGGCGACGGAGGGGCCAGGCAGGTAGAGTCCGGGAGGTGTCACGTTTCGGCCTCAGACGGGTGCCAGATTCCCGCTCTGATTGAAGCATGGGTGACGCATAGCGTCATCGCAAAGAAAGCAATGCGGTTACTTTCTCTGCACGTCTGGGGTGCTTGGTGGTGTCGCCTGGACACAATGGCTGATGGTGCTGACCGGTGAAAGTCTCACGTCGTCTCCAGCTTTGCTGGAGTAACGCCCACCTATAAGTCTAAGACGAAGTGGTCGGGTGTATGCGGCGGCGAGGGGAAGGCTCCCCGGCCTCTCCCTCTCGGAGACGGCAGCTCTCCCGGTGTAGCCTGCATGGATGCAGGTGATAGGGGGATCCGTTACACAGAGACGCTGCGTGGTTTGAATCATGCGAGAAGTTAGTACCGTCGGCTGCGGCCACAAAATGGCCTGCCCGGCCCCTATGCGGGCAACCCGGCACCTACTAAGAAACCCTTGCCACGGCTCAGACTACGAAGTATCTCGGTTGAATGTTTTGCGGGGTAAACAGGCTGAGAGAGTTCTTCAACCTGCGTAAGTCAGAACGGACAACTCCTCGAAAGAGGTACTCTGAGCGGAGTCGCCCGATGCCTGAAACAGGCACGTCGGTAAATGGGGGGAATTGACCCCCTCGCGGCAACGGGGAGGGGGTGGCTCTGTCCTCCCCCTTACCCACTGCGGTCCCAGCGGCGCTCAAGCACGGCTCACCGGGAGCGCTGTTCTACACAACGGCTCTCTTTCTGGGACCGCCGCTCGGAGAAGCGGCTCTTTCTGTATTTGAAATACCAGAACCC
>JANQFF010000063.1 GCA_028277965.1 Pseudomonadales bacterium
TTGAAGAATCGCGGCAAAAGGCGCGACGCATGCGTCGCGCCTTTAGCCGAGATTCTTTACGGGCCAATTGCGCGCCCCAGCCGGTCATACTCAACTCCCGGCAATACAAACGGCGAGTACCGAACTTCTTTGCACCCCGTTCGCCACCAGCGTTTTTCAAGTCCTTTGAGCCCAATGGCCTCTCCCAGATCGTCCCGCAGGGAAAAACAGCCTTTAGCCGTTTTGAAGTGTCCCGATACCGGGCCCTCCAGCGCGAAGTAGGCTTCTTCCGACAACCCTTCCGTCAGGACACGGCGTGACTGGTGTAGTTGCCGTCTGCTTTTTTCTCGCTGGCGCCGGTCGATCCCGGCTTTCAGGTCCGGCCGGAAACTCTTGATCAGATCCTCTACCGGTTCGTTAATGTCAGGCGGACGTTCGAGATTGAGCGCTGGGGTTGTTTCTGCCGATTCCGGTTGCACGATCTGCTCGACCAACCGGTTCTCCGCAGGCCGAGGCTCAACAGCGGGCAGATCCGGAATCTCACTTGTTTCCGGCGCCGCAATCACCTCCCGCTCCGGTATCGACAGTTCAACATCGAAGATCCGCGGTAGACGTTTCTCCAACCCCAGCGGCCATAACATAATCAGCACAGCGTGCCCGATCAGGGCAAACAGGAGGGTTATGGCCAGGCGCGAATGTCGCATCCCGCCATTTTAGAACCGGATAAGGGAACCAAATATTTCCAAACTGTTCCAAAGCGTTTGAAGAATTGAAACAGATGGCACTACCTCGGTATGAGCGAAAACGGTAGACTTCGCCGCTTCCGGAAAACCTCGTGTGATCACAACATGGTGAAACCAGCAGTTCGTCTTTCCACACTCCTCCTGGTGCTCGGGATTGCACAACTGAGCGCAGCAGAAGATGTGGATTGTGCGCAGATCGAAAACGCACGTGACAGGCTCGCCTGCTTCGACGCCAGATATCCTCGCGATCCCGACAAACCCAACATTATCCCCGCTCCCCGCGCACCCGTAGACCAGGCGGGTCCGACAGCCCCGCGCCGTGAACTGGAACCTGCCCGGAACGTCAACGAAGATCCGCCGTTCCGGACCTCGCAGGGAATCTTCGATGCGCCCGTCGATGTCGACTTCACTGCGACCATCGCAGCTGTGCGGTCCAGAGACGCGCAGCGTATGGTTTTTCGCCTCGATAACGAGCAGATCTGGATGCAGTCGACGCCCCGCCGGTTACCAATCCGCGAAGGCGATCAGGTCACGATCAAAAGCGCAACCGTGGGCGGCTACATCATGCGCACCGAAAACGGCACAAGCACCCGCGTTCAACGCATAAAATAGCCCTTTCGTCACCCTTGACATCCCTCCGTGCGGTCGTTAAAACGACGGTATCTTCCATACCTGTAACATTTAGAAACAGGCTGGAAGAAGTACGTGGTGATCCGGATGGAATTTCGGACACCACACGGAGAGAACCAATCTAAATTGGGGAGAGTAATCTTGCGAAGAATTACCAGTCTGATTCTAAGCGCGCTGGTGGTCGCCTTTGGGTGGCAGAGTGCGCTGGCAGCCGATGATGACGCCGCGATCGAGGAAATTGTCGTTACGGGTTCATACCTGAAGCGCAACGCCGCCGACTCGCCGTCACCACTGTCTGTCGTAACCGCAGCTGACATCGAGGACATCGGTGCGGCTGACGTTGCCGAGATTGTCCAGGCCATGCCATGGGCGTCCGGTAGCCAGACCAGGGCAGCAACGTTTCAGGGAGAAGGGGCCGATGGCCGTAACTCTCTGAACCTGCGCAACCTGGGTATGGGTTCTACACTGATTCTCGTTAACGGCAAACGCCAGGTTCCATCCTGGTACAACGGCACCGGTAACGCGTCAGTGAACATCAACAGCCTCGTGCCCAACATTGCACTGGAACGGGTCGAAGTCGTAAAGGACGGTGCATCCGCCCTCTACGGTTCTGACGCGATTGCCGGTGTAGTCAACTTCATCACGAAGAAAGACTTCGAAGGCATGGACATGAGCTACCAGTGGACCACGGACGACGAGACCGGTGAAGGTGATGCCGGTACGATGAATGTCATCTTCGGTGTGCAGGGTGACCGCGGCGGGATTGTTGCTTCTGCTTCATTCATGAACCGCGATGAGGTCCATGTCGGTGACCGTTATGACCGCTACGGAGGTACGACGCTGTCCTTCACGGGCCAGCCCGGAACGCTGCAGCCGCTGCCAGGTCAGACTATTACCTGGGCTGCTAACAACCCACTGGCGCCCGATGGTGCGGGTAATCCGGTCGCCGGTAACGCGTTTCCGCGTGATCCGGCTGGTTTGTCTTTCGGTAACGCAGACGTCAACTGTGAAGACTCCGCTGCACTGGAAGAAGCAGGCCCCCTGGGTGTCGCATTCGGTCGGTGTATCTACGACTACGGCCCCTTCTTCGCCATTCAGGCCGAAGAATCGCTGCGCAACATGCACATCACGGGTCACTACGACGTCACCGATACGCTCGAAGCACACTTCGAGTGGGCAGCCAGTAACGCGGAGTTCGACCGTTTGAACTCTCTCAACCCGAACGCACCGGCGCTGACAATTCCGATCAACCACCCTGGTACGATCGAAGACGCTTTCCGTCGCGGTATCGACCCGATCCTGGTGTCCAACCTGACCCGGATGATCGGTGGCACGCGGAATACGCCGGACAATTTGCGTCCCTTGGATACCCGTACGGACCGTTCACGGTCCGACCAGCGCATGGTCTTGGGTTTCACCTGGGACCTGGAACTCGGCGGTAACGAGTGGGTACTTGATGCATCCTACACCGCCAGTGAAAGTGACCAGGCCTCTACCCAGGTGCAGGACACCCTGTCCAGCCATATGGAGCTGGCCATCAATGGTCTCGGCGGCCCTGAGTGTGACGTCATCAACGGCACCCCCGGTGAAGGTAACGCTGCCTGGGCTGCGTCCGGCGGTGACTTCGGTGCTGGCCAGTGCTACTACTTCAACCCATACGGTTCTTCTCAGTTCGATCGCACCGGCAACCTGCGTTCCACGATCGATCCGCTGCAGAACCCGCGCGAGCTGTACGAGTGGCTCCTTGGTCGCTTCACCTCCGACAGTGAATATCGTCAGCGTGTACTCGACGTTGTCCTGGCCGGTGACCTCTTCCAGACCGACTACGGTCCGGTAGGTCTCGCGGTAGGTGTTCAGCGACGTCGTGAAAAAGGTGTCGTCAACTATGACGGTGCGGTCAATACGGGTAACCTCGACTTTGCATTTGGCGCAACCGACTGGAGTGGTGCTCTCACCACAACGGCGTTTTTTGTCGAGGTTGCAATACCTCTGGGTGACCGTGTCGACCTGAACGTTGCCGGTCGCTATGAGGACTTCGACGAAATCGGCGAAGATACCTACGATCCGAAAGCAACCCTGCTCTTCCGGGCAACGGACTCTCTGACCCTCCGGGCGTCAGCGGGCAGCTCGTTCCGGGTACCGTCGCTGCAGCAGCTCTTCGGTTTCATCACGACAGTTGCGGACGAACGTGACGTCGACGGTGGTAACGCCTTTAAACCGGCAATCTCCGCGGGTAATCCGAACCTGTCACCTGAAAAGGCTGACACGGTCAACTTCGGTTTCTCATGGATCCCGACCGACGGCATTTTCGAAGGTCTGCAGGTTGATGTTGACTACTACGACTACGAGTACACCGACATCATCACCCGGGAAGATCCGTCCGCCATCATCGCTGCGGATAACGCTGCCTTACAGGCGTACGCAGCCGCGAACCTGGGCGGAAGCTGTGCTTCAAACCAGGCTTGCTGGGTTGACGCAGTCAACGCTGGCGTGGGTAACCGCCTGCAGGTCATCCGAAACTCCAATGCGGTATTGCTGAGAATCCTGCCTGAATTCGTGAATGCCTCGACCGCTGACATCAGCGGGATCGACGTGACGGCTTCCTACAGCTTCGACAACGACTGGGGCAGCTGGCGCGTCGGCATCCAGGGTTCTTTCGTCGATGAGTACGAAGTCACGCTGGGCGGAACCACGTTTGACGCTGTCGGCAACTACAACGATGCAACCCCGATTGCGCGTCCTCTGCCTGAGTTTGTCGTGAACGGCACGATTTCCTGGTCCATGGACCGGCATCGTGCATTTGCCATCATCAAGCATGTGGATGAGCTGGAATCCGACAGAAGTGCGGGTGCCCGTGCCGTGTTTGGTGCAGTTGCACGTCTGGCTGGTAACCACAGCGTTGCCAACGACTACAGCGACACCAAGATCGAAAGCATGACCACGGTCGACCTGCAGTACACCTACAACTTCGGTGAAGCAGGTATCTTCTCAGATACCTCAATCAGCGTCGGTGCAAGAAACGTCTTCGACGAAGAAGCGCCGAACATTGCGGTTGTAACGTCGTACGATCCTCGTCTGCATGACGGGCTGGGCCGAGTATGGTTCACGCGCCTTCAGGCGAGCATGTAACGAAAGCGTTTAACGCTTAAGTAGAGAAACCCCATCTTCGGATGGGGTTTTTTTATGCCCCGACAAAAGTGCTGACGAGTTCGAGCGAACGATCACGCTGATCCCGGAAGGGGTCGTGCCCGCACTTGTTCAAGATGTGCAGATCGAACGCCGGGTGATCTTGCCAGGCGCGGTACTGCGCTGCAGTACCGTATTCATCATCGGATCCCTGGAGAGCCATGACCGGCATGTCAATCTCATCGGCACAATGCTCGATGTTCCACCCATCGATAAACCCAGTGTCGAGCCACAAGTCACACCAGCCCCGGAAAGCGGCATCGACATGCGAGTGATA
>JANQFF010000065.1 GCA_028277965.1 Pseudomonadales bacterium
AGTCTTTAGCCAGTATTCAGTTACAGACATGCCTTCTGTCAGGTCGGAGTCGAAGGCGATGTACGGCGTCGGGTCATCGTGGCCGGCGTCGACGTTGTAAGAGTAGACCTCCCACCAATTCGGCAGCAACGTCTTGTACTCCCATTCGTGCGGACGCCAACGGAAGCCATAGGTGATTGTCCGGTCCGTCTGATTCTTGATGCACACAGCTCGATATGGTCGACGGTGGACCTTGTAACGGGCACAGGCCTTCGCCTGGGCATTGGCGTATGCAGACCCACCTGCCTCTGACACGGTCCATGCGTACACCTCGGCTTGCTGTTTGCAGAGACTGCAGGGGCTCATGAACGAGCAAAAGATGCCATAGGTCCCCCGGCAGGCGGATTTGAGGTTTCCTAGAAACTCATCTTCGCACCGTTCCTTGGCCTTGCCGCAGGTACCATAGCATTCGTCGTGGGCAAGGCAGGCCTCCTCAAAGTTCTGATAGGTATTCAATGACACCATCAGCGTGAACAGGTCTGCCTCGGGGACGATGTATGAACTCCAGCCGGATCCACAAGGCCGGGTTGACCAGGAACCGGGTCCCATCGACAGAGCTAGACCAGGCAGATCTTTGGCTTTCTGGTTCGCAATGCGAACCGTCAGCATGTCACTGTCGGTCGTAGTGGTGATCTCACGACCTGCCACCAACGTCTCGTCGGCGGCGAGGTAGCCAGTCGTTGAGCGTTGAGGGTCGGATGTCCAGGTCCCGCAGGCGGATAGTGTCGTCAAGGTGACCACGGCAACCAGCAACAACGATTTCGCTCTGAAGAAACGCATGGGTCCACTCCTTTCTCCTAAAGGTCCTCTGCATCACGTCATCCCACGCACCAGATGCAATGCGAGAGTCCAAGCTACCGCTACAACGTGAGAGGCTGTCTCGGACGAGTCGAGCCTGTCGAAGATCAGTCATCTCCCTTCTGCAACGCCGCAACCCAAACCCGAGCGTGCACCACCAAACCTGGCCACCACAACGCCACGGCCAAGAGCACGCCAGACAACGTCAGCAGCAACCCTACCCACACATCCCACGGCCGGTAGCGAAACTGGT
>JANQFF010000148.1 GCA_028277965.1 Pseudomonadales bacterium
ATTGATCTGCTCAATGGCAATCAGGCGCTCCTTAACCTCGAGGTTCGAAGCGCGAACCGTATCGTCCGCTAATGCGGCAGTTCCAAAGAGGCAGAGACACGCGCTGGTTGCAAGTTTTGTGTGTAGCTTCATCAGTCAGCTTCTCCTGTGACACTGGTCACTATCTTAGTCCTTTTTGGGGACGTCGTTTGTTCATGATCCCAGACCGAATGTTCATTCATGGCGTAAATGTAACGATAGCCTGTATGGCGTTTCTTGCGGATGCGGTTGTCCGAATCGAGCAACCAGGTTTCCTCGTCGTTCAGCCTGGCGGCGAGCACTGCGTGGTAACCGCCCAGTTTGCGTTCATAGGCGATTACGATTCTGAGATCGTCAGCAGGAACCCCAAGTTCGCGCAGCATAAAATACTTGGCGGTTGCATAGTCCTCACAATCGCCACCTTTGACGAGGACGTCGCGGAGTGTTGCCCAGTGACTTCTCTGGATACCTATTTTGCGGCCGTCTTCATCGTAGATCCTCTTGAGCCTATCATCCCGGTACTTACCCCGATTGATGTAGTACTGTGCAAGCTGGAGTTTCTCTTCGCGTGTGAGTGATGCTTCGTCACTGACGGACCTCGCCTCCGTCATGACCCTGTCGAATGAGCGCAGCCGGCCCCGACAGCTATTGGCTGCAACACAGCCATACAGCGCTTCCCGTTCTGACTCGTGGCGTTCAAGGGTTTCAGCCCAGGCGATCATCTCGACCGCAGGCGCCAGAAAGTCATCGTCGGAAAACTCATAGGGCCTTGCATGAGCAGACGTGCTCAGGGTACAGCCCCAGACAAGGAAAGAGGCCAGGCAAAAGAGCGTGCAGGGCAGGATGCCAAGATGTTTATCTGCAGCGGTCATGGTCTCATCATGATCCGGCAACGGCAGGTAGAGCGGAACAGTATCCCGCCTATTGTCTGACAAAACAATGTTGAGGTGGCTAGTCAGAAGCGCAAGCGCAATTTATATTTTGTGAAGGGTGCTATTGGTGAATACTGTGAAGAATTTGCCTCTGATTGTTCTTTTTCTGCTGTTGTCGGGCTGCACTGTTGTGTTGCTCGAACCTGATGAAGTCGAATACGATCCAGACCTCTTGTCTGGATCCGCGATCTTCGGTGAAGAGATCCTTTCCAGCGAGTCACCTGACCCTGACGTTCTGGGTCTCACACCGGAAATGGAAGTGTTTGTTGCCGATATACGTGAAAGTCGGCTGACCGTTGTCCGTTTCCGGCAGCTACTCGACAAACTCCGGGAAACGGGTTTTTTCGAAAACGTCTATGACCCAAACGTGACAACCACCGCTTCGGAAACTTTTGAGGCGAAGGTTGGTAACTGCATTTCTTACACGTCGCTGTTCATAGCGCTTGCCAGAGCTGCTGAGCTCGAGGTGAGTTACCAGCTGGTGGCTCTGGACCAACCAACCTTCGACGCCGATGGCGGAGTGCTGATCCGGAACAACCATATCAACCTCGTTGTGGACGGAGCCCGATTTCATCGAAACCGGTCCCGGGGTCACACGATCGATTTCAATCTGGTTGACCCGGATCCACAGGCACACGTCATAAAAATCAGCGATGAGCATGCCAAGTCGCTGTTTCTGGCGAACCTGTCCGTTGATGAGATGTTGAAAGGGAACGAACGTCGGGCGTTTTCTTATCTGCGCTCCGCGCTTGAACTGGCACCTCAGAATGTCGACCTGTGGATCAACCTGGGCGCGTTCTACAGCCGACACCAGCGCCACACCAAAGCCCTGGCCAGCTACGAGATAGCCAGATCGCTCGATTCACGTCACAGCATCGTCTTGTCGGGTCTCGAGCGTACACACCGCTACCTTGGCAACAACGAAGCCGCGGACCGGCTGGCGGGCCAGGTACGCCGTTACCGTCAGCGGAACCCTTATTACCACTTTGCGATGGCGCAGGCAGCTTATGAGGAAGATGAATTCGAAGAATCACTGATGTTCATCAGCAAGGCTGTTTCGATGAAGCGCAGAAATCCACGCTTCCACTACCTCAAAGGCCTGGTCGAGTATCGTCTCGGGGACGAACGGGGAGCTGCCAGAAGTCTCGAGCGCGCGGAACGGTTTGGCCGATTCGATGACCTCGAACGTCGCTACGGCCGTCTGAAAATAGCTTATGCCGATCCTGGCTCAGTCTGAATCTCTGTAAGTACCGATCTCTGCATTGATCGCATAAGATGACCGATCACAATTTCGGGGGGAAACATGAGAGAGAACAAATCGCTGAGCGCGTGGCGTGCCGGTGAGCAGACTATTGGCTGCTGGCTGTCGCTTGCAAACGCTTACTCGGCTGAAGCCATTTCACGTCTTGGTTTCGACTGGGTATGTGTTGATCTGCAGCATGGAATTATCGACTACACGGATCTCGCAACGATGCTGCCTGCAATCTCCACATCCGATGCGACGCCGATTGTGCGTGTCCCATGGAATGAGCCCTATGAAATCATGAAGGTGCTCGATGCTGGCGCGTATGGGGTGATCGTGCCAATGGTGAATAATCGTGAAGAAGCCCAGCAGGCTGTCTCCTCATGCCGGTATCCGCCCGACGGGAACCGTTCTTTCGGACCCATCCGGGGTGCGCTGTATGGCGGCAAGGGTTATGCCCAGGAAGCCAATGGTCAGATAGCCTGTATCGCCATGATCGAAACGCAGGAAGGCATCGCTAACGTTGAGGAGATTGTTTCTACGCCGGGATTGAACGGTGTCTACATCGGGCCTGCAGATCTGGCACTGGCGATGGGTCTGCCCGTCAGTGGCGATCAGCCCCAGGAAGAACACCTCGAAATGGTCAAACATATCCATAGTGTCTGTCAGAAACACAACGTTGCGATCGGCATTCACACGTCCAGCCTAGAATACACCCAGAAGTACCTCGAACTCGGATTCAACTTTGTGACACTGGGTAGTGAATCCGGGCACATGATGAAGAGTGCAGCGCGAGAACTCGCTGCAGCCCGGGGTACACAGGAGCAGAAACGGGAGAGCACCGGTTACTGATCGATGAAACCCGATGCTGTGGTTGATACTTGTCATAGTTGTGGCGGCCCTGGTTTTCGGACCGCTCGTGTGGGTGAAGTTCGTAATGCGAACTTATTCCGAGGAAATCGACGGGATGCCGGGGACGGGTGGTGAGCTCGCTGAACACTTTGTAGACCGGTTCGAGCTGACGGACGTCAATGTCGAGACCACGGATCTCGGGGATCACTATGATCCCCAGTCACGCACAGTCCGTCTGAGTCCGGACAATTTCAATGGTAAGTCTCTGACGGCAGTTGCGGTTGCGGCACATGAGGTAGGACATGCGATCCAGCATCACACAGGGGATCGGCGTCTTGCTGCCCGCACTGCCCTGGTACCGCTTGCGGACCGGATCGCTCGCATCAGTGCAGGGGCAATCTGGGCGGCACCGGTGATTGGCGTGATAACGCGACATCCAGTACCTTTTTCGACGCTCGTTGTGATAGGCATGAGCGGTCTGGTTGGTCGCATGCTGGTTCATGCCGTTACGCTGCCGACCGAGTGGGATGCGAGTTTTGGAAGGGCGCTTCCGGCGCTGGTTGAGGGACAGTACATAGCCCCCGGGGAGGAGCAGGCGGTGCGTAGAATATTGCGTGCGGCCGCCCTGACTTATGTTGCCGGCGCGTTGGCGGATATCCTGAATCTGCTCCGGTGGGCTGCGTTGTTACTAAGGCGTTAGGAGAACTGATGCGGATAATGAGCTGGAACGTCAATGGTCTCAGGGCGTGTGCCAAGAAAGGCTTCCTCGATGTCCTGAAAAAGTCGCGGGCCGATGTTGTCTGTCTGCAGGAAGTGCGGGCGCTACCGGAGCAGTTGCCGGACAACGTCAGGGAACCCAGGGGGTGGCATGCGACGTTCTTTCCCGCGGAGCGGCTCGGCTACAGCGGTGTTGCGATCTACAGCAGACAGGCGCCTGACCGGGTGGAAACCAGTCTTGGTGTAGAGGAATACGATATCGAGGGGCGCTACCTGCTGGCGCGCTTTGGACGTATGAGTGTTGCCAGCGTGTATTTTCCGAAAGGCAGCGGACGCGAGCGGGACAACAGCCGCGTTGAGTACAAAATGGGTTTTTATGCCAGCGTTTTCGACAAGGTCGAACGCTGGCGCAAGTCCGGTCCTGTCTACGTGACGGGCGACTTCAACACCGCTCATGAAGCCATTGACCTGGCGCGGCCCAAAACCAATACGAAGTCGAGCGGTTTCCTTCCGGAGGAAAGGGAGGAGATGACGCGGTGGTTCGATGCCGGGTGGGTCGATACGTTTCGAGCACAGCACCCCGGTCAGGAAGGCCACTACACCTGGTGGCGCCAGTTCGGTGGAGCCAGGGAAAACAACGTCGGTTGGCGGATCGACTATGTCGTTGCGTCTCCCAGCGCGGCAAAACGCGTTCGGGACGCATTCATCTGGCCGGATATCATGGCGTCAGATCATTGCCCGGTCGGGGTAGATGTCGAGTAAATAATCGCAATTCGACTCTGACCCCTTCGTGGTATCGTGTGATCAACACTTGATCAGGAGTACACGATGGCACAGCCTTATCCGAATCACCCGAACCTGCAGGGCGGGTTTGCACCC
>JANQFF010000188.1 GCA_028277965.1 Pseudomonadales bacterium
CAAGGCGCGTGCCGCAGGTAATATCGAGCATATTGGCAAGGTGCGCAACGACGCGGCGGGACATCCGGGAAAGCCCCGTAGGGCGCGGCCTGCGGGGGCCGTAGCAAGGCAGGCTTCTTGGCAATGGGGCCCGCCATTCCCTGCGGAGCCTGCCTTGCTACAGCCCCCGCAGCACTCGCGCTGAGCGCCGAATAGGTTTTTAGAGGTGCCTGTTAGCCGCGATGCTGACCTCATTCCCTAAAAGCGGATCTGATGAGCCGCGCAAACTGCATCGCCGCCCCAGCGAGATTGAGCATGATGGCTGCCAGGAAAGGCGGAAACGCCTGCCAGAAGATGACGTTTGCCAGCTGTAAGAGAACAAGCACCCAGAAAAGGCCTCCTGTGAACCGGTTGGCCACCTTGTCCACATCGCCGTGAGTATCGGAATTGGTGGATATCCGCCGATGGGAGTTCCATAAAGACCCACTCATGTAAACCGCCCAAAAACTACTCATCACCGTCCAGACGATTGCCCTGTCTTCTATGACGGACAGGACCAGGAGCGCAATAAGTGCAAATCCGGCAGCGGTGAGGCTCGCTTCAAGGAGAAACGCAAGGCGGAGGCGATCGCCCGGGTGCCAGGACCCTACACTCCGGCTGCCGAAAGCAACCACCACACCGGTGAAGCCAGCCAGGGCGATCGCTATTTCAGCGATACCGATGAGGAGTTCGACAAGGTCCATATATCAGGGCTGGTCCTGCGGGAACCCTCCTGCTTTGAGCAGCATGGAAGGCACAGGTTTCCCGAGTACCGGTTCAAGCCACCTTGCACCTTCTATCAATGTTTCTAGATCCACGCCATGTTCGACCTTCGAACGATTGAGCATGTACACGAGATCTTCGGTCGCAATGTTGCCGGAGGCGTTCGGGGCAAACGGGCAACCACCTATCCCACCCATGCTTGCGTCCAGAACAGATACACCTGCCTGCAGGGCAGCGTACGCATTCGCGATCCCGGTATTGCGTGTGTCGTGAAAGTGCGCTCGCAAAGGCATGTCGGGCAGCGCTTCCCGCAACCGTGCAAAGGCTTCATACACCTGCGCTGGCACACCGACCCCAATGGTATCGGCCAACGCAATTTCAACCGGATCTGCTTCAGCAAGACGGGAGGCAATCTCAACAACGCGCTCCAGCGGAACCTCACCTTCGAAGGGACAACCAAACGCAACTGCGATCGTCACCTGCACGGGGAACCCCGACGAAGCACCATGTCTGAGCACCGCCTGCGCCATCGCTATCCCATCAGCGACGTTCAAGCCCTGATTACGCTCCCCAAACGTGTCACTCGCCGGGACCACCAGCCCCGCTTCATCGAGCCGCTCCGTTGCGCGCAGCCGGTCGTATCCGCGCTGATTGAGAATCAGGCCCGTATACCGGACATCGCCACGCTGAGGCAGGCCAAGACAAACGGCTTCCGCGTCCGCCATCTGGGGCACACGTCCCGGATGGACAAAGCTCGTGACCTCTATGCGCTTACACCCTGCCTCCAGCGCGTGATCCACGAGTGCCAGCTTCTGCTCTGTCGTCAGAAGCTGATCTTCATTCTGCAAGCCGTCCCTGGGAGACACTTCCATCACCGTGACTTCTGCAGGCATTTCCATCGTCAGAACCCCTCCCTGAGCGATACGGTTTTATTGTAAACACCCGGAGCTTCAGGGTCTTTGCAGAAATACCCTGTCCTTTCGAATTGGAAACGCATTTCAGGGGAATCGGCAATCGCCGGTTCCACGTAACCCTCGAGCACCTCGAGGCTGTCAGGATTGATGTCGTCGAGAAAAGACTCGGCGGACGGATCCGGTACCCGAAAGAGACGGTTATATACCCGGATTTCTGCCGGTACCGCACTCGGTGCTGACACCCAGTGAATGACCCCGTTGGGCTTGAGACCGCTTGTGTCCTCGCCACTCCTGGAATCCGGGAAATAAGTGCACTTCAGCTCGATGACGTTCCCCTCATCGTCCTGAATGACCTCGTCACAGCGGACAATATAGCCATACCGCAGACGTACCATTTCACCCGGTGCGAGGCGTCTCCACTTCTTTGGCGGATCCAGGGAGAAGTCTTCCTGCTCGATATAGAGCGAACCGCCGAACGGCAGCGTGCGCGTTCCCAGAGATTCGTTCTGGGCGTGCCAGGGACCCGTCATGTCCACTTCACCACCGTCCCAATTGGTAATTGTGAGCAACAGTGGGTGCAGAACCCCCATACCGCGCGGTGACTTTGCTTCCAGATCCCGGCGAATGCAGAACTCGAGCAGGTTCATCTCGATGCGGTTGTCCTGTTTGGTCACCCCGACCCGGGCGCAGAAGTCCCTTATCGCTGCCGGTGTGACACCTCGCCGACGCAGGCCCGCGATGGTTGGCATACGCGCGTCATCCCATCCTTCCACGAGACCCTCGTCCACTAGTCGGTTGAGGAGGCGTTTGCTCATCACCGTGTATTCGAGACCAAGCCGGGAGAACTCGATCTGGGGAGGGTGGAAATTCACATTGCTGTTGTCGAGTACCCAGTCATAGAGCGGTCGGTGATCTTCAAACTCGAGCGTGCACAGCGAATGTGTGATGCCTTCCAGCGCATCGCAGATACAGTGCGTGAAGTCGTACATCGGGTAGATACACCAGTCGTCACCTGTCCGTTGATGGCTGATGTGGCGGATCCGGTACAACACCGGGTCGCGCATGTTGATATTGGGCGAGGACATGTCGATCTTGGCACGCAACACGTGTTCGCCATCGCCGAATTCACCCGCGCGCATTTTCTGAAAGAGGTCCAGGCTCTCCTCGACGGGCCGGTTTCTGTATGGACTTTCGACACCCGGTTCCGTCAGCGTACCCCGCTGCGCACGGATCTCCTCCGCCGTCAGGCTGCAAACGTAGGCTTTGTCATTGCTGATGAGATCGACAGCAAACTTGTACAGCTCCTCAAAATAGTCCGACGCGTGGGTCAGCGTCGCCCATTTGAAGCCCAGCCACTCGACATCGCTGGCAATCGCCCGGACGTACTCCTCGCTCTCTTTGATCGGGTTTGTGTCATCGAAGCGCAGAAACGTCGTCCCGCCATACTCTTCAGCTACGCCGAAGTTCAGACAGATGCTTTTGGCGTGACCGATGTGGAGATACCCGTTGGGTTCCGGTGGAAACCGGGTGACGACGCCGGAAGACAGTTTCCCTGCCGCCCGATCTTCCTCAATGCGCGTGCGAATGAAGTCTTTGCCTTCAGTATCTGCGGGGGTGTCCGCGCTCATTACCAATCGTCGCCAGAGTTTCCTTTGAGGGGGCGCATCTTGCCTCAGGCGTCAAGTTTGTACCACATACAATCGCGGCTAAAGCCGCTCCTACAGAGAGATTCAGCTAACTCTGTAGTTACTGGAACTCGGGCATGACTTCCTCAGCGAAAAGCCGCATCGATGCCATGGTCTCGTCGTGTGTTAAATCGCCCCAGGCAAACGCCCCGATGACATAGTTGATGCCAGTGACCTCCTCCAGTTTCCGCACATGCGCTACAAGTGTTTCAGGCGTTCCTGCAAAGAGCCCCTGCACGGCCATCGCCGTTTGTGCATCACCCCCGAAACTCGGATCACCGGGCGGCGGAAAATCCACGTTGTAACGTTTGAACAACGTGGAGAGGTTGTCGTGGTATTTGCGGTACGCGCCAGTGGCTCGGTCGATGGCTCGCTTCTCATCCGTGTCGAGAAACATGTGCCGGGTTGCACCTATCGTGGGTTCGGAAATGCCGGGATTCCAGTCTGCATCCGGAGATGCGACAAGGTTGCGCCACGTTTCTGCCGCCTGGGCCAGCAGCGGGATCGGTCCACCCACTATAGTGTTCAGTCGGTGGCGTCCTGCATAGTCAACGTTACCGGGATACCAGAAACCGGGGTGTGGCGCCTGTTGAGGCTGCAACGCCATTGTCGCGTTTTCGTAGTGGTAGAACTGCCCCTCGTAGTCGAGTTGCGGCTGAGTCAGGCCCAATCGCAGAATCTCGAAGACTTCCTCAAACCGTGCCCGGGCAGCATCGGGGTCCCGTCCCCAGAGCGTGTGCTCAGCCGGGGAGATGCCTTTCCCGACACCCACTTCGAGGCGGCCCCGGCTTAAGTGATCCAGCATGCAGATTTCCTCGATCAGACGCAGCGGTTCATAGAAGGGCAGGAGAAAAACCAGGCTGCCGAGTCGGATCTGCTCAGTTCGTTGCGCCGCCGCGCTCAGGAAAACCGTTCCGGATGGCGCCGCGTCGAGATTGATGAAGTGATGTTCAGCCTTGTGGTAACAATAGAATCCGGCTGCATCCGCAAACTCCAGCATCTGCAACCGTTCTTCGTACAGTCCCCCCAGCGTCGCACCGCGGCGTTCCATGTGGTCGAAAATCCCAAACCGCATTTGTCCCTCCTCACCAATGTCACCTATTATGGCGTTTTTCCCATGAGATGAACCTTGCGCCGGACCGCCGTTGTGATGCTGGGCGCTGTCGCGACTCTGCTCACCCAATACATCGTCGATCTGTCTTCCCCTGGCTCCCATCGTATCGCGACAGGGCTGCTTGGGCAGACCTGGTATCGCATCGACTGGCAGGACCAGCATGTTGGTTTCATGCACAACGAGGGCTACAGGGACCACAAAGGCCGCTGGCACTTCCTGACGACTACACATTTCCTGATGGCTGAGAACGACCCGGCAACGCTACGCAAGCACCTGACGTTCGATGCCGGTACTACCGGGCAACTCGTGAGCGCAAAGTACACTCACAGGCAGAATCACCAGACACTGGCGACCACGGTTCACCAGGCGAGAGACGGGTATACCGCTCAGCTCAACCGCAATGGGGAGACGACCAGTGTCGACCTGGACTGGGCGTTCAGCCTGGCCGACTTCCTGGAACTGGAAAGCTGGCTTGCCAGCGGGCAACCCCGTACCGGAGAAGAACGGGCAAGCAAAAGCCCCGACTTCGAGCGCCTGCGACTGAACAACCGTTCCTACCGACTACTCGCCAGCGACGAATCCGGATATCTCCTGGAAAGCGGTGCACCCCTGGCAGCAAACCGCATACACCTGGATAGGCATTTCAGACCGAAACACCTCACGATGGCGGGGCTCTTTGACATCACCGCGACTGATGAAGCGGATGCGATCGCTCTCAAGTCGTTACGCCGGAAAACCACTTACCGGTTCCCCGTGGATCAACCACTGACCGACCACACAAACCTTGCAACTTTACGCCTGGGCATCGAAAGCGACACGCCGGTGCTGCCGCAGGAGCTTTACCTCGAAGCAGGTTCAACAGCCTCCGTCGACAATGAACAGAATCACACTGGCGAGGAATTGCGATACCCCATTACCCATCAACGCATCCAGACCCTCGTTCAGGAAGTCATCGCGACAGAAACACAACCGTTTAACATCGCAACTGCGCTGGTTGATGTGGCCAACCGCCAGTTGCGCTACCGAGAAGATCGACCAGCTGGAACCGTCCAGGAGGCGCTTGCAACCGGGAGCGGTGAATGCACGGACTACGCGGACATCTATACGACCCTGGCCAGAGCTGCAGGCTTACCGGCAAAAACCGTCTACGGCCTCGCATACCGTGACGGATCCGAGCCATCGTTCGTCTTTCACGCCTGGAATGAGGTTTATGTCGATGGAAGGTGGATTGCAGTCGATCCAACCTGGAACCAGACGACAATCGATGCCTCACATGTTCCCCTGTCGGATACACAGGCGGCAGCGTTCATGCTTGCGCACAACACTGTCGGCGTGCAGTTCAAGGTGCTGGGTCATTCCTATTTCTGATCCTATTTCTGATGAGTCCTTCCTGAGTACCTGAAGCAAGCATTGTCCCGTTGCTCGCGTAAAACTCGGAATGTACCAATCCCCGTGCCCCTTGCGCCGTCGAAGTACGTTTGTGGAACAGGATCCAGTCGTTGACCGGTATATCCCGGTGAATCCACAACGCATGATCCAGGCTCGCCATCTGAACGTCACTGCGTGCAACCTCATCCGCATGCGGCAACGTAGCGGTGGATACCAGGCTCATATCTGACGCATAAGCGAGTAACGAGCGAGCAAGGTTCTGATCGGCCTGGTCCACGGGTTCCCTGAAGCGTATCCAGACCGGATTCCAGGACCGGTTGCGCGCCCAGTCAGGTCCGTCGAGAGAAAAAACTGAACGCGTTTCGAAAGGCCGCGCGATTTTTGCCATTGGACTGTAACGGCCATTGTCGAGCGTCTCTCCAAGTCCCTCCGCCGCTTCAACATCGTCGCTCAGCTCGTCCGGAAGCGGTACGTTCGGCATGGGCTGCACATGTTCAAATCCGGGCTCAGATACCTGGAACGAAACATCCATGTTGAAAATCGCTTCGCCGTCCTGAACCGCAACAACACGCCTTGTCGTGAAACTCCGGCCATCCCGGATACGTTCGATCTCGTACAGGACCGGCAACCCGGGGCGTCCCGCTCGAAGGAAATAGCCGTGGAGAGAATGTAACTCGAGGTTCTCGACCGTGCGGTAAGCTGCCACCGCCGACTGGGCCAGTACCTGCCCCCCAAACAACCTGTTGGACTCGGTGATTTCGTTCTGGCCGAGAAACAGGTTGGTCTCGATGTTTTCCAGATCGAGCACATCTAAGAGGCGTTTCGCCCTGACTTGTGCCGCTTCAGTCACCAATCGCTCCAGGTGCACCTGCCGACACCAGAGCGTCACTGTGCCGAGCCCATTCAAAATCTTCAGCCATCCCCTGGAACCGCTGTTCAACAAACTTCTCCATGCGGGGATCGGTGAAGATGTGCAGTCGGTCCGCTTTGATGGCTTCCACAACCAGCCGCCCGACCACATCCGGATGCAGTCCTTCTTTGAGCGCATCGGAGATATCTGTAAAAGCCACTTTCGACTGTTGCGGCCCAAACCTCCCGGGGCGGTTCCTGTCAGCTCCCATAATGTTCGTATCAACCGGACCCGGGCAGAGAACGCTTGCGCTGAAATCGCCCAGTTTTCCTTCCTCCCGTAACACTTCGGTGAGCCCTACAACTGCATACTTGGTGGAGTTATAGGGTCCCCAGCCCGCCGAACGGGCGATCACACCCGCCATCGAAGCGGTATTGACCATGTGACCACCCTCTCCGTGCGCTTTGAAATGACGCGCAAACACCTCACATCCGTGCACGACACCCATGTAATTCACGCCAATAGTCCACAACCAGTCGCCTTCGTCGAGATCTTCGATGAGCCCCCCGCTGCTGACACCGGCGTTGTTGCACACCACATGGATGTTGCCGAGCTCCTCCATCGCCCGCTGGGCTGTCTCCACCACCGACTGTCGGTCCGAAACGTCACACACGAGGGGCAACACGGCATTGGTTTCGAGGTTTGCTGCCGCTTCATTGAGTGCGTCTGGTTCGATATCGGCCATCGCCACTTCCATACCTTCGGCAAGAAATGCGCGGACCATGCCGAGCCCTATCCCGCTGGCCGCGCCAGTGACAAACGCCCGCTTTCCAGTGAAGTTGTCCATTTAGAGGTTTACCTCGTAGTCCTGCTCAACCGCCTCATCCACGGCTGCGGCAGCCTCCTCGCCCATACCCTTACGCTTTGCGAACATCTCGCCAAACGAGACCTTGTGCCGTTCCGGCCACGATTCGGGTTTCCAGAGTCCCGACCGCATGAACGCTTTCGCGCAATGAAAAAATACTTCCTCGATATCCACCCTGAGCGCCAGCGTCGCGGGTTTTCCGCGCGCACTCAGCCGTTCGAGGATTGCAGGATCCGCAGTCAACTGGCCCCGTCCATTAATTCGCAGGGTCTCCGGCGTTCCCGGGATCATGAAAATAATCCCCACGTGGGGGTTTTCGAGAATATTTAGGTGACCGTACGCGAGCTTGTTTCCCGGCCGGTCCGGAACGAGAATCGTGCGCTCGTCCACCACCTCAACAAACCCGGGACCATCACCTTTGGGGGAAGCATCCAGCTGTCCGTCCGCGTTGCTGGTACACAGAACCAGGAATGGCGATTTGGCGAGATACTCCAACGCAAATTCATCCAGGAAATCGATATTTTTTTCGGCAAGCCCCGGCACCTCATCGCCGATCACCGCCCGAAGTTCCGCCACTGTCTTGATTTCATGGCTCATCGCGTGCCTCCTCTCTATGGATGTACGATACTAAGCGTCATTCGGGGACACTGACAATCATACGACCGCTGGGGGGAAGAACACGATGAACCTGGATCACTTTGTACTGGCCGCACCGGACCTTGAGGCAGCAAAGGAGGAGTTTGCGGATCTGACGGGTTGTCTGCCTGCAAATGGAGGCGCACACACCGGCCTGGGTACACACAACGCTCTCTGTTCGTTTGGCGCCGGTGCGTATCTCGAGATCATCGCTCCGGACCCGGCCCAGAACCTCGACGGCAATATGGGTGGGCATCTGGCCACACTGCCCGGAATGACCCCGTTACACTGGGCCGTGCGTTCCACAGACCTGCCCGGCATCTCAGAACGGGCAGCAGCTGCCGGATTCGTTCCTGGTCCGATCCGCGACACCGCTCGTGAGCAGCCCAATGGCGAAGTCCTGAACTGGCAGCTCTTCGGCATCGGCGGTCACGACCTCGGGGGCCTTTTTCCGTTTTTTATCGATTGGCTGGAATGCCCGCATCCCGCTGAGACCACACCATTGGCTGGCAGTCTCGAGACGTTCCGCGTGTCCCTGCCCGCGGGTCCCGCAAACGATTTTCTCCAGGGAATCGAAGGTGTCACGCTCGAGACCGGCGTCGCTGGTATCGAAGTTGTCATTCAACCCGCTGCGGGTGGCAAAGATCCCCTCACCTACGCTGCCGACATGCTGACCGGGTTTTCATTTTGACCTTCCACGCTCAGCTCGCGGATGCCTGGGTCGACCGTGTCACCTTTCCCGCGTACACAGAAGTGGAGCCTCAGGCCTCCCTGCGCGATGCCTACGCAACCCAGTACAACTTCGTCAGCGAACTGGTAGAAAACCAGGATGAGGTGATCGCAGGTTTCAAGGCGGCATTGACAGCTCCACAGGCACAGGCCGCAATGGGTATCGACTCACCGATTATGGGTGTCCTTTTTGAGAGCGGGAGCATCCACACACCGGCATTTTCGCCAGCAATACCCTGCATCCTGGAAACCGAGCTGGGATACAGATTACATACCGACGTTCTGAGTCCGGTGAAGTCAGGCGAAGTGCTGGATCTCGTCGAATGCTGCATGCCCATGATGGAAATCGCAGCACCGAATCTACCCGGGCGACCCAAAGGGCTGGATCTGGTGGCGGCAAACTCAGCTTCGTATGCCTGGCTTGAAGGACCGCGCTACGCCGTCAGCCACATCGACGTGGATAATGTGCAGACAAGTCTTGGCAGTGCGGGTGAAACCCATTTTGGCGGATCGAGCCGGGAAGTGATGGATGGTCAGGCGGATGCGCTGGCGTGGCTCATCAATCAGGCGCTGGAAGTCGGCTATGAAGTCAAAGCCGGTCAGCTTTTCATGACCGGCTCGATCGGCGGGATGACACCGGCAGACCCGGGAAGCTATACGGCAACCTTCTCCGGCTTAGACACTCTTTCGATCGAAATCATTTAATCGCGGCTTTAGCCGCGATTCTTCATTTTGAAAACGAGCGCATCGCCGCTTCCATCTCCTCGGGAGAAACATCTTTTGTGTGCTCGTGAAATGACCACAAATGACCTTCCGGGTCACGGGCTTCATACCGTCGGTCACCCCAGAACTGGTCGGTAGGCTCTGAGACGATCTCAGCGCCCTCACCACGCGCGCGTTCGAAGTGCGCATCCACCTCATCCACATAGATGATCACCGCACCGCTGGCAGCACCAGAGGTCTTCGGGCTCTTCAGACCGTGTGATCCGGTTTTGCCCAGCATGAGATAACTGTCCACAACGTCGATCTCCGTGAGGAGAACGTTGTCATCCGGACCCACGCGTGCACCCTCCCCTTCGGTAAAACCAAATGCTTTTTCGACGAAAGTGATTGCTGCGCCAACGTCGTCATAGGCCAGACGGGCGACGATCCGGGGACTGCCTGCAGGAGGATTCTGAGCCATAATCGAGATTCTCCGACTACTTAGCACGTCCAAGTATGACCGAAATCGCCAGAAAAGCTTCCTGCGGAAATTCACCCAAAAATACTTTCGTTCAGGAACTGGCGATTGCACTGCTGATGAACGATGCGGATGGGATCATCGCTGGCACCAGCGAAGTGGTTGAATGGAACATCGCAGGCGACACGATAACCACCGGGCGGGATCAACTACTTGCCCTTGAATGTCCGGAAAAAGCCGAAATTGAGGTCAGCCACGCCATCTCTCACGGCCGTGAAGGCAGTGCGAGCGGCAACTACACCCTGGCGGACGGAAGCGTCTACGACTTTGCAGATGTGTACGAGTTTGTGAACACAACGGCGAAGGCTGTTAAATCAATCAGGAGTTTCCGGATAGAGAGAAATCGCGGCTAAAGCCGCTCCTACAGAGTAGTTGGATTTGCGCTGTAGGAGCGGCTTTAGCCGCGATTGTCCATTTGGACTGTCCTCATGGCGTCCATGCCGGGGTAGCTTCAGTTCTTTGTAGCCACGGGGCTCGCGTCAACGCGAATCGCCGGTAGGCGCTTCGCTGCTCACCCGCGTGACGCATGCGTCACGCCTTTAGCCGCGATTGCCTAGCAGTCCAGAATCGAATCGGCCCCGGCAAACACCAGTCCGGCAATCCGCCATCGGTCGGTTCTCAACATCAGGTAGACCCCTCCTGAGAAGAACTCCTCACCGCTCTCGAAGACCCGCTTGAAACGAACGCTGTACAACGCGTTTGTTGGACTCAAAGCGCACACCCGTCGTTCCAGGATTTCCGAACGCCGCCACCCCTGGGATTTGATTTCCTCCTGCAGGCCTTCGAGCCAGGCGGCTGTTTCATCGTGCGCGGCGAACTGCAGGACACCGTCCGCCATGACAATGGTGACCTCGGGATGCCAATAGCGTTCGATCATCTCCGCCGCTGCACGACCGCCATTGAACCCATCAAAATACGCGGACACCGTTTCTTCAGGAGAATCCGCCATCGCCAGGCTGCTCGTAAAGAGCAGCACGGCGGAGATTGTCGAGCGGAAGATCATTACATCGCAGCCCACGACTTGATCAGCTCATCATACGGGACAGTCTCACCCTGCGGCTTTTCATTCTCGAGCTTTGGCTTCGGGGAACCCGGCTGACTCAGCCAGTATTCGGGATCCTGTTCTTCGTTCAACGCCGGTCCACACTCGCCTAGAACCCCGTGCCTTCCCAGACGCTCGAGCACACGGTCCTGCTGTTCAGCGAGCGTATCCATGGCTGCCTGGGGTGTGACTTCTCCACTCACGGCATTTGCGACATTTGCCCACCACAGCTGTGCAAGTTTCGGGTAATCGGGCACGTTGGTCCCGGTGGGCGTCCACGCAACGCGGGCCGGGCTGCGATAGAACTCAACCAGGCCGCCAAGATTAGGGGCCATCTCAGACATGGCAGCAGATCGCAGATCGGAATCCCGAATGGGTGTCAGTCCCAGGATCGTTTTCTTCAGGGATACAGATTTTGATGTCACAAACTGGGCGTACAGCCAGGCCGCTTTACGTCGCTCCAGGGGTGTACTCTCAAGCAGTGTCCAGGAACCCGTGTCCTGGTAGCCGAGCTTCATCCCTTCCGTCCAGTACGGACCATGTGGGGATGGTGCCATACGCCACCTGGGTGTTCCGTCTTCGTTCACCACCGCGAGATCTTCTTTGATCATGTCCGCTGTGAATGTGGTGTACCAGAAAATCTGCTGCGCGATATGCCCCTGGGCAGGTACCGGACCCGCCTCCGAAAATGTCATGCCGGGCGCTTCAGCCGGTGCGTATTTCTGCAACCATTCGATATATTTGCGTAGCGCGTACACCGCTGCCGGACCATTGGCGGCCCCACCGCGGCTGACAGACGATCCAACAGGCCGGCAATTTTCCACCCGGATGCCCCATTCGTCGACCGGTAACCCGTTCGGAATGCCTTCGTCCCCTGCTCCGGCCATCGAGAGCCATGCATCCGTGAACCGCCAGCCCAGTGACGGATCTTTCTTTCCGTAGTCCATATGACCGTAGACACGGGTGCCGTCTATCTCTCTGACGTGCTCGGAGAAGAATTCAGCGATGTCTTCATACGCTGACCAGTTGACAGGTACACCCAGCGCATACCCGTAGATCTCCTCAAATTGCGCCATGAGCCCGGGATCGGTGAACCAGTCGTAGCGGAACCAGTACAGATTGGCGAATTGCTGATCGGGCAGCTGGTAAATTTTTCCGTCGGGACCCGTTGTAAAACTGATGCCGATGAAGTCATCAAGATCGAGCGTGGGTGAGGTGACGTCTGCCCCTTCGCCCGCCATAAAGTCACTCAGCGGGACAACGTACCCGTAGCGGGCATGGGTGCCAATCAGATCGGAGTCGTTGACATAGGCGTCATATACGTTTTCCCCGGACTGCATCTGGGTCTGGAGCTTCTCGATGACATCCCCTTCCTGGATAAGGTCGTGCGTGACGCGAATCCCGGTAATATCAAAGAACGCCTGTGTCAGAACCTCACTTTCATACTCATGTGTGGTCAGCGTTTCTGAAACCACGTTGATGGTCATGCCACGGTAAGGTTCAGATGCATTGGTGAACCAGGCAAGTTCCGCCAACTGCGCGTCACGCGACAAGGTCGATGGCTGGAACTCATCGTCCGCCCAGCGCGCTGCATTACCGGCAAAGTCCACTGCTTCGGTGGTCTCAGCCTGCTGAGAGGAATCGCCACAACCGGCCAGCAATGCCGCTGTCAGCATTAATCCAAGTGTTCTATACATCCGCCATCCCGATTAGAAGGTGCGGACATTATAGGTATGTCATCCCCAGCGCATAAGAGCCACACCCCAGAAGACAGCCAACACTGTTGCCCACAACAACCCTCCACCCACGAGCAACATCCACAACAAGTGAATAAACGCAGCACTTAGAAGACTGATGAAGAACCGATCCCCTCTTGTGGTAGCCATTGGCAGGAATCCTCTGCGTTTCACCGTGGGCCAGCGCAGCTCGATGAGCGTCATTGTCACGAGACTGGCCGCAATCGCTGAGAAGAAGAGCGCTGTCGGGAGCGTCCAGGCCATCCAGCTCATGACACCCTCCCGAGCGCAAACCCCTTGACCAGGTGGCGCCGTACGAACCACACAACCAGGATCCCGGGCAACACGGTGAGAACCCCTGCAGCGGCGAGCACACCCCAGTCCAGACCGGAAGCGCTGACCGTCCGCGTCATGACCACCACGATGGGTTTGGCTTCACTACCGGAGAGTGTCCGGGCAAGCAGAAGTTCAACCCAGCTGAACATGAAACAGAAGAACAGCGTGACACCAATGGCACCTCTATTGATTGGCAGAAATATCCGTGTGAAGAAATGCCAGAAACTGTGACCATCCAGGCGCGCCATCTCGTCCAATTCCCGCGGGACGGCTGAAAAGAATCCTTCGAGTATCCATACGGATAGCGGCACGGTGAAAAGACAGTGCGCCAGAGCCACCGCAAGCGGCGTATCGAACATACCCATGGCCGAATAAATCTGGAAGAAAGGCAGCAGGAAAACTGCAGGTGGAGCCATCCTGTTGGTGAGAAGCCAGAAGAAGAGCTGGCGATCACCAAGGAAGCGATAGCGGGAAAACACGTACGCTGCCGGAATCGCTACGAACAAAGAGATGAGCGTGTTCAGAACAACATAGCTGAGTGAATTTCCGAACGCCTCGTACCACACCGGATTGCTGAATATCTCTGCAAAATTCTCAAGCGTTGGGGATCCTGGCACCACCTCAAACTGTCCCACAATGTCAGCGTTGTGCGAAAACGCCATCGAGAGCAGCCAGTAGAGCGGCAGAACCAGATAGGCACAGTACCCAAGCAGTACCCAGAAGCTGTAACAACGCAAATTACTCATCGCGGGCCACTACCGATGTGTAAAAGAGCCAGCAGAAGAGCAGGATAAAGAGGAAATAGATCACCGAGAAGGCGGCAGCGGGGCCGAGATCAAACTGCCCGACCGCCATCGTTGCAAGGTACTGGCTCAGGAAGGTTGTGGTGTTTCCGGGGCCACCACCGGTCAGGACGAACGGCTCGGTGTAAATCATGAAGCTATCCATCAACCGGAGCAGAACCGCAATGGTCAGCACACCTTTCAGCCTGGGCAGTTCGACAAACCTGAGTACCTGCCAGCGGTTAGCGCCATCAAGCTCAGCTGCCTGGTAGTACGGTTCGGGAATGGACGTCAGCCCGGCAAACGAAAGGAGCGCCACCAGTGATGTCCAATGCCAGATATCCATCGCGACCAGGGTCAGCCAGGCATGCATCGGTTCCGACGTATAGTTGTAATCGATACCCATCGCATTGATCGCCACACCAAGCAGGCCAATGTCAGCGCGGGCAAAGATCTGCCAGATTGTGCCGACGACGTTCCACGGGATGAGCAGCGGCACCGCCAGAAAGACGAGCAGAAATGGGGTCATCCGCGAGTTCTTGGGCAGACCTTTGGCCACGAAGATGCCAAGCGGTATTTCCAGCGCCAGAACCGTTGCCGAGAACCCGATCTGACGCAGGAAAGCGTCGACAAACCTCGGATCGTTGAGTGTTTCCCGGTACCACTCGAAGCCGACAAAGAAGCGGGAGTTAAAATCGAGAATGTCCTGGACTGAATAGTTGACCACCGTCATCAGTGGGATAACGGCACTGAACGCGACAATCAGAACGACAGGCAGAACACCCAGCCAGGCCCGGTTGTCATATGGCCGCGAACTCATGCCACCCTCCACCCATCGGCGAAGACAACATACTGATCCACCTTGAGACCCGTCGTCGCGCCTTCCTCGGCCGACAATGTGCCCCGCACATTGATCTCACCGTGGTCGGTAGCAACGGTTGTGATGCCGTAGGGTTGTCCTTCCTGAGAACTCAGGGCACGGGTGCGAACCACCTGGCCTTCAACGACACCCGTCCCACTCAGTTGGACCCACTCAGGGCGAAATCCGATTTTGTCTCCGTGAGCCTCATCCACAACATGATTGGGCAGAAAGTTCATGCCGGGACTGCCAACAAAATGCCCGACAAACTCGTGTTGCGGCGTTGCATAGATCTCTTCGGGTGTGCCTGTCTGCAGAACGCCATCGACCGTGAGCACTGTCACCCTGTCTGCAAACGTCAGTGCCTCTGTCTGATCGTGAGTCACATAGACCATGGTGACATCGAGATCCGCCTGTACTTTCTTCAGGGTCTGCCGCAGTTGCCACTTCACCCGGGGTTCTACCGCTGTCAGCGGTTCGTCCAGCAGAACCAGCGATACGTCGGGCCGCACCAGCGCTTTCCCGACGGCAACAAGCTGCTTTTCGAACAGCGACAACTGCGTCGACCGCCGGTTACGTATCCCGGAAATCTCGAGCTCGTCGGCGATCTCACCCACCCGCACTTCAATCTGGTCTGGGGTCATCCCGCTTTTCCTGAGCGGGAACGCAAGGTTGTCTTCTACGGACAACGACTCGTAGAGCACCGGAAACTGGAACACCTGCGCCACCTTGCGCTCGCGGCCCGGCTGTCTCGATACATCCCGGCCGTCGAACGAGATCGAACCAGATGTGGGCACGAGCAATCCGGACAAAAGATTGAGCAGAGTCGTTTTCCCGGCACCCGATGCGCCGAGGAGTGCATGTGCTTCGCCGTTCTCAATCGTGAGATTGATGTCTTCCAGCACTGCCTCATCAGCACCTGGATAGGCGAACGTCAGCTTATCGAGTTCGACCCTCGCCATGGCTAGAAAGTAAAGACATCCTGTTCACGGGCATACAGATCCAGCGGCTGTCCCGCCTGCACGTCCATCATGCCCCGCTGGCGCAACACCCAGTCATTTCCCTCAACGACACCGTGGATAAAAGACTCATCACCGTTCGTTTCATAGGCCGTGACACCCATGCTGAAACGGAAACCTTCACTGTTCACAGTCGTCACATGTTCCGGCCGCACAGCAAAGAGCCGTTCATCACGGTTAAACAGGTTCACCCCCGGGTCACTCAACAGCATCATGGCTTCCAGGCTGACCGGAGTGCTGTAAACATCAATGGGTGCTCCGCTCTGCAGCTTGTTGCCTGAAGCCAGAAGCAGCACCTCGTCCGCGAGGTTAAAGGCATCCCGCGGGTCGGAACTCGTGTAGATCACCGTCGTGCCGCGTTCCAGCAAGATATCTCGAAGTTCCGTCTCCAGTGCCTCGCGGAGTTTGAAGTCGAGATTGACGAGCGGCTCGTCGAGGAGAATGACCTCGGCGTTTTTGGCGAGTGCCCGTGCAATCGCCAGCCGCTGTTGCTGACCTCCGGACAACTCGTCGGGCATACGTTCGAGCAAAGCTTCGATCTGTAACCTTCCGGCCAGATCCCGGACCCGCTCGCGAATTTCTTCGGCTCCCCGTTTTTGGGCTCTCAGAGGCGAAGCGATGTTCTCCTCCACGGTGAGGTTGGGATAATTCACAAACGCCTGATACACCATGGCCACAGGCCGCTCGATGGTACGCAACCGCGCGAGATCCTCTCCCTGATACC
>JANQFF010000242.1 GCA_028277965.1 Pseudomonadales bacterium
GATACCTTCCCTCGTGATCTGAAAAAACCAGGCCATGGCGATGCAGACGGGAAACCCGGCGATGGAGACGTAAAAGATGATTCGCAGAGCCTGGTCACCATCAACACCCAGTGCCGGCAGCAGTATCTCTCCGACCTGGAGAATGAACCAGCAGACAATGATGTACGCGGCCATTGTGCGTGGCACCTTGCGCCGGCGCAGCTCACTGAAGAAGCCGACGGACGGAGTGTCTGTCTGGTCGTTCATCGGCTACTGCTGCAGAGAATCAAGTCTGGCTTTAAGTTCGAGAGCTTGCGCACGGTAAACCTGAGCGCTTCCGTGGTCCGGCATGATTTCCAGTACCCGATCCCAGATTTCAATGGCTTTGTCCAACTCCTGCGCGCGAAATGCAGCAGAGGCCTCGCGGTGATAGCCGTCGGCAAGTCTCTGCCGGAGTTCACCCAGTGCCTCCATTGCACCCGTATGCGCGGGATCCCGATTGACCGCCTGACTCAGGACGTCGAGCGCTTCATCATCCCGCTCTGAGGAGATGAACAGGGTGCCAGCGCTATAGAGACTCTCAGCAGCATCCTGGTCGGAAGTGTCTTCGAGTTGTGCATGGCCCAGATATGCAGACAAGGCGACATCCGCATTGTCAGATATCAGTTCAGGCATGGATGATATCAGGCTGACAGCCGCAGCAAATTCCTCCTCTTCCAGCATCCGTGTCAGCTGTTCTGCGGTAGACAGCTGCTCGATCACCTCCGTGGCGGGAGGCTCCGGTTCTACCGGTTCTTCGACTGTCTCAGCAACTTCTACAACAGGCACTTCCTCTTCAGGGGCGGTTTCCTCAGTTCCCGCATGTGCTGCCAGAGCCCCCGGTGTGGCAGGGATCCTGATCGTCTGGCCGATACGTGTGTTTCTGGGCACCTCGATGTTGTTATATCGTGCCAGGGCGAAAAATTCGTATACGGCACCAAGGTACTTGTTTGCCAGCGTGGACAGAGATTCTCCAGCCTCGAGAACAACTGTGAAGG
Organism: Pseudomonadales bacterium; assembly: GCA_028277965.1. Classification (GTDB taxonomy): domain Bacteria; phylum Pseudomonadota; class Gammaproteobacteria; order Pseudomonadales; family Azotimanducaceae; genus UBA4421. The sequence goes on from JANQFF010000242.1 coordinate 1,017, forward strand.
ATTCGGAAGGGAAATACTCTTCGATGGGCGTATCAATCTGGCGCAGCAAGCCTCTGACAGTCTGGCTGCGCGGACGGTCTTCGAGATAGGCAATAATTTCCGCGCGTGCCTGAGGGGCCTGCCCCGACTCGAGCAGAGTAAGGACTTTACGAAAGCGTTCTTGAGGAGTGAGTCCTTCTTCAGCGGTGAGTATCTCGGGTTCCGGCTCCTGCTCGACAACCGGTTCCGGTTCGGGTTCTTCCACCGTATCTACCGTTGCGCATCCGGCATATACGACAAAGACGCTCATGAGTAACCAACGACCCAAGAATATCCTGCATGCCCCCATGTGCCTACTCCATTGCCTGTAACTTGTTATTTTTCGGCCGCTTACCCCGATGTCCTCCGGGGAATTCGTAATTATCCTCTAAATCCCCGGAAGGTGTCCATGAATTGAGGATAGGGCGCTTCGCCCTCAGTCGTCGTCAACGCACGAGATCGCCGCGCGGGGGCATACGGCTGCTGCGCGCCTGACATCCTCCTCCAGGTGTGTCGGTATTGTCTCGAGCAGAACATAAGAGCGGTCGTCGTCGCGAACTTCAAAGATCTCAGGCACACGATCCATGCACTTGGCGTGCCCTTCACAAAGTGTGTGGTCTATCTGTACTTTCATTGCTCATGTGTCCCGGTGGCCAGTCTGACCATCATCCGCTTGATGCCTCCCACGTGCAGGCTCCCGGATACAAGCTCCGGCTGACTGGCAAGTTCCAGCTGTGGCAGCAGCGGCAACAACGCATGAAGAATCGCCCGCATTTCCCAGCGCGCCAGATGCGCTCCCAGGCAGAAGTGTTCCCCAAACCCTCCGAATGCAAAATGATCATTCGGGTCGCGCTCTATGTCGAACCGGTAGGGATCTTCGAAAACGTCCTCGTCGCGATTTGCTGACGGGTACCACAGCACCACCGATTCGCCCTTACGTATCGTCCGTCCGCGCAGTTCTACGTCCTCCATCGCTGTCCGCTGGAACTGGATGACAACGGATGTCCAACGCAGTATTTCTTCAACGGCAGCAGGCACGTGCTCGGGATTGTCGGTGAGGTGCTCGAGCTGTTCAGGGTGATCGAGCAGAGCTTTCACTCCACCTGTCGTGGAATTACGTGTCGTTTCGTTCCCTGCGGCGACCAACAACGTGAAATAGGCGGAGATCTCTTTTGGGGTCAGTTTCTGGCCGCCGATTTCTGCTTGCATCAATGTGCTCAGGATATCTTTACCCAGGCCGGTCTGCCGGCGCTGCTCGACCAGAGATTCGTTGTATTGTCGCCATTCGCCGTTGCTCCGGCGCATCGCCTGCTCCTGCGATTCTCCAGGTCTCCGGAATTCTGGATCCCCAGCTCCAATGAGGGTTTCGGTCCAATGGAATATCTGATCCCAGTCTTCTTCAGGGATACCCGCCATCTCGCAGATGGCTGCAACAGGCAGCTTGGCCGCCAGTTCGTGGACAACATCCACTACACCGGAGGATTGATCCTTCTGTGCACGCTCAACAATCGAGTCAGCGAACCGGCTGACATAGTTTTCTGCCAGCTCTTCAAAGTGTGCTTCGAGCGATCGCATGGTACGTGGCGTGAAATGACGGCTGACCGCGCTGCGGTGTTCCCTGTGTTCGGGTGGATCCATGAAAATGAAGTCAGGTGGATCGTCGGGGCTGCCGCCATAGCGATTGGCATTCCTGACGCGAGCACGCTGGCCGATCCGCAGCGATTCTGTATCGGCCAACCGGAGCATCTGGGTGTTTGAAAAGAGATCGGGGCTTCGTGAGATGAAACCGATGTCTTCGTGTTTGGTGATGGCCCAGAAGGGCTCGAACCCGGGTCGCTGGTACCAGTAGACGGGGGCTTCCTTCCTGAGGAGATCCCAGGCACCCCATGGGTATCCATGCTCGACATAGAGGCGTGTATCCGTAATGTCGAGGGTGTCGAGCGTGATCGCAGGCGCTGGGTTGGTCATCGGGACCACCTCACTTGTGCGGCCGATAGGCAGCACCTTACCATGGTTTCTTTTCAGCGTAACAGACATCGCCATGGCCCAGGTTACACGCCCTGATGGGTCCGTGATTCGGTATGAGATCGCAGGAGAAGCACTGCAATCAAGCTTGCCGGTTCTGCTTCTGGCGCCCGGTGGCGTAGACAGCGCCATTGAGCGCTGGGACGAAGCTTCCTTCCGTCCGGCCTGGTTGAGCGGCTACCGGATGATTTCCGTTGACCAGCGGTTCGCCGGTCAGAGCAATACACACTTCTGTGCTTTCAGTCACCAATCTGCTGTCGAAGATCTTCTGGCTGTGCTGGATGACTGCGACGAACACAATGTGACGGTGGTCGGCGAAGGCATGGGAGCGTTGCAGGCAATGCGCCTTGCTTACGAAGCACCGGCGAGAATTGCGGGCATTGTTGCCATAGCGCCATTCCGGAGGCAGGCGTCGATGGATCACGTCTATGAGGCTTTCAACCCGACCATCCGTCTGGCACGCGCGGAGGGATTGCAGGCAGTCATGGCAGCAGCCCAAAAGGGTGGTACGTTCGCCAGTAACCCCGACGCCGGGCCCTGGATATCGAGGCTGAGCAGCGACGAGGGTTACCGGGCGGCAATCACACGTCTCGGCCGAGAAACCTACATCACGCATGTTGTGGATTTCCGGGACGGCCTCTATCCATGGGAAGACACTTACTTTGCCCTGAGCGACGTGGCCGTTGGGCGAATCCGGGTGCCCACGGCGATAGTACCAGGCGAAGATGCTGATGCCGCTGTCGACCTGTGCGCACGTACCCTGGGTCAGACTGTAGACCTGTCACCAGAGGCGATACGTGACTTTCTCAACGCAAGGCAACAACCGGCATAACGCAATTCGTCGAAAATCCCTGAAATCTATTAGACTGTGACGAGGGAGCAGTACTTAAGGTTCAGTCATGCCATTTGAGCGATTGCCGGGAACACCCGAGCCGGGTCTCACTTTGCCCGGTTCGTCAGGAAATTCCATTGCCGCTGATGTCTGGGGCGAAAGCGGTAAGCCAGTTGTTCTCCTGATGCACGGTGGCGGTCAGACCCGGCACGCCTGGAAGGGTACAGGAGAAATCCTTGCCGCGGCCGGTTACCAGGCGTATGCCCTGGACGCGAGGGGACACGGGGATTCAAGTTGGGTTGAGGACGGCAACTACGGCCAGGATGTGATGGTTGAAGACCTCGCAGCGGTTGTCGCTCATCTTGGGGTGACCAACCCCGTTCTCGTCGGTGCGTCGATGGGCGGCGGCGTTGGCTTGTGTGCCGTGGGAGAGGGGCACATAGATGCTGGGGCTCTGATTCTGGTGGACACCGCTCCTCAGATAGAAGAAGAGGGAGCTCAGAAAATCCGGAACTTCATGGCGCAGAAACCAGAAGGTTTCGATTCACTGGATGAAGTGGCGGACGCCATTGCCAGTTACCAGCCGCATCGTCGCCGACCCAGGCAACTGGATGGTCTGAAAAAGAACGTCCGGCTCGACAACACGGGCCGTCTTCGCTGGCACTGGGACCCGGCGTTTATAGGTCCGGGTCGCATGGACATATCTGAACGCCGGCAGCGGATGCAGGCAGCAGCGGAAAAGCTATCGGGAATGGATATACCTGTGTTGCTCGTCCGTGGGGGGCTCTCCGACGTTCTCAGTGAAACAGGCGCGCAACGGTTCCTGGTGGATTGCCCAGACAGTGAGTACGTCAATGTAACCGACGCGGCTCACATGGTTGCCGGTGACCGTAATGACATATTTACAGATGCAGTCGTCGAATTTCTGACGCGGAGGGTGATGATATGAGCGGCGTTGATCTGGGTGGCCAGGCTACCGGGCCACTGGCGGGTGTACGGATAGCGGACTTTACAGCCGTCTATTCCGGTCCCCTGGCAGCGACCATTCTTGGTGATCAGGGCGCGGAAGTGACCAAAATCGAACCGAAAAACGGCGATCTCATGCGTCGTGGCCTCCCTAAAGTCAACGGGATGGGCAGCGCGTATCTGACGCTCAACCGCAACAAACGCTCTCTCTGCCTTGATCTGAGAACCGAGGCCGGTGTGAAGATTGCACGGCAGATCATCAGTCGCTCGGATGTGGTCATGGAGAACTTCCGACCGGGAGTGATGGAGCGACTGGGTCTTGGATACGAAAAGGTGAGCAAGGATCATGAAAAACTCGTTTATGTATCCATCAACGGTGTCGGGGCGAGTGGACCGTACGCGAACCGGCGGGTTTACGATGCAGTCATTCAGGCCATCTCAGGGTTTGCGAATCTGAAACACGACGAGCCGCCACAGCTCGTGAACAATCTCGTATGTGACAAGATAACGTCACTTACGGCAGCAGAGGCGGTCGTCGCTGCGCTCTTTCAGGCAGAACGTTCGGGACGTGGTCAACGGGTTGAATTATCCATGCTGGATTCGGCCCTCTTCTTCCTCTGGTCGGATTTCATGACAAACTTCACGTTCCTCGATGAAGAGGTTGAGAAGGCACCGTACGGCGACCTCAGTCTGTTCATTCGAAAAACCAAAGATGGCTGGGTGGCTCAGATGCCTGTACAGAAGGCTGAGATTGAGGGGGCATTCCGCGCGCTGGATCTCGAGGAACTCATCGGCGATCCGCGCTTCACCTCATTTGAAGAACGATTGAAGAACCGCGGGCTTCTCAAAGAGATCACTGACAGGGCGTATGCGTCGTTTACCACAGAAGAAATCTGTGAGCGTCTGGAAGCTGAGGATGTGCCTTACTCCCAGGTGAACCTGCGGGATGAGATTGCGGACGACCCCCAGATCCAGGCGATGGGTGCATTGTGGGAGTACGAGCAGCCGGATGTTGGCCCGGTTCGCCAACCGCGGCCACCTGCCCAGTTTGCCGAGACACCATCCAATATCCACACTGCCACGGCGCGACTCGGCCAACACAATCGAGAAGTTCTTGTCGAGCTGGGTTATACCGATGCTGAGATCGATCAACTCACAGCGGAAGACGTGCTGTATGAGGAGGCTTAGGCAGGACTTTTTTATCACCCTGGGATTATTGCTGATTGCCTTCCAGGCAGCGGCGGCTCCCAATGTTGTCCTGATCGTTGCGGACGATCTCGGGTACGGTGATACGGGGGTTTACGGGAGTCGGACGATCTTGACCCCGCATGTAGACCGGCTGGCAGAGAGCGGTGTGCGATTCACCTCGGGTTATGTATCCCATCCGGTGTGCAGTCCGTCGCGCGCGGGTTACATGACAGGCAGTTACCAGCAGCGTCATGGCTGGGAGTTTAACCCCGCAGGCCGGGATCTGAACGCCGGTATGAGAACAGACCAGGTCACCCTCGCTGAAATGTTTAAGCGTGTGGGGTACCGGACAGGGATGGTTGGCAAGTGGCATCTGGGCTACACGGGAGACTTCCACCCTCTCCGGCGCGGGTTTGATGAATACTTCGGAGTGCTGGCCGGTGGGACCAGCTTCATCGATCCCGGGATGCCGGGTGTGGAAACACTTGGCCGGGCAAGTGCACAACGTGAACCGCCGAGGCAGATCTACCGTGGGGATAATGTCGTCGAGGTCGACGAATACCTGACGGATGTGTTCACACGTGAAGCCCTGGCGTTCCTTCGCCAGTCCGATCAGCCCTTTTTTCTCTATCTTTCTCACACGACACCACACACGCCTTTGCAGGCGACTGCAGTGTACCTGGATCGATATGCTCACATCCAAGACAAGGCCACGCGGATTTACGCTGCAATGGTTGCCAGTCTGGATGACAGTGTCGGTGCGGTGTTGGACACGCTTGCCGTCAACGGTCAACTCGAAAATACGCTGGTTGTCTTTCTGAGCGACAACGGTTGTGCGAGCTACATCAATGGTGCCTGTTCGAACGGCCCGCTGGCCGGTTACAAACGCCATTTTCATGAGGGTGGGATCCGCGTGCCGTTTATCATCTCGTGGCCCGGGCAGCTTCCATCCGGAACGGTATACGAGAAGCCGGTTTCAGCGCTCGATCTGATGGCGACGTTTGCAGCGGCAGCAGGGGGTGACAGTGATAGCCCCGATAGCGTCAATCTCCTGCCTTTCCTCAGCGGGCAAGCGGGGGACGAACCGCATGAGTACCTGTTCTGGCGGGCCGGGTTCAACGCAGCGGTTCGCGATCGTCGCTGGAAGCTCATACGCTACCGGCACAGCGATCTGACGTTTGAGGATCTGGGCAGCGATGGGCGTCTACCGCCACCGGAAGGTGGGTGGGATATCCAATCGCCGGGAGAGATGCTCAGATTGCTTTATGATCTCGAAGAAGATCCGGGGGAGAAGCACAATGTTGCAACAAAGCACCCCCACATTGTTCAACGCCTGGAGGAGGCGTTAGCAGATTGGTCGGTGAATCTCCCGCGGGAACCGATTCTGCCGGCAACGCGTTCCACGCTAGCGGAGATTGACAACAAGATGGTTCAGCTCATTTTCTAGGAGAGGTCCGATATGGATTTGGCTTACAGCGAACACTACGAGAGCTTCCGTGCTGAGGTGCGTGAGTTTCTCAAGCAACATGGCGCCGATTCGCCTCCGCGTTATGCCCGGGGGCGACCGAGTGAAGAGAGTGTGCTCTGGCAGCAGAAACTCATAGAGCATGGCTATGCTGCCCGGACGATTCCCAAGAAGTATGGTGGTTATGGTGCGGATCCCGACCCCCTCGAGTCGCACATCATCGCGGAAGAATTCTCCCGTGCCGGTGTCCGCATGGGGCACAGCGGGGACAACCGGCTGGTTCCAACCGTCCTCGAACTTGGGACGGAAGATCAGAAAGAGTGGCTCATACCGCCTTCGGTACGTGGGGAAATGACGTGGTGTCAGGGGTATTCGGAGCCAGGCAGCGGGTCAGATCTTGCATCGCTGACTACGAAGGCAGAACTCGATGGCGATGAGTGGGTCATCAATGGGCAGAAGATCTGGACGTCAGGGGCGCAGTACGCCGACATGATGTTCTGTCTTGTTCGCACCGAACCGGATGCCCCGAAACACAACGGTATATCCTATCTCATCTTTTCGATGGACACCCCGGGGATCGAGGTGCGTCCGCTTGTTATGATGACGGGAGAGGCTATCTTCAATGAAGTCTTCTTTACGGATGTGCGTGTTCCCAAAGACCAGATGATCGGCAAACGCGGTGAAGGGTGGTTTGTTGCGAATAACACGCTCAAACACGAAAGAGGCGGTCTCGGAGATCCCAACGAGGCGGAAAGACGCTTCAATGAAGTTGTCGAAATCATGCAGAGTGAAACCCTGGACGGTGCGCGTCTCATGGACAACCCGGTGATGCGCGACCGGCTCCTGCGTCTGCAGGGTCAGATGCTCGCCATGAAATACAACGGCATGCGTGTCCTCTCACACTTCATCAAAGACGAAGAGCCCGGACTCCCACGCTGGATCGTCAAGCTGCAGGGGTGTGAACTCAATCATCAGGTTGCTGGTATGGCAATTGATGCCCTCGGTGAACTCGGTGTTCTGTATGAAGACAGTCCGTACCTGAGAGATGAAGGCAGATGGCAACAGCGTTACATGCTGGATCTTGGTCTCATCATCGGAGGTGGGACTGCGCAAATTCAGAAGAACATGATTGGTGAGCGGGCCCTGGGACTGCCTAAAGAACCGCGGCAGGCTTGAGGGGGAAGATCATGGAATTCGGATTAAGTGAAGAACAGCGCATGCTGCAGGAAAGTGTTGCGGGGTATCTGTCCTCGTCATGCCCCCTGGAACGTGTACGCGAAGCGGCGGAAGCGGGTGTGACGCACGACAGCGAACTTGCGGTTGGCCTTGCACAGCTTGGTGTTCAGGGCATTCTCGTCCCTGAAGATCTTGGTGGCGTGGGGATGGGGTATCTGGAAGCAGCCCTCGTCTCCGAAGCCCTGGGTTCGGTGGCGGCTCCGGTTGGTTTTGTCGCGAGTGCTGTCATGGCACCTGTCGCCCTGATGGCGGCAGGGTCGGATGACCAGCGTGAACAGTGGTTACCTGCGATAGCCAGCGGCGAGACAAACGTGGGAGTGGCGGTTACCGAGCGCATCGGTATTCGCGAGGGTTCCGGAATATCGTGTCGAGATGGCAGGCTCCAGGGAAAAGCCATGTTTGTCCTGGAGGGTCCCGATGCAGACGTGCTCCTTGTCGCCGATGAGTCAGGCGTTTTGTACCTGGTTCAGACGGCGAACCTCGATATCACCAAACTCAAGACAATTGATCGGACCCGCGGCGTCGCAGAGGTCAATTTTGACGGTGCGGATGCTGACCTCCTCCCAGGGTCTGCCGGTAATACCGACGCACTGCAGCGGGTGATTGATGCCGGTCGGGTCATGATCGGGGCAGACACGCTTGGTGCCGCCCAGAAGATGCTCGACGATGCTGTGGCGTATGCCAAGGAGCGAACTCAGTTCAATCGCGTGATTGGATCGTTCCAGGCGGTCAAACACATGTGTGCCGAGATGGCGGCTGAACTCGAACCTTGTCGGTCAATGGTCTGGTACGCAGCCCATGCCATGACGGCGGTTCCGGAGGATGCGCGTCTGATGGCCTGCCACACGAAAGCTCACCTTGCTGAAACGGCAAAATTTGTTGCACGTACCGCAACTGAAGTGCACGGCGGGATGGGAATGACCGACCTGCTTGGCCTGCACTACTGGTTCAAGCGGATTGGCTTCAACCGCCAGATCTTTGGAACGCCGGAGATTGTCAGGGAGGAAGCTGCAAGGATTCAGAATTGGGTCCGCGGCACTGCCGCGGACGGGTGAGCAGCAGATCGCCTGCCAGCGATCTGCGGTGAAGCGCACCCTGGTGTAATTGTCCCCGGAAACCGTTGCGGCAAGGACGCCGAGAAATCAGTCCAGGTGGCAATTAGCGGCACTGCCGCGGACGGGTGAGCAGCAGATCGCCCATCAAAGAATCGCGGCTAAAGCCGCTCCTACAAGAATCTCCTTGGCATCCCTGCCGGATTACTTCCCGCTGCTTAACCCACGGGGCTCACATCACCGCGGAACGCTGATATGCGTTCCGCTGCTCGCCCGTGCGACTCATGCGTCGCACCTGTAGGAGCGGCTTTTAGCCGCGATTGCTTTATGCTCAACCGGTTCCGGCTGTACTCGGCGTCCCGCGCCGCTCAATCCGGTCGCGGATGCGTTTCTGCCGCTCTTCTGTCAGCGGGTAGTGCCAGACGAACGGGAACGCCACAAATTTGATCGCTGCCGGAATGATGGAGTAGAGCAGGGTCAGCCAGAGCAGGGACGAGGACGAATTGCCGTCAGGTGTGTCTGCCAGCGTTGGATCCAGCGTCGGATCGAAACCGAAAGCGGCGGCTGCCGCCAGTCCAATGGCACCTCCCAGGGCGTACGAACCTTTCTTGGTAAGACCCCAGATCGAGAAATAGAGACCGGCGCGATTTTCGCCGGTTCGGGCGGAATCGATGTCGACAGCGTCTGCCGCCATTGCGGCCGGGAGGGCCAGGAGAGCACCTACGGATGATCCTTTAAAACACATCACAATCAGAAACAGCCCGAACATGCCCTCGGGGATAAACGGGATAAAAGATGCCCAGATTCCATACCAGATAAGCGCAGCGATATATGACCGGTGTTTACCAATACGGTTGGATAGCTTCGTCCAGATGGGCAGCCCGATCACCGAGCTTGCGTAGTAGACGAGCAGGTAGATCGGATACAGCTCGCCCGCCTGGATAACATGTTTAACAAAAAAGTAGGACAGGGCTGCGGTGACAGCGGCCCCCAGCGTGCTGACTGTGTAGCAGATGATCAGGCGGACAAAAGGTCCATTGCGTCGGACGACATTGAGACTTTTCAGGAAGCTGGGACGTGTTCGTTCAATTGTCTTCTGTGGAAACTCGGGAACAAAAAAGAGCGCGAGAAAGACGGCGACCGGGATTGCAATCATGACAAACTGTGCAAGCCATTCGAGAATCACGTCGATGTGCCCTGCACGGGCAGCCATGACCTGCTGAAACTCGGATGTGAAATTGCCGACCATGCTGCTCAGACTGAAATCGCTCTGTGCACCCAGGTAAATCAGCAGCCCCGCAACCAGTGGCAACAGGTTAAAGGTGATCGTGCCTGCAAAGTGAAACTGCTCCCGACGTGCCGTTATGTGGGTCCGCTCGTCGTAGTTTGTCGAGAGTTCAGCACCCCAGGCGAAGTACGGCAGGTCCACAATGGTGAAAGCCAGGTACATGAGCACTATCCACACCGTGAAGTACAACGCGGACGGGTTTTCCGGTGGCACAAACAACATGTAGAGCGAGAGCATCAGCAGGGGTGCCCCGCCGAGAATCCAGGGTTTGCGCCGGCCCCAGCGGCCGGTTGTCCGGTCGGACAGCACGCCTATGATTGGATCTGTGATCGCGTCGGAGAGACGGGCGGCAAAAATGATGACCGACATCAGGTACATGCTGATGCCGAGTTCTGCGTAAAAGGGGAGGACATATACACCGACGGGCAGCAGGACCATCGACACGGGCATATAGAGCGCGGAGTAACTGAAAATGGTGAAGCCGCTCAGCTTCTTTTCTGATGCGGCAACGCTTTTCGATCCAGAAAGACGTTCAGATTCAGTTGCCTGATCCGCAGTTACATCACTCATCACCAAACACCGGAAATGGGCGTTCCGGCATCATGGCCTGAAAAGACAATTTAGGCCAGAGAAGAGTTCACAGAAAAAGTGTGGCGGAAAAACAGACGCGGCCCGTTTCCGGGCCGCGTTGTGAGGGGATTGTCGGCTTAGCCCCTGCTGCGGGTGTTGCGCTCGGTTGCCGCGATTGGATTGTCGCCTTCCTTGAAATCGAGTGCCAGAACCTCGCCATAGTTCTTCACTTTGCAGTTCACAACGACACGTGACGCGTTTTCGTTGGTATACACATGGAATCTGAGATCACGGGTACGCGAGCGTGATTTGATCTTCTTGAGATGAAATTGAGCCTCCGCTTCGTTGAGGTTGAGCTCCTCTCCAATGGCAGAGCGACAGCCTTCAATGGATCGTGTGTGTTGGGCCGCATATGCACCTGTTGCAAGGGAGGCGGTACCAGCCAGCAGCAGCGTTTTGACAAGGACGTGTTTCATGGATCACCGGGTAGGTTGTTTCAGGGAGCGGGTAGTGTTACGTTTGGTAACGATTTGTAGAACCCCAGATTGCGCACCACAGCGGTTTGTGGATGAACCACTGACACTCCTTCACCCCGTACTGTCACGATTGGTAACATTGCATATGCTTAAATCCTCCATGAACTGGGACGATGTCAGAATCTTTCTTTCTGTCGCCGAGCATGGATCTTTCCGCAAGGCGGCAATTGCAGCCAATGTCCGCCACACAACCCTGTCACGCAGAATTGAGTCGCTAGAAGACAGCGTTGGTGCAAAACTCTTCACCCGCGGCAAACGGGGTTTAAGCCTGACTGAGGCGGGCCAGGAGATGTTTGATACTGCAGTGCCTGTCAGCCGCGAACTGGACCAGCTACAGGTGAAGATTTTCGGGCAGGAGCAATCCCCGGTAGGGGGGATCAAGTTGACGGCCCCCTGCATGCTCATAAATCACCTGCTCCTCGAACCGCTTGTGCATTTCAGCGAGCAGTGGCCGGATATTCACATCACCATCGATCAGTCTCTGTCGGTTCTCGATCTCTCCCTGAAAGAAGCGGATATCGCGCTCAGACTCACCGATACCCCGGACGAGGATCTGATCGGTCGTCAGGTAGGTGAATACCGGGAAGCGGTATATGCCAGTCGCGGATACCTCGAACGCTTCAAAACGGAGGCGTGGGAACGTCACAGGTGGCTGTTTCCGGGTGCGGACTACGAATTCAGTATGACTCTCGAGCCGGCTTATGCAGCCAGTTTGCCACCAGACCGGGTGATCACGCTTCCCGATCCGGATGCGCAGATGAGTGCGGCGGAACTGGGGGCAGGCATAGCGACCCTTCCGTGTCTGATTGCCGATCAGCGTCCTGGATTGATACGCATCAGCGACGTTGTACGCCGGTCAGGAATCTGGCTCTTGTGCCATCCCGACGCGCGACGGAACCGCCGTCTGCAGATTTTCCGGGATTTCCTTGTCAGGAGCTTTAACCTCGAGAATGAGCGTCTATTGCTCTAGAGGTCGAGTGTTTACTCATCTGGGAGCGCTTCGCCTGGGAACTCCCGGAGTGTGTGCGCTTGTGATGACAGCAACCGGTACAGACTTGAAGGCAGGGGTGCGGCTGCGTGGATCAACCCGGGTGCCCACCAGGATGTTGGCTTCCGGGAAGTAGGCCATAAGATTACCGGGTGTTAGTTCGAAGCTCTTAACCGCGACATCTGCCATCGTACCGTGCTCGGATCTCAGCGTGACCCGTTGTCCCGTTTGAATATCCAGCCGTTCCATGTCGTCTTTGCTCATGAGTACGGTCCACCTGTCGGATACACCACGGTAAGTGTCATTCTCTTCATAGACGATCGTGTTGAACTGACCTTCACTCCGGATGGTGGCCAGGGTGTAAGGAAAGAGTTCAGCCTCTGTTTGCGGCGACTCATCAATCCTGAAGTGCGCTTTGCCATCCGCTGTATGGAATTCGGGTGTATGCATCAAGCGCCCCCGAACGTGGAATTCCTTGCGGGCAACATCGATGTCCGCGAGATCACCCATGCCGGGAACTGATGCGGCAATTGCCTGACGGATGCTGGTGTGTTTACGGAAGCCTGAAAAATCGAAGACGTCCGGAGAGACCACCCGTTCTGCCAGGTCACAAAGGATGTCGGTCTCGGGGCGGACCCCCGCATGGCGCTTGATGCCACCGTCCGACATCCGCACGTAGTTGAACATCGACTCCTGAGTGGTGCTCTGCCATTCCTCATCCCTGGCACAGACCGGGAGAATGACGACGGTCCCATCGCCTGTGCCTGATACGTGACCGCAATTGAGGGTTGTGGTCAGATGTATTTTCGTCCTGATGCGTTCAAGTGCCTGCCCTGTCCAGGCGCTGTCGGGGCTGGCACTAAACAGGTTGCCGCCCATGAAGAGAGCAAGGTCGATGTTTCCCGCTTCACTCGCCTTAAGACAGGCCATCGTGTCTAACCCCGGTTTGACGGGCAGGGTCACATCGAGATTGGTCTGGAGATGTTCGAAAACGTCGCGAGCGAGTACCGGCTTTACGCCGATAGTGCCGATTCCCTGGACGTTGCTGTGTCCCCGTAAGGGCAGCAGCCCTGCATGTGGTCGGCCGATCATGCCGCGCAGAAGAGCCAGGTTGGTGAATTGCTCAATGTTCGTTACACCATGCAGGTGATGGGTCAGACCCATACCCCAGGCGAACACAGCATTCGAAGCTCCGAGATATTTGGCGGCAACCCGTTCGATATCTTCCCGCGACACTCCGCAGAGATTGCAGATCTCGTCCCATGACATCATCGAGATGCTGCTGATGTACTCATCCGCCCCCGCGGTGTACATGTTCATGAATTCAGTATCTGCGCCATCGTTCTCGATGATCGCTTTTGCAATTCCCTTGAAAAGGGTGTTGTCGGTACCGATGTTGGGTTGCAGGTAGTCTGTAGCAATCTCCGATCCACCCGCGATGAGAGAGCGCGGCTGTTTTGGCATTGCGAAACGCATGAGGCCTGGTTCACGTGCGGGGTTGATGACAATCACCTCGCCACCGCGTTCACGACACGCGGCGAGCTCATAGATGAAGCGGGGGTGGTTGGATGCGGGGTTGGCGCCCGCAAGAAAAATACAGTCTGCTCCTTTCAGATCAGCAAGCTCCACCGTCGCCGTTCCTGTTCCAATGGAGCTGCTGAGCGCCTCGGTTGTTGCCTGATGGCAATAGTAGGAACAGTTGTTGACGTTGTTCGTGCCGTACAGGCGTGCGAAGAGCTGCAGGATAAATCCCGCTTCGTTTGAAGAGCGGCCGGAGCTGTAGAAGAAGGTTCTGTCGGCATGTGCAGACTGCATTTCCGCGGCGATGGTTGAGAGTGCCTGCTCCCATGTGACGGGATCGAAGCGGTTGCTGGACGCCTTTTTCATGACCGGCCGATCGAGCCGCCCAAGTTGATTGAACTCGAGTTCTGTGAGCATCTTGAGCTCGTCGATCGTGTGCTGAAAGATTGCAGTGGGGATGGGTGGCTGCAGGTCGGAAGATTGTGCCTGCACACTCTTGTTGCAGACGGACGGAAACTCGCCAAGTTCATTGGTCATCCCGCCGCGTTGACCACCCATACCGAGACCGCAGGCTTTGCACGTATTATTCGCACCCAGGGCTTTGGCAGTCGGCCGCCAGCCGGCTTTGCGTGCCATAGCCAGTGTATGCAGTACTTTTTTGATACCACCACCAGCGGGTAGCGGCTGGGTCTGAGATGGCATTGGGCCGCGCCAACGACTACGGGAAAGGCATTATAAACCTCTTCGGAAAATCGATGTAAGGTCTTGATGTTAAAGAAATAAGGGTGAAGTGTGATGGAATTCCAATATCAGATGCTGAGGGCTCAGACCAACCATAACCGGGACCTGGTTGCGGGTTGGGTCTCTGACCTGGCTGGGTCGGGAAAACTCTGGGCGGCTTTAACGCCGCTGTTCGGCGCAGCCTCCAACGAAGTGATTGTGATCACGAATGAAAGGGTGGGTGAACTGAGCGAAACCGTGGCGAGCGAGGTCTGGATACCCACGGTCAGGCCAACTTCCCGGACGCCGCTGGAGAGACCAGGCCTGTATGTCCTGAGACGCTTTGTCATCGAACCGGATGATGTCGACGAGGTTGTCGAGCTCAGCAATCAGGCCTGGGAGACGTTCGAAAACACCTCAGAATACGAGGCGGAACCCATGGGGCTTTTTGATCCCGGGGCAGGTGAAGATGGCCTGGTGTCGCTGGCACTTGTCACCTGGTACGACGGGTTTTCCTCGTGGGAAACATCGAGAAGGCCTTCCGAAGAGGCCAGGGACAATTTCGCGCGTCGATTTGCGCTGACCCGGTCGTCATCCGCGATTGCAGCGCGGCTTGTTGAGATATAGGGAATTGCTTCAGGGGTCCGATGGCTGACATATGCTGATGGCATGCATGTAGTCCGGACAGCGGTCTGTGCGTACGTAGTTTCCAAGTTCTCCCTGCAGGTAGAGTGAGCCCCGATGCTCTACAAAAGCCACGGTTGCTACCGGATCTGATTCGCGCCGGTAGAGCCGATCCCCAACAGGGAGGAGGGTTGTGGTCCGGGTACCTCTGCGCAATTGCAGACTGCCATCAGGAGCTGTTGTGAGGTGGGCCACGCTGCCTGCTCCCCGTTGCCACGAGTCGATTCCAAACCTCACACCCGTGGGATAGTAAGTCCCTTCCAGGTGTGACGCGCTGGTTGTCTCTCGTGAGGGGGGCGATGGAGTGTCACCCTCGAGATCTGTGAGATGTTTCTCAATCCGTCTTTCGATCTGGCGCAGAACAGCGGGGTTGTCAGTATTGATGTTGACGATGTAGCCG
This sequence comes from Pseudomonadales bacterium, assembly GCA_028277965.1. Lineage (GTDB taxonomy): Bacteria > Pseudomonadota > Gammaproteobacteria > Pseudomonadales > Azotimanducaceae > UBA4421. The sequence continues at coordinate 16,506 of JANQFF010000242.1, forward strand.
TGGCGGGTGCGGTTGTCTGTACTCACCAGGAACGCCATACGGCTACGGTAGCCGTCAGCATCACCGCCGTGGGTATGCCAGATACGCCCATCGCGAATTCTGGAATAGAGCCCGGCAGCATAGCCAATTTCCAGGCCGGCACGGGCGGCAAGCGTCGTTGCGGGACGGAAAAGGACGTGTGACCTGTCTTTGTTGAACTGCTGCATCAAATGGAGCAGCAGGCGTGCGAGGTCTTTCGAAGATGCGTTCATGGCTCCATAGGCTGGAAATGTCATGTGCCAATATGGAATGGGAGTTACACCGTCAGCGCGAAAACCCCCGGGCAGAGCGGGGTCGGGAAGCAGCGATGCGCCGGTCATGCCGAGGTCTCCAAACGTTTTACCCATGGCTGTATGGAATGGTCTTCCGGTCAACGTCTCGACTAAAAGCTGGCTGAGGCCGGGTGTCATGTTGGAGTAGACGTGCTGAATACCAGGTGGCCATCGTGTTGTCCGGTGCGTCGGATTGATCTCCAGGGCTTCCTCGAAGGTGACGGGTTCCGTGTAGTTGAATTCCTGACCGGAGAGATCCGGGAACCCTGCAGTGAGCTCGAGAAGCTGGCGGATCGTCACGGGATGGGTTCGCCGCCATTCGTTATGCCACCGGTCCGCGGGTGAATGGTCCAGGACCTTCGTATCGAGACTAATCTGTCGAGTCTGCGCGACATCGATGACTGTGAGGCTGGTGACGGTTTTGGTGATGGAACCCCAGCGCAGTGGCAGAGCGGGATCACCTGAGGGATACGTCACCGTACCGTCGGGTTCGATCAGGGTGACGGCCAGGTGAGGGATGTTGTGTTCAGCCTGGGTGCCGAGCAGGTCTTCCCTGAGGGTGTCCGCCTGTGCGCTCCGGCTGAGTAAGAGGCCGAGGCACAGGCCGACGCAGAAGAAGGTACGAAGCCGGGGGATCAGACCAGGGCCAGCCAGATCAGTGCACCTGCCAGGTATCCTGCCCCCTGCCGGATGCCAACCGTGTTGAGCTGATGATCGAGTTCCTGCTGAGGGTTTTTGGATTCCCGGGTGCGCATGAGAACGGGAACCTCGAAGAGACTCACGTTGACCGCACGTGCGAAAGCGACGGCAATGAGCAGAGCGTGTGCCCAGGAGGCCACGGGTATCAGGACCAGGAGTAACAGGGCATAGAGCCAGTTTGCCGATATACCGCCAATGCTCAGCCATTCGAACTGCGCCGGTGTATTGGCTTCCATGTCGAATTCGAAAACGAAATAGAGGCGTTTTGGTTTGGAAAACACCCGCACTTCGGAGCCCGCCAGGCGCGCGCCGAGAAAGTGGCCCCACTCATGCACGATAGAGGCGGTAAACGTGGCAACGACAAAGGCGACTCCCAGAGCAACAACGTTCGCAATCAGTAAGCCACTCGTGTCTGCCCACATCGTGGCAGCTCCAAGTAAAGTGAAGCCCGCCAGCATCGCGGATCCATGCCAACCGGCAAACCGTCTGAGGCGGGCGGCTGAGCGGCGAGCCTCTTCATCCGATTGAAGTGTCTGTTCGGTCGCTTCGGCCATAAGGTTTCTCCTGATTACTGATATAAGTGTGTGGTGAACCAGCTCACCATGGCTTGTGTTGCCCGGCTCCGGTGACCGGGGTTACGAAATCCGTGATCGCCGCCCTCAATCACGATGAGTTCGTTTGTGACACCTGCTTCGTCGAGCGCCACTTGCATGGAAGCGCTGGCGGAAAGCGGTACCAGATCGTCGGCGTCCCCGTGGATCAAGAGTGTCGGCGGGTCATCTTCGGTGACATGCAGTATTGGCGAAACTGCAGCCGCTTCATCCGGAGAAAAGTTGAGCGAGGGAAACCGGTCACTTGGGCCCGCAAGCGGGCGCAGGTCCACAGGCGGGAAATAGGCGACAATGGCTGCAACACTTGCATTGGCCGTACGCTCAGCGTGATAGACCGGCGCGAGCAATCGCTGGCCGGTGTCGCCTGAAGCGACCACCGGTTCGGCTTCTGCTGCGAGACCAAGTACAAGTGAAAGGTGGCCCCCTGCGCTACCTCCCCAGACGCCGAGACGACCGGTGTCGATACCGTATTCCCTGGCGTTTGATTTCACGTGTCGTACTGCAGCGCGAACATCTGAAACGGCATCCGGCACCTTATAGCGGGGTGCGCTACCGTGGTGAATGGCAAACACACTGAAACCGGCGTCGAGTAGAGGCTCAAACGCGTCCATGCGTTCTTCCGGTGGCCGCCACCTTGAAAACCAGCCACCGCTGACCATGTAGAGTATACCGGCGCCGTTAGGAGTGTCCGGTGTGAATACGTCATAGGTGAGGGCCATGCCGTCTTTGTGACCATAGATCACATCTTCGGTAATCGAGGTCTCAGCTGTCGCCCAGCTGCCGAGGAGCAGTGTCGAGATCAGAATTGCGCGTCGTGCCATGTAGATTCCCAGTGTCTGTGGTCAATCTAAAACATTTGCGGGAATTCGTAAAAGCTCTATTCGGAAAGGGGTATTGCCTGGTATAGAATCCGCCGCTCGCTGAATAGAGGTAGAAATGTTGTACCGCGTGATTGTTCTCGCCGCGTTGTTCCTGGTTTCTCAGGATGTGCTGGCTGCGGGTGAGGAGGTAGAGGACGAATATAGTGGTGAGCATCCTCAAGAGAAGGCGGAAATCGATAACCTCACAGTCTGGGGGCGAGCTGTCGAACAGAACGGCAACGTGCTGTCTGCCTCGGAAGGGCTCGTTGGTTACAATGACTTCGACACCCGGCCAATGCAACGGGTTGGCGAGCTTGTTGAAGTTGTGCCAGGTATGGTTGCCACCCAGCATAGCGGTGAGGGCAAAGCCAACCAGTACTACCTTCGGGGAATGAACCTCGACCACGGCACTGATTTTTCTGCGTTGTTTGAGGGCATGCCGATCAACATGCGCTCCCACGCACACGGCCAGGGTTACCTCGATCTCAACTTCCTGATTCCCGAAGTCGTGGCGACTGTTGAATACCGGAAAGGTCCTTACCGAGCGGACCGCGGTGATTTCTCTACCGCGGGAACCACGTCGTTCGCGGTATACGACACACTGGACCGGGCATTCGTCGACATCAGCGCGGGATCAGACGGGTTCCGCCGGAGTGTTCTCGCCGGTTCGTCAGACCTCGGGGACGGGCATTTGCTTGGCGCACTCGAAGTGGTACGTGACGACGGACCATGGAGCAATGAATCAGACATCGAAAAAACCAACCTGTTGCTGAAGTATTCCGGGCAACTGGGTGACGTCGATACGAGTATTGTTATAACTGCCTACGACAATGACTGGGCGTCGACAGACCAGGTACCGAAGCGGGCGGTCTCATCGGGAATCATAGACAGATTTGGTTTTATCGACCCGACCCTCGGCGGCAAGTCGAAACGGTACGCATTGATTGCAAGCGCGACGTCCGACCGCATGAGCGCGGGAGTCTACGCGAGCAGATACGAGCTCAACGTCTTCAGCAACTTCACCTATTTTCTCGATGACCCCCTGAATGGTGATCAGATTGAACAGGTGGATCGCCGCATGATCTACGGTGGTCATGTCGATTACACATTTTCATTGACAGACACTTTTGACCTGCGGATGGGTGCAGACCTTCGCCATGACGATGTCGGGGACACAAATCTGTACCGGGCAACCCGGCGCCAACGTGTGCAAACGGTCCGTGAAGATGCCGTCAAGTGGCTGAGTGCCGGAGCGTTTGCAGAGCTGACACTGAAATGGACCGACACCTTTCGGACCACGGCCGGTCTCAGACATGATTACTCGGACTACGACGTCGACGCATTGCTGCCCGCGAACAGCGGGGAGGACAACACTTCCAATGTGGTTGCCAGCCTGAGTGCAGCGTGGCTGGTCAACGATCATATCGAGCTCTATGCAAACTGGGGCCAGGGATTTCACACCAACGACGTAAGGGGCGCCACAATCGCGCTTGATCCGGCGTCAGGGGATCCGGTTGCACCGGTTGACGTGTATGTCGATCAGGAGGGTGCTGAAGTCGGCATGCGGCTGGAAGGGTGGCGAGGTCTGAACGCAACGTTGACGTACTTCTGGCTCAATTCGGACTCCGAGCTTTTGTTTCTGGGCGATTCAGGGTCCACTGAGCCAGGTGATGGGTCGAATCGGACCGGCCTCGAACTCTCAGCCTTCTGGAGTATCAATGAACGCTGGACCGCAGACCTCATCGCCACGTACGTAGACAGTGAGTTTGAAGATGTCCCATCGGGATTCGATCACATCCCAAATACTCCCGGACGGGTCGTTGGTGCCGGTTTGACCTATGTGGACGCTGAAGGTCTGACAGCGAGTTTGCGGGTCAGACACTTCGGGGATGCGCCACTTGTGGAAGACGATTCCATCCGTCATGGCGCGACAACTGTCGTTAACCTCGGAACATCGTACGATTTCGGTTCATGGGTGGCCGGCTTTGAAGTGATCAACCTTTTCGACTCTGACCATAATGACATCGCGTACTACTTCGAGTCGCAGCTTGCAGGTGAGACCAGCCCCGTGGAAGACGTCCATTTCCACCCTGTTGTGCCGAGGACTTACCGCTTCAGCGTTCGCTACGAATTTGGCGCATGACTTCTCTTTTTCCAAGGTTTTACCTGGTACTGATGGTGCTGGGCGGGTGTGCACCCCCCGGGGAATACATACTTCGGGAAGCCGAAATACGAGCTCCGATAGCAGGATCCGGGAAAACGACCGGGTATTTCATTTTCACGAATGAGTCGAGTGAACCGATTGTTCTGGTCGGTGCTGAATCTGCGAACATTAGCGCTATTGAGTTTCACGAGACGGTAGAGGTGAATGGGATGTTACGCATGCGCCGGCTGGCTGACGTGCCTGTGGACCCTGGCGAAACGGTAGCATTTGTGCCGGGAGGTCGGCATATGATGTTGTTTGGGGTCGGCGCGCTCACGCCGCCTGTTCAAGTCGATTTGCTGGGCAGCAACGGTGAAGTGATCCGTCACGAGTTTGACCTTGTTGACGTTACTCAGGCTCGCTAGCTTCTGCTTCCTCACGCTCGGGGCGCTCTGCGCAATGGCCGGGCAATCGGCACCCAAACGGGTAGTGAGTCTGAACCTGTGTGCTGACGAACTGGTACTGGCCCTCGCTGATAAATCTTCGATTCAGTCGGTCAGCTGGCTGGTGGCAGATCCTCAGATGTCATTCTATGCAGATGAAGCAGGTGGCCTGCACCTCAACCGGGGCGGGGCGGAAGAAGTGCTTTCGCTGCATCCTGATCTCGTTGTTGCGGGCACCTATACCACGCGCGCAACCCGGACGGTCCTCGAAGATCATGGTATTCCGTTGCTGATTCTGGAACTGCCCGAGAGTCTTGTTGAAGTTTTCGAGCAGATAAGGACTGTTGCTGACCATCTTGGCAGGCAAGAACGCGGCGCGGGACTGATCGCTGAACTTCGTCGACAGATAGAGGCGCTGCGCGTGCCCGTTCAGTGGCGTGGACTCGTCTATCATCCAAATGGGTTTACCAATGGTGCTGGTACGCTCGTCGACGAGATGCTTGCAATAACGGGATATGAGAATGTGGCCTCCGCATCTGGAGTGCAGGGGTTCAGTCAGTTTTCTCTCGAACGTGTCGTCATGAACCCTCCCGATGTTCTCGTCATTAATCAGGTCGCTGAGGATCTCCCTTCCATGGCAGACCAGATCCTCGCGCACCGAGCGCTCAAACGGTCCAGCTTGCAGATTGTGGAAGTGCCGTTCAAAGCATGGACTTGCGGGTCCCCGGCGCTGGTTGAAGGATTGCGCATCCTGCGAAGTGCCACTGGGGGCCAGGAAGAGATTTCTCGATGAAGAGCAGGGTGCTCAACACGGTGCTTGCCTCGAGTGCGATCGTGCTGGCTGCCGCCGGTATGACAGTTGGTCCCGTCGACCTGCCGGTGGGTGAAATGGTGGGTCAGCTTTTTGCAGGCGAGCGGAGCGCATCGACAATTGTGTTTCTGGAATTACGGGTTCCCCGGGGTGTGCTTGGGCTACTGGTGGGTGCAAGTCTCGGTCTCGCCGGAGCTGCCATGCAGGGTCTTCTCAGAAATCCCCTCGCTGAGCCGGGCATCGTTGGCATTTCCGGTTCTGCTGCGTTTGGCGCTGTAGTTGTGTTCTATTCCGGTCTCGCTGCCCTGTTTTCTCTGGCGCTCCCGCTCGGAGGGATTGCGGGCGCTTTCGTCGGTGTCATGGTGCTGTTCATCCTCTCGGGCAGGCAGGCGAGCACCCTGACGATTGTCCTCGCTGGTATTGCCGTCAACGCGTTTGCCGGTGCGGCGACCGCGCTGGCATTGAATCTGTCGCCAAACCCGTACGCCGCGTTTGAAATCATTTTCTGGCAGCTTGGATCATTTGCGGACAGGAGTTTCGAACATGTGCTGTTCGCCGGACCCCTCATGGCAGTTGGCTGGTTCATGCTTCTCTGGCGCCCAGGGGACCTGGATGCGCTGTCGCTGGGGGAAGAGACGGCGGCGAGCCTTGGGGTATCGCTCCCCCATCTGCGGTTCCGGATAATAGCTGGTGCCTCATTTGCTGTCGGCGCTGCAGTTGCTGTCAGCGGTGTGATCGGCTTTGTCGGTCTGGTTGTACCCCACCTGTTGCGCCCATTGGTTGGATTCCAGCCAAGCCGGTTGCTCCTGAGCAGCGCACTGGGCGGTGCGGTGCTCGTCCTCGCTGCAGATATTTTTGTGCGTGTGCTGCCGACAGCAACAGAATTGAAAATAGGTGTCGTCACAGCCATTGTCGGCGCTCCGTTCTTCCTTCTGCTGATCTACCGCCTGCGCCAGGAGGAGGTATGAGGCTGGAAGCTCAGGGCATTACAGTGGCAAAAGATAGCCACCTGATTCTCGATGACGTGAATGTTTGTCTCGGCAAGGGTGAACTGGTTGGCGTTCTCGGTCCCAATGGCGCCGGGAAATCGACGCTCTTGAGAGTGCTGGCTGGACTCGAAATGGCGGGAACCGGAACAGTCATGCTCGATGGTCAATCCATATCCACAATGGGTACAGCGGAGCGTGCCCGGATGATGGGATATCTCCCCCAGAAGACACCGGTTTCCTGGCCGCTCAGTGTCGAGCGGGTGGTCGCGCTTGGACGCCTGCCGCATGGCGACGATCCGGCAGGTAACGAAGCTGTTGAACGAGCCCTCGAAATGACAAAAACGGCTAATCTCAGAGACCGTTCCGTCGGTACTTTATCGGGCGGGGAGCGTATGCGTGTGCTCGTTGCACGCCTGCTGGCTGTAGAAGCCCGGGTGCTGCTCGTGGATGAACCGATAGCGGCGCTGGATCCCTATTTCCAGCTGGAGTTCATGGAGCTTTTTCGCAGCCAGGCGCATGCGGGTTGCGGAGTCCTGATCGTCATGCACGACCTGACCCTTGCATCGAGGTTTTGCGACCGTGTGGTGCTGCTGTCCGGGGGGCATGTGGTCGGTGACGGGGCGCCTGGAACTGTTTTGACAGAATCACTGGTGCAGGATGCATACCACGTCAACGTGCAGACTGGTGTGATTGACGGTGAACGGTATGTGCTGCCGTGGGATCTGCGTTAACAAGCGCTGCTGCAGGGGGATGCTGGCGGGAACTGAGTAACGAGGTGTAAAATCCCGCTGTGCTTAAAACAAGCAGTTTCAGCCAATACTAGGGAGAAAGAGCATGGCCGAGCAGGTGGTATCACCCGAAGTGACCCCGGAGGAAGAAGTCCGGGCGTTGATTGAACGTTCCAGGGCAGCTCAGCAGCAGATTGAGAACTATACCCAGGAACAGGTTGACGAATTGATTCGAGCCATGGTCTGGAGCGTCGCTCGCCCGGGTGTGGCTGAGGAGATCGCCCAATTCACTGTTGATGAAACTGAGCTGGGTAACTACGACGGGAAGTTCCTGAAAATCCAGAGAAAGACCAGGGCGACGTTGATGGACATCATCGATGACAAGTCGGTTGGTGTGCTGGAAGAAGACAAAGAGCGTGCATTGATCAAAATCGCTAAACCGATGGGTGTCATTGGTGCTCTGGCACCTTCGACAAACCCGGAGGCAACCCCGGTGATTAAGGCGATCCACGCGGTCAAGGGACGCAACTCGATCGTCATCGCTCCTCACCCTCGTGCAAAGCTCACCAATAAGAAGATCTGCGATCTGATGCGAGAAGCGCTCGTGAAGTGCGGAGCACCAGACGATCTGGTGATCGGCATAGATTCACCTTCGCTGGAGACGACAAACGAACTCATGCGTCAGTGTGACCGGGTGCTTGCCACTGGTGGTGGGGCGATGGTCAACGCTGCCTATTCGAGCGGCACACCAGCTCTGGGTGTAGGGGTCGGAAATGCCGTGATTACCGTCGACGAAACCGCTGATCTTGACGATGCAGCTGAGAAGATCAGGATGTCGAAGACGCTGGACCTGGCGGCATCCTGCTCTGCAGACAACTCGGTCATTCTGGTCGATGAAATTTATGACGACATGATGGGCAAGCTCAAGGAGCAGGGCGGCTACCTGGTTGATGACGAGGGCAAAGAGAAGCTGCAGAAGACGCTTTGGGACGACGAAGGACATCTCAATACCGCGATTGTTGCCCAACCGGCGGAGAAGATTGCAGCGATGGCCGGCATGGATATCCCGGAAGGCACAGAATTCTATATCGTCCCCGAAGATGGCTGGGGACCGGAACATCCATTTTCCGGTGAGAAGCTCTCGGTAATTATGGCGCTCTACAAGGCTGACGACATCGATCATGCGATTGAGCTGACCAACAACATCCAGGGTTACCAGGGTCAGGGTCACTCGTGCGGGATCTACTCCAACAGTGACGAGCACATCATGAAGCTCGCCAATTCGACCAAGACTTCGCGTGTTATGGTGAATCAACCCCAGGCGGCATCAAACAGCGGCAACCTGTGGAATGGCATGCGTCAGACGTTCTCCCTGGGTTGCGGATCCTGGGGTGGGAATGGAACCAACCACAACATCTCCTGGCGGGATCTCATCAATGAAACGTGGGTTTCCAAGCCGCTCGAGCAAACCAAGGAACTGCTTTCGGACGAAGAGCTGTTTGGAGATGTGATCGATAAGCTGGGTTAAGTGCCTGTCTGAATCGCGGCTAAAGCCGCTCCTACAGAGGTAGCT